>NZ_JBVJVY010000040.1:23687-68292 GCF_055603265.1 Streptomyces sp. NPDC037288
GCCCGACGCAACGCACGGGCGAAGCCCCCCCCCCCCCCCCCCCCCCCCCCCCCCCCCCCCCCACCCCCCCCCCCCCCCCCCCCCCCCCCCCCCCCCCCAGCCGCGTGGTGACGGTTGCACGCGCCTGGTCAAGGCGGCGGCCGTCCCCTCGTCGGCGTTCCCTCACCGGCCCCCCTCACCGGCATCCCTCGCCGGCGATCCGTGCTCAACAGCGGTCGTGGTCCTCCGTCAGCGCCCCTTGCGCCGTGGCCAGCGCACGGTCGTAGCAGCCGGCGGAGCCGTACAGCCGATAGCGCTCGCTCGACGCGCCGATCGCGTGCCGCTGGTCGCGCGGGACGTTCATGGTGTACGCCGCGTCGCCGCTGTAGGTGTCGTCGAGCCGCGACCACGCGGTGCGCCGGCCGTCCCGCAGTTCCACGACCGACGCACGGTCGCCGAGCGTCAGCACGGTACGCAGCCGGCTGTCCGTGCCGATGGTCGTCGCGCCGTTCATGGTGTACGTCCGGTGTGTGTACGTCGCCCGCACGGGCCCGTGTCCGCCGACGGTGACCGACTGGTCGTCGGACCAGGCCGCGTCCAGCCCGTCCGTGTTCTCGCCGTCGGTCCAGCGGTGGACGGAGGTGTTGGCGAGCGTCCGGGTGACGGTGGTGGTCACGCGGCCGTGCGAGGTGTCGAGGTATCCCGAGACGGTGAGCCGGTGCCCGGCGTCGGTGGTCACGCGGTTCTCCGAACCGGGCGTGTACACGGAGGAGTTGGCGATGTCCGTCGCCCGGTCCGCGGTCAGCGCGCCGGTGACGTGGTCGCGGTGCGCGTCCTGCCAGACCAGGACGTTCACCGGCGCGCTCCAGCCCGGCTGGCCCGCGGGCACGCCGGCCACCGAGACCTCGACGCGGTGCGGACGGCCGTCGTCGAGCAGGCCGGCGAAGGGGGTGAGGTCGTAGGTGACCGGCCGGACGTCGAAGGCTCCCGGCGCCGGGAGGACGTACCAGAGGAAGGGGTTGGACCAGCCGCCGGTCCAGACGTTCGGGAACGGCGCGGCGATTCCGGCGAGCCGGCCGTCGACCTTGATCTGCACCTCGCGGTAGGGGCCGTGATCGGCCTTGCAGGAGTACGACGCCGGGTCGGCCACCGTCAGGTACCAGAACTCCTCGCAGCCGCCGCCCGAACCGGTCGTGTAGACCTCGGCGACGATCCGTTCGCTGTTGCGCGGCGCGGTGAGGGTCGTGCCGTCGGGCGTGCCGGCCAGGGTGAGCACGCGGTCGGGTGTCCGCTCCGCGGGACGGCCCGCGTAGAAGGTCAGGGTGACGTGCACGTCGATGACGCCGGTGTAGGTGTCGTCCACGACGTTGCCGATCAGCATCTCGACGTCCTGCGCACTCCGGAAGGTGTCGCTGTAGCGGGTGACGTCCTTCTCGACGTGCCATGCGATGCCGTCGGGCGAGGGCTCCGGTGTGGAGGTGCGCAGGATCTCGACACCGCCGACGTGCAGATAGCCCAGGCGGTCGTACTGACGGCCCTTCACCTTGCCGTCGAGCCGCAGGACGACCTTGCTCCAGCGGCCGCCGCAGCCCCGGGGCGGGGTGTACGCGCCCCGGTAGGGCGTGAAGTCGCGGAACCGGGCGTCGGCGAGCGTGACCTGACAGGACGGGGCGTGCGGCCGGTCGACGGGCGGTGCCGCGGTGACCGGGTCGTGCCAGTCGGTGCCGAACTCGGCCGGAACGTCGGCCGCCTGCGCGGCAGCGGCTCCGGTGCCGAAGAGCGCGCCCGCCAGGAGGGTCGCTCCGGCGAGCATGGACATGACTATCCGTCTTCTCATGGCCGGTGTTCTACGGGGAGTTGACCCCCGACCGCAATGAGCAGATCGGACGACGGTCACCGCGCCGGTCGGTCCGGCGGGAGCGCATGCCGGCCGACCACACAGCGGAACATTTAGTGCTATAAGCACACCTCACTGACATAGTGCGGTCATGGAGATCATGCCCGCCGGCCGCCCAGCAGGCTCCTCACAGCACGAGTCCCGGCACCGGCGCCCCCGCCCTGCCCTCCGAACCCCTCGCGTGACCCTGTCCCTGGCCCTCGCCGGTGCCTTCACCGGTGCGGCCGCGTTCGCCGCCCTGTTCTCGCACGGCTCCCACAGCTCGCCCGCTCCGGGCCCGACCGCCTCCTCGGGCCCGGCACCCTCCCCGGGCGCGCCGGGCATCGGTGACCCGCTCATGCCGCTCGCCGGCAACGGCGGCTACACGGTCAGCCACTACACGCTCGACTTCGACTGGCGGGCGCCCCGGACGCCGTTCGCCGCCGCGGCCACCCTCAGCGCCACCGCCACGCAGTCCCTGTCCCGCTTCGACCTCGACTTCGCGGGCAACACGCTGCACCAGGTCACGGTCGACGGCGCACCGGCCACCGTCGTACGCGACCGCGACGAACTCGTCGTCACCCCCGCACGCCCCATCGCCCTCGGAAGGACGTTCTCCGTCCGCGTCACCTACACCGCCGACCCGACCCGGAGCCGGCACCGCGACGACGCG
Source organism: Streptomyces sp. NPDC037288 (assembly GCF_055603265.1). Classification (NCBI taxonomy): domain Bacteria; kingdom Bacillati; phylum Actinomycetota; class Actinomycetes; order Kitasatosporales; family Streptomycetaceae; genus Streptomyces; species Streptomyces sp. NPDC037288. Next base: position 26,216 of record NZ_JBVJVY010000040.1, read on the forward strand.
ATCCAGGACTACGGCTGGGTGCCCACCGCCGACGGCACCCTGGTCTGCGCTCAGCCCGACGGCGCGAAACTGATCTTCCCGGCGAACGACCACCCGAGCCTGCGGGCGCCCGTCACCTTCCACATCAGTACCCCGCCCGGCATCAGCGCGGCGGCCAACGGCCGCCTGGTCGGCACCGCCCGGCGACCCGACGGACGCATCAGGTGGACCTATGACTCCGAGCAGCCGATCGCGGCACAGTTGGTCCAGATGGCGATCGGGAGGTTCACGTTCGCCGACAGCACCGGCCCGCGCGGACTGCCCGTCCGGGACGTGGTCCCGGACGGCCTGGTCCGCGACACGGAGGACTTCCGCTCGCTCACCCCGGAGCATCTCGCATGGCTGGAACAGCGGCTCGGCCCGTACCCGTTCCGCCGCTACGGCGTGCTGGTCGGCGACACCGACCTGCCGGTGGCCCTGGAGACGCAGTCGCTGTCCATCGTGCCGAAGGACGATCTGCTGGGCGACCGGGTCGACGCCGAACGCAACCTCGTACACGAGCTGACCCACCACTGGACGGGTGACAGCGTCGCCATCCGGCGCTGGTCCGACCTGTGGCTGAGCGAGGGTCACGCGCGCTTCTACGAACGTCTGTACTCCGACGAGCACGGCGGCGTCAGCCTGGAGGCCGCGATGCGGGCGGCCTACGAACAGCACGACCAGTGGCGGCACGACGCGGGGGCACCCGCCGAGCCCACGGAGCCGACGCTGTTCAAGGTGATGCGCTACGACGGCTCCGCGCTGGTGCTGTACGCCCTGCGGGAGAAGGTCGGCGCGGAGACCTTCGGCCGGATCGAGCGCTCCTGGGTGACGGCGTATCAGGGCCGGGCGGCCGGCACCCGGGACTTCATCGCACTCGCGTCGCAGGTCGCGGGCGAGGACCTCAGGCCGTTCCTGACCCCGTGGCTGTACGGGCCGCACACCCCGCCCATGCCGGGCCACCCCGACTGGCAGGTGGACCCGGTCGAGGACTGAGCCGGCACGCCGCCGACCGAGTGGCCCCTGCCCGGCCGCTCGGCCACCCCGGTGACGCTTGGCGCGACACGGCGCGAAAGGCACGGAAACGTACCAGGGGTGGCGTCCAGGACATCTCCCTGTGTTCTGGTGGTGACGACATGTCTGGAGAACCGTGCAATGAGAAGACCGGCCGCCCCACGTGTTCCCAACTCCCTTCGCGAGTGCCGCCGGACGGCCTGCGTGATCGCGTCGGCGGCGGTGCTGGTGCCGCTGCTGCTCATCCCCCTGGCCGACGACGAGACACCGGACCAGCAACTGCAGAACACCTTCGCGGAGGCCGCCCGCGAGTTCCACGTGCCGCGCAGTGTGCTCATGAGCGTGTCCTACATGCAGACGCGCTGGGACACCCATCCGGGCGCTCCCAGCGTCGCGGGCGGCTACGGGCCGATGCACCTGGTGGATCCCGGCCGGACCGAGGCCCCCACAGCGGCAGCAGGCCCCTCGGCGGAGCACGGCGCCGGCCCCCGGCCGCACGCGGGGGCGACCGGAATCCCTGCCGCACCCGAGGCCACCCCTGCGCCCGGCCACACCGTGCAGCCGGCGGACCTGGACCGCGCCGCACGCCTGATCGAGGTCCCGGCCGAACGCCTGCGGACGGACCCCACCGCCAACATCCGCGGCGGCGCGGCGATCCTGGCGGCCACGCAACGCCAGCTCGGCAAGCCCCTCAGCGAGAACCCCGCGGACTGGTGGGAGGCGGTGCAGCACTACCCGGGCACCCGTGACGTCTCGGCCGCGACGACGTACGCGAACGACGTCTTCGACGTGATCCGAAAGGGGGCACACCGCACCACCGCCGAAGGACAGGACGTCACCCTCGCCGCCAACCCCGGCGTCCGCCCCCGCGTCACACGGGCACAGACCCCACCGCGGCCCAAGCAGGTCGAGTGCCCCGCGGAGCTGGCCTGCGACTGGCTCAGCGCGCCGTACGAGGAGATCGACGAGGACGGCGACTACGGCAACCACGACCTCGGCAACCGGCCCGTCGACCAGAAGATCAACTACATCGTCATCCACGACACCGAGGCGTATCTGCCGAACATGTTCAAGACGGTGCAGGATCCCACGGAGGCGTCTTGGCACTACTCGGTCCGCTCCAGCGACGGCCACATCACCCAGCACGTGAGGACCAAGGACGAGGCCTGGCACTCCGGCAGCCAGTTCGTGAACGCCCGCTCGATCGGCGTCGAGCACGAGGGCTTCCTCACCCAGCCCGGCAAGTGGTACACGGAACCGATGTACCGGGCATCGGCGCGCCTGGTGCGCTACCTGGCGAAGAAGTACCAGGTCCCGCTGGACCGGCAGCACATCATCGGCCACGACAACGTGCCGGCGCCGACCGCCGACTCCATCCCCGACATGCACGACGACCCCGGTCCCTTCTGGGACTGGCGGCACTACTTCGACCTGCTCGGCGCGCCGCTGCGGGCATCGGCCGGGCCGGACAGCGACATGGTGATGATCCTGCCGGACTACGCCGCCCACAGGCCACGGTTCACCGGCTGCAAGGGCGACGGTCAGCCGTGTGCGCCGCACGGGTCCAGCGCCGTGCGCCTCCACACCCGCCCGGACGACAACGCCCCGCTGATCCAGGACCCCGGCCGCAAGCCGGACGGCGACCCGTCCACGGAGGACGTCAACGACCTGGGCTCACGCGTCTCCGCCGGCCAGACCTTCGCCGTCGCCGACCGCAGCGGCGACTGGACGGCGATCTGGTTCCAGGGTCACAGGGCGTGGTTCAGGAACCCGGCGCAACACCCGACGGCCGTCGGCGCGAGCGGCCGGATGGTGACGCCGAAGGAAGGCGTGGACGAGATCCCGGTGTTCGGGCGTGCCCTCCCGGAGGAGGACGCCTATCCCGAGGGCGTGGATGAGGAGCCCGAATCGCCGCTGCCCTATCGGTTGCGGGCGGGCCAGCGGTATGTGACACAGGCCCGCGTCCGCAGTTCGTACGTCCCCCGGTCGTCCATCGTCGACAAACCCGACCCGGTGGTGAAGGGCCACGAGGGATACTACGAGATCCAGTTCGGCCACCGGCTCGCCTACGTCCGGGCGAGCGACGTGGACGTCATCGAGAGCGCCCCGGCCGGGGCAGGACCGCCGCCGTCGCGCACGGACGACCGTCCGGCCGGGCGCTAGGCGGCCAGTTCCGCCCGGTCCCCCATCACCACGACCGGATCGCGGGCCGGGTCGAGCGTGCGCAGCAGGACCTCCATGGCCTGTTGGGAGACGCTGACGCAGGCCGAGGTGCCGCTGCCGTGGTCCATGTGCAACCAGATGCCGCCGCCCCTGTCCGCACCCCAGGGACGGCCGGCGTCGCGCGGCGGGGTGCCCGGCAGGCGGTTGTAGTCGATGGCGATGACGTAGTCGAAGTCGTGCTGGTGCGCCTCGTCCCAGTCGGCCGGGGGCGTATAGGCGCTCACGTCGTGGTCGTACGGCAGGCGGGCGCCCGGGTCGGGGAGCACACCGCCCGCGTCGGAGAGGGTGAAGACACCGACCGGGCTGCGCTGGTCCCCCTCGTGGTGGTCAGCGGTCCAGCCGTGCCGTCCGTTGTGGGCGGGCCAACTGCCCGTCGGGTGCCACTCGGCACCACGCCGGGTGTACAGCACCAGCCTGGAGTCGGCGGAGTCCGCGCCCTCGCCGTAGACGGCCACGATCTGCCGGGAGTCGGCGGGGATCCGCCGGTGGAGGCGGGCGCCGACGCCGGGGATCCGGGTCGGGTCGGTCGTGGGGGCCGAGGATACGGTCGGGCCCTGCGCTGTCCGGCCGACGGACGCCGGCGCTCCGCCGGTACGGGCCGGGCCGGATGCGGGGCCGCCGCACGCAGTGAGGGTCGCGAGGAGCGTTCCCAGGGCGGCGACCGCAGCCGTCCCACGCCGCCGCACGCTGTCGTTCTCGATGTGCACCGGGCCATGGTGGCAGTACGCACCGGCTGATCGTGCGATCTTCCGGGCATTCACCGAGTCGGGTGACCGGCCCCCGGGCGCAACGCACCGGGGCCGGGGTCCCTTGGCCTGAACTCGGTGGATTCAGGTGGCGGTCGAGGAAAACCGTTTGAAATTCACCACTCTGCGACGCGAATCTGTCACGGCTTGTCCGCGCTCCTCGCCGCTCCCCCCTCCCCTGACACGAGCCACTGGGACGTCATGCAGATTCAAGACCTTCCGTATTGCGATCCAGGCGTCCCCGACGCGCGGTCGGGCCCCCGATTCCTGTGGTGGCTCTGGCGGAACCAGCTGGGCGCACAGCTGAAGTCACTCGCCTGGGGCCTGCTGCACTTCGTCTCCGTCTCGGCCCTGCCCTTCTGCGTCGGACTCGCCGTCCAGGCGGTCGTCGACCGCTCCGGCACCCGGCTCGCCCTGACGGGTGGTCTGATGCTGCTGTGCGGCACGGGCATCGCCCTCGGCGACACCTTCCTGCACCGGGCGGTCGTCACCAACTGGATCACGGCCGCCGCGCGCGTCCAGCAACTACTGGCACGCAAGGCCGCCCAGCTGGGCTCCGCCCTGACCCGGCGGGTCGCCGCCGGCGAGGTGGTGGCCGTCTCCACCGGTGACGTCGAGAAGATCGGCTGGTTCGTCGAGGCCGTCTCCCGGTTCGCCGCGGCCGCGCTGACGGTCGTCGTGGTCTGTGTCGGCCTCCTCGTCTACCAGCCCGCCCTGGGCGTGGTCGTCGCCGTCGGACTGCCCATGGTGGCCCTCGCGGTGCTGCCGCTCCTGCCCCGTGCTACGCGCCGCGCCGACGTGCAGCGCGAGAAGGCGGGCCGGGCCACCGAGCTGGCCTCGGACACGGTCGCCGGGCTGCGTGTGCTGCGCGGTATCGGCGGCGAGGAACTGTTCCTCGACCGCTACCGCCGGGCCTCGCAGGAGGTACGGCACGCCGCGGTGCGCAGCGCCCGGATGTGGTCGCTGATCTCCGCCATCCAGGTGCTGCTGCCCGGACTGCTGCTCATCGCCGTGGTCTGGCACGGCATCCACCTGGCCCGCCAGGGCCGCATCACCGTCGGCGAACTCGTCACCGTCTACAGCGCGGTCATGGTCCTCAACTACCCGCTGCGGCACTTCGAGGAGATCGCCATGGCGTACTCCTTCTCGCGCCCGTCGGCCAAACGGGCGGCCCGCGTGCTGTCGCTGGAACGGTCCACGGCCACCGAGGGCACCCGCGAGGCGGAGGTGCCGGGCGGCGACCTGTACGACCCCGGCACCGGTCTGCTCGTTCCCGCCGGCCGTCTCACCGCCGTGGTCTGCGGCGACCCGGACGCGGCGGGCCGGCTCGCGGAGCGGCTGGGCGGCCATCCCACCGAGCCGGGCCGCTCGGCGCTGCTCGGCGGGGTGCCCCTGGACGACCTCCCCCTGGACAGCGCCCGTACCGCCGTCCTCGTCCAGGACAAGGATCCGGTGCTGCTGTCCGGCACCCTGCGCGAACTGCTCGACGTTCCCGCCTCCGGGACCGTACGGACCGCGGACGCGCTGGACGCGGCGCAGTGCGGCGACGTCCTGGACGCGCTCGTCCAGGGATCGCTGGACTCCGCGGACCCGATGGGCGCCCGCATCACCGAACGCGGGCGCTCCCTGTCCGGTGGCCAGCGCCAGCGGCTCGCGCTGGCCCGGTCGCTGATCACCGACCCGGAGGTGCTGGTGCTGGACGAGCCGACCTCCGCGGTCGACTCGCACACCGAGGCACGGATCGCGGACGGGCTGCGCCGGCTGCGCTCGGGGCGCACGACCGTGGTGTTCACCTCCTCACCGCTGCTGCTCGACCGCGCCGACCGGGTCGCCCTCGTCCACGAGGGCGAGGTGGCGGCGGTCGGCGTGCACCGCGAACTGATCGACAGCGAACCGCGATACCGGGCCGTGGTCACGCGGGAGACGGACGACGAACCGGCCGCGGCGGACAAGGCCGCCCTGGTGGGCGCGCGGCAGGAGCTGGAAGAGATCGAGGAGAGCGCATGATCGGCGTTGCGCCACCGGCGTACGACCCGGCGGCCCCGACGACCGCCACCACCCTGCCCGTCGGCGCGGCGGCGACCGTACGGGCCTACGTCGCCGAGCTGTTTCACCGGCACCGCCGGGCCTTCCTGCTGCTCATCGTGGTCAACACGGTGGCCGTGATCGCGTCCATGGTGGGGCCGTACCTGCTCGGCGGCCTGGTCGAGCGGGTGTCGGACGAGGAGCGGGAGCTTCATCTCGGCCTGACCGCCGGGCTGTTCGCGCTCGCGCTCGCCGTGCAGGCCGTGTTCGTACGGCAGGTGCGGCTGCGGGGCGCGATGCTCGGCGAGCGGATGCTGGCCGACCTGCGCGAGGACTTCCTCGTCCGGTCGGTCGGGCTGCCTCCGGGCGTGCTGGAACGGGCGGGCACCGGCGACCTGCTCTCCCGCATCACCACCGACATCGACCGCCTGGCCAACGCGATGCGCGAGGCCGTGCCCCAGCTGGCCATCGGCGTCGTGTGGGCCCTGCTGCTGCTCGGTGGGCTCGTGGTGACGGCGCCGCCGCTGGCGGCCGCCGTGCTGCTCGCCGTGCCGGTGCTGGTGGCCGGGTGCCGCTGGTACTTCAAACGGGCACCCTCCGCCTACCGCTCCGAGGCCGCCGGATACGCGGCGGTCGCCGCCGTGCTCGCCGAGACGGTGGACGCGGGCCACACCATCGAGGCGCACCGGCTCGGCGACCGCCGTGTCGCTCTGTCGGAGCGGCGGATCAAGGAGTGGACGGCCTGGGAGCGGTACACGCTCTGGCTGCGGTCCGTGCTCTTCCCGGTCATCAACGCCGTGCACGTCATCGTGCTGGGCTCGGTCCTCATGGTCGGCGGGGTGTTCGTCCTGCACGGCTGGATCGGGGTGGGCCAGCTGACCACGGGCGCCCTGATCGCGCAGATGCTCGTCGACCCGGTGAACCTGATCCTGCGCTGGTACGACGAGGTGCAGGTCGCCCAGGTGTCGCTGGCCCGCCTGGTCGGTGTGCGGGACATCGAGCCGGATGCCGGGGACGCCTCGCTGGCGCCGGACGGGCGGGACGTGCACGCCGACCGGGTGCACTTCGGCTACCGCGAGGGCGTCGACGTGCTGCGCAAGGTGTCCCTGGAGGTCGCCCCGGGCACCCGGCTGGCCCTGGTCGGCCCGTCGGGCGCGGGCAAGTCCACCCTCGGCAGGCTGCTCGCCGGGATCTACACGCCGCGGGACGGCCGGATCACCCTGGGCGGCGCTGAGCTGTCCCGGATGCCGGCGGAACGCGTCCGCTCGCATGTCGCCCTCGTCAACCAGGAACACCACGTCTTCGTCGGCACCCTGCGCGACAACCTCCTGCTGGCCTGTACCGGGGCCACGGACGCCGAGCTGTGGGCCGCCCTGGGCGCGGTCGACGCGGACGCCTGGGCGCGGGCGCTGGCCGACGGCCTGGACACCGAGGTCGGCTCCGGCGGTCTCACGCTGACCCCGGCGCAGGCGCAGCAGGTCGCGCTGGCCCGGCTGGTGCTCGCCGATCCGCACACCCTGGTCCTGGACGAGGCGACCTCGCTGCTCGACCCGCGCGCGGCCCGGCACCTGGAACGCTCCCTGGCCCGCGTGCTGGACGGCCGCACGGTGGTCGCCATCGCCCACCGCCTGCACACCGCCCATGACGCCGACGTGATCGCCGTCGTGGAGAACGGCCGCATCAGCGAGCTGGGCAGCCATGACGAGCTGGTCGCCGCCGGCGGCGCGTACGCCGCGCTGTGGCGGTCCTGGCACGGATGAGGATCCGCCGGCCAAGCGGACGACCGGTACGGCAGCGAGGCGCCCACCCGCAGCGCAGCGCACCGCGCTCACCGCGCTCCCCACGGCGGCCCCACCTACCGTGCCCGGAACAGCACCGCCGGGCGCCGTGGCCGATACTGCCGGAGCTTGGGGCGATCGGGCCTGGACGTCCGGCGGTGGAGTCCGCCGATGTTCGAGATGCGCGGGCCACGGCGGGCTCTGCCAGCGCTCGGGGTGCGCGGATCGGAGGGGCGGCGTGCGGCGGAGTCCGTTCGCGTTCACGCTCGGCGTTCGGTGGAATCCGCTGACGGCCGGGACGGCCGGGCTCGGGGTGCGCGGATCGCGGAGGGGCGGCGTGCGGCGGAGTCCGCCGGTGTTTGGCGTGGGCGGGTCGCGGCTGGGCGGGAGGGTGGCCAGGTAGGGGGGTGGCGGGTGCACGGTGGGCTCGGCCCGGTGCCGGTGCGCGAGCGGTGGCCCTGAGCGGCGTCCGTGCCGTTGCGCGGTCCCGAGCCGGGGTGGAAGGCTGGAGAACGGCACTGGCTCGGGGAACGCCCCGGAACCACCCGGTCCGCGGCGTGTGACACCCGTGCCGCGCGTGCCGACGGCCCGCCGCCCATCGCGGTGGCACACGGCCGTCCTCACCACCTGGAGGTACTCGTGGACAGCGCCGACGGCTGGGGGGACGACGTCTACCAGCCCGATCCCTCGGAGATCCGGGAGGACTCGGGGGTGCTCGACGTCGAGGACACACTGGACTTCGACGGCGTCAACGACCCGCTGGACCGCGGCTGGTCCCCTCCGGAGCGCCCCTGGGCGGTGGAGCACCGCGGAGTGACGGCGGCCGAGCGCCAGGCGGGTGAGACCCTCGACCAGCGGCTCGCCGAGGAACTGCCCGACCCCGACACGCCCGACGACGACGGCCTCGGTGACTGCACCGGAACCGACGGGGAACTCCTGGACAACGAGGTCGGCCACCTGCGCTCCGGCCGGCTGGTGGCCCCGGACGAGGGTGCGCACGAGGACGAGGAGGCCGCCCTCGTCGCCACCGACGTGGGCATCGACGGCGCCGCCGCCTCCGCCGAGGAGGCCGCGATGCACATCGTCGACGAGGACTCCCTGTCCGGCTGACCAGCACGGGGAGCCGCCAAGCGGGACGAGCAGACCATCGAGTGGGACGACGGCCGGACGTACCCGGTGATCGACGTGGAGATCTCCTCGGAGCGCCCCCCTTCCACACGGGCGCCCTGATCCGGTGCGGTGCCCCGGGTCAGGCGACGGATGCCTCAGATCACGTTGAGAGCCGCGGCGCAGCCCACTCCGCCGAGCAGCATGAACACGGGCATCAGCACCTTCAGCTCCACCCAGCTCCCGGCGCGGAACCGCATCGCCTTCGGCGGCCCCACGGGATACCAGCGCTTGCGGCCCAGGGGAATCGGCCACAGAATCGGGCAGCCCGACACCGTCAGCGCGTCCCCGATGTCGTGCACCAGGGCGCCGAGCACGATCGGCAGGCCCAGCCACAGGTACTCCTGCCCCGGCGCGGTGAACAGCCAGTCGGAGCCGTTGCCCGGCTTGTCCAGGATGCCCGCGAGAATCCATGCGCTGGTCGCCGCCAGCAGCCAGACCAGGACATCGCTGCTGGAGCCACGCGCCGCCCGCCACAGCAGGCCCTCGATCGCCAGCACCATGTGCACGAACAGGATCGCCAGCACCGCCCAGCGGCCCCCTGTGATCGCCGCAGCCGAGCAGCCGGCGCCGATCAGGACCGCCCACAGCCAGGTGTGCGTCAGCGTGCGGTGGCCCCCCGAGCGGCGCGGGTCGCCCTTCATCCTGGTCGCCTTGTAGACGGCGTACGACAGCTTGTCCACGACCTCGCAGGTCCAGCGCGAGAGCGGCCCGAAGGCGCGCGAGATGGTCGCCGCCTTGTGGTCGAGGTCCGGGGCGAGCGCGGCGCCCGCGCAGATCAGAGCCCCGACGAGGAGCACCGGCCAGGGCATCGGGCGCCCGGCCGCGGCGGCGGCCGCTCCGACGCCGAGCCAGGCCGCGGCCCCCGACAGTGAGTGTGCTGGTCCCATCATGGCCGCTTCCCGCCCCATTCCTCGTGTGCCGCTGTCCAGTTGACCTGGTGCGCTGACCCCGCGTCGGCGTCACAGCGTAGCGGCCGTGATCTTCGTGCCCGCAGCCGATTCCCTGCTCGGGGACGAGTCCAGGCAAGATGGGTGCGTGACCCTCATCGATCAGCTGCCGCCGACCGCCGACCCCGACGCCCTGTACGAAGCCTTCGAGTCGTGGGCGCAGGAGCGCGGTCTCACCCTCTACCCGCATCAGGAGGAGGCGCTGATCGAGGTGGTCTCCGGGGCGAACGTGATCGTCTCGACGCCCACCGGCTCCGGCAAGAGCATGATCGCCGCCGGCGCGCACTTCGCCGCCCTGGCCCGCGACGAGGTCACCTTCTACACGGCCCCGATCAAGGCGCTGGTGTCGGAGAAGTTCTTCGAACTGTGCAAGCTCTTCGGCACCGAGAACGTCGGCATGCTCACCGGCGACGCCTCCGTGAACGCCGACGCTCCCGTGATCTGCTGCACCGCCGAGGTGCTGGCCTCGATCGCACTGCGTGACGGCAAGAACGCGGACGTGGGTCAGGTCGTCATGGACGAGTTCCACTTCTACGCCGAGGGCGACCGCGGCTGGGCCTGGCAGATCCCGCTGCTGGAGCTGCCGCAGGCGCAGTTCATCCTGATGTCGGCCACTTTGGGTGACGTCTCCTTCTTCGAGAAGGATCTCACCCGCCGCACCGGCCGCCCCACCGCGGTGGTCCGCTCGGCGACCCGACCGGTGCCCCTCTCCTACGAGTACGAGCTCACGCCGCTCACCGAGACGCTCACCGACCTGCTGCAGAGCAAGCAGGCACCGGTGTACATCGTGCACTTCACGCAGGCTCAGGCCGTGGAGCGGGCGCAGGCGCTGATGAGCATCAACATGTGCTCGCGTGAGGAGAAGGACCAGATCGCGGAGTTGATCGGCAACTTCCGCTTCACCACGAAGTTCGGCCGCAACCTCTCCCGTTACGTCCGGCACGGCATCGGGGTGCACCACGCCGGCATGCTGCCCAAGTACCGGCGTCTGGTGGAGAAGCTCGCCCAGGCCGGTCTGCTGAAGGTCATCTGCGGCACGGACACGCTCGGCGTGGGCGTCAACGTGCCCATCCGTACGGTGCTGTTCACGGCGCTCACCAAGTACGACGGCAGCCGGGTGCGCACCCTGCGGGCCCGTGAGTTCCACCAGATCGCGGGCCGGGCCGGCCGGGCCGGTTTCGACACGGCGGGGCTCGTCGTCGCGCAGGCGCCCGAGCACGTCATCGAGAACGAGAAGGCGCTGGCGAAGGCGGGCGACGACCCGAAGAAGCGGCGCAAGGTGGTGCGCAAGAAGGCGCCGGAGGGCTTTGTCGGCTGGACGGACAACACCTTCCAGAAGCTGATCGAGTCGGATCCGGAACCGCTGACCTCGCGTTTCCGGGTGACGCACACGATGCTGCTGTCGGTGATCGCCCGTCCGGGCAACGCGTTCGAGGCGATGCGCCACCTTCTTGAGGACAACCACGAGCCGCGCAGGCAGCAGCTGAGGCACATCCGGCGGGCCATCGCGATCTACCGCTCGCTGCTCGACGGCGGGATCGTGGAGAAGCTCGACAAGCCCGACGCCGAGGGCCGCATCGTCCGGCTGACGGTCGACCTCCAGCAGGACTTCGCGCTCAACCAGCCGCTGTCCACGTTCGCACTCGCCGCGTTCGAACTCCTCGACCCCGAGTCGCCCTCCTACGCCCTCGACATGGTGTCCGTCGTCGAGTCCACCCTGGACGACCCGCGGCAGATCCTGGTCGCCCAGCAGAACAAGGCACGCGGCGAGGCCGTGGCCGCGATGAAGGCGGACGGCGTCGAGTACGAGGAGCGCATGGAGCGGCTCCAGGACATCACGTATCCGAAGCCGCTGGAAGAGCTGCTCTTCCACGCGTACAACACCTACCGCAAGAGCCACCCCTGGGTCGGCGACCACCCCCTGTCGCCGAAGTCGGTGATCCGGGACATGTACGAACGGGCCCTGTCCTTCACGGAGCTGGTCTCCTTCTACGAGCTGGCCCGCACCGAGGGCATCGTCCTGCGCTACCTGGCCAGCGCCTACAAGACCCTTGACCACACCATCCCGGACGACCTGAAGTCCGAGGACCTGCAGGACCTGATCGAGTGGCTCGGCGAGATGGTGCGCCAGGTGGACTCCAGCCTGCTGGACGAATGGGAGCAGCTCGCGAACCCGGAGGAGATGACCGCCGAAGAGGCCCAGGAGAAGGCCGACGAGGTCAAGCCGGTCACCGCCAACGCGCGCGCCTTCCGGGTCCTGGTCCGCAACGCGATGTTCCGCCGTGTGGAACTGGCCGCCCTCGACCAGGTCGAGGAACTGGGCGAGATGGACGCCGAGTCGGGCTGGGACGCCGACGCCTGGGGCGAGGCGATGGACAAGTACTGGGACGAGTACGACGACCTCGGCACCGGTCCCGATGCCCGCGGCCCCAAGCTGCTGGTCATCAAGGAGGAGCCGGAGAACGGACTCTGGCGCGTCCGCCAGATCTTCGACGACCCGAACAGCGACCACGACTGGGGCATCAGCGCGGAGATCGACCTCGCGGCCTCCGACGCCGAGGGCCGTGCCATCGTCCACGTCACCGATGTCGGCCAACTCTGAGCTGCTGCCGACCGGTTGTGAGCCAAGGAGAATCCCACCGATGACGAACCCGGCCGAGAGACTGGTCGACCTGCTCGACCTGGAGCAGATCGAGGTCAACATCTTCCGTGGCCGAAGCCCGCAGGAGTCGCTGCAGCGGGTCTTCGGCGGCCAGGTGGCGGGCCAGGCACTGGTCGCCGCCGGCCGCACCACGGACGGTGACCGCCCGGTGCACTCACTGCACGCGTACTTCCTGCGCCCGGGCCGCCCGGGCGTACCGATCGTGTACCAGGTGGAGCGGGTCCGCGACGGCCGGTCGTTCACCACGCGCCGGGTCACGGCCGTGCAGCAGGGCCGCACGATCTTCAATCTGACCGCCTCCTTTCACATGCCTGAGGAAGGACCGTTCGAGCACCAGCTGCCGCCGGCCCGCGAGGTGCCGGCCCCGGAGTCGCTGCCCACGGTCACCGAGGAGATCCGCAAGCATCTGGGCGCGCTGCCGGAACAGTTGGAGCGGATGGCGCGCCGCCAGCCCTTCGACATCCGCTATGTCGACCGGCTGCGCTGGAACGCCGAGGAGATCGAGGGGGCCGAGCCGCGCAGCGCCGTGTGGATGCGCGCGGTCGGACCGCTCGGGGACGACCCGCTGGTCCACACGTGCGCGCTGACCTACGCCAGTGACATGACCCTCCTTGACGCGGTCCGTATCCCCGTCGAACCGCTGTGGGGGCCGCGGAACTTCGACATGGCGTCGCTGGACCACGCCATGTGGTTCCACCGGCCGTTCCGCGCGGACGAGTGGTTCCTGTACGACCAGGAGTCGCCGGTCATCACCGGCGGGCGTGGTCTGGCCCGCGGGCGTATCTACGACCTGCAGGGGCGTCTGCTTGTCTCGGTCGTCCAGGAGGGCCTGTTCAGGTCCCTGTAGTCAGCGGGTGGCCGGGGTCCGCGTCCGGGTGGTTCAGGCCCGCGCCGGCCGGTGGTTTCTCCGTCGCAGCCAGGCGCGGAGGCCGCGATCGTGCTGCGTCGGGGCCTGCCCGGCGCGTCGGTGCCGGCGGCGGGCCGCGGACGACGCGGCCGGCCGCGCCACCGACCCGCCCTGCCCCTCGCACGCTCGGGTCACCGGCTCATCCGTCGGCCCGGCCGGTCCCAGAAGCGATCCACCATCCGACTGGGGTGGTCCCAGCAGCGGCCCGCCGTTCAGCCCGGCCGGTCCCAGAAGCGATCCACCATCCGACTCGGGTGGTCCCAGCAGCGGCCCGCCGTTCAGCCCGGTCAGTCCCGGAAGCGGCCCGCCGTTCGCCCCGAACGCCCCCGCCACCGGCCCGCTCTGCGACTCACACACTCTCGCCACCACCCCACTCCGCGGTTCGGGCACCGGTGCTGCGGCCGGATCCCCGCCGGGCTCCGACGACGCCCGCGCCTTCGGTTCCGTAAGCCGCGTGACCGTGGCGGCCATCGGCGGAATGGGGTGTGCGGCCCCTCGCAGGGTCGGTGCGGTACGCCGGGCGGCCGGACGCGGGGCCGGGAAGAGGGCGCAGGCCTCCTCCAGCAGGTGGGACAGCTCGCTGCGCAGCCACTCGATCTCGTCCGCGTCCTGCGCGATAGCGATCCGCTCGGCCAGGTGCGCGGCAGGCGATCCCGGAGTGCCCTGGCCAGGTGGCGCCGGCCGGAACCGGTTCAGGTAGGAACGCGCGTACGGATCCTTGACGACGTCGGCGATCTCGACGGGCGAGAGAAAGGCCGCAACGGCTCCGGCCCGGGCCCACGGCTGCTCGGCCTGCCGCAGCAGGAAGCCGAGATGGCGTCCCCGCCAGTTGCGGGCGCGAAGGTCCACCCCTGCGGCCAGCTGGCCACGCAGGGTCTCGGGTGTACGCCCCTTGAGCAGGGGCGCGTTCTTGGTGTCCGACGTGAAGGTCCGCAGGTCGTCCGCGAGATACAGCCAGACGACGGCACGGTAGCGGTTCAGGTACCACTTCGCCGGAACGAGCAGGCCCAGTCGGGCCAGGCGGGTGAACCGCCCGGCTGGGATCTCCATGAGCGCGGCCCCCTCCGCCGTACCCACCACCCGCACCCGGGCTAGCAAACTGTCCGGATGGCCCTCCTGCGCGCGGAGGCGGTCGATCTCCGCGCGCTCCACCCACCGGCCTCCTCCCCCGCCCTCGTCGGGCACGGTCCGGATGTGGCCCAGGTGGACGGCGAGGTCGAACTCGCCACGCTTGAGGCCCAGTTCCCGAGCAGCGTGGCTCGGCGTGCAGGTGGCGGCCCGGGGCGGGCCGAAGGTGCTTGCCGACATGGTCGTACTCCCCCGTGGAGTCGTTGGCTCACGCCGTGTGCGTTCGCCGTGCACACACCGTAGCCAATCCGGCCCTGTTTGCGCCGGGCCTGTGGATAACTCCACCACCGCCGATGAACCCGCAGGTCAGACGTCTGCGTTGGGGGTTCGCTCCGGCTGCCTGGCGTCGACGCCGAGGTGTTCGCCGACGCGATTGACGAGCAGGGTCATCTCGTAGGCGATATGACCGATGTCGGCCTCCGCGCCGCTGAGCACGCACAGGCAGCTGCCGGTGCCGGCCGCGGTCACGAACAGCACGGCGTCGTCGTACTCGATCATGGTCTGGCGTACCCGGCCCGCGCCGAAGTGGCGTCCCGATCCCTTGGCCAGACTGTGCAGGCCGGACGCCACGGCGGCCAGGTGCTCGGCGTCCTCACGGCGTAGACCCGTACTCGCGCCCGTGACCAGTCCGTCGTTGGACAGGACCAGCGCGTGCCGCACATGGTCCACCCGCTCGGTCAGGTCGTCCAGGAGCCAGCCGAGTCCCTGGTTCTGCGCCATCTCCGTCTCCCCGTGTGATGTCTCCCCCTGGCTGGAGGAACTCCACGCCAGCCTTCACCACCACCGGCGCCCGGGCAAGCAAGATGGGCGCATGGCACAGAAGATGACCGACGAGGAATGGCGGGCGTTCGTCTCGGACGGCACCCGGACCGGCAAGCTGTCCACCGTTCGCGCCGATGGGAGCCCCCATGTGGCCCCGATCTGGTTCCTGCTGGACGGCGACGAACTCGTCTTCAATACCGGTAAGGACACCGTGAAAGGGCGCAATCTGGCCCGTGACGGACGGGTCGCCCTGTGTGTGGACGACGATCGGCCGCCGTTCCACTTCGTGGCGCTGAACGGTCGCGCTCGGCTGTCGGAGGAACTGGACGAGGTGCGCCACTGGGCCACCCGGATCGCCGCCCGGTACATGGGCGAGGACCGCGCCGAGGAGTACGGCGCCCGCAACGGCGTTCCGGGCGAGTTGCTGGTCCGGGTCAGCGTCGACCAGGTCGTGGCCGTGCGGGATTTGGCGGCCTGAGCGGCGGCTCGGCGTCAGCCGACCGAGTCCAGGAGGCGGGCGGTGTGCATCCGTCCGGCGTACTCGACGAGCCGGATGAGGACTTCCTTGCCGGAGTCCCGCTCCCGCGCGTCGCACAGCACCACGGGTGTGCCGGGGTCGAGGTCGAGGGCCCGGGAGACGTCCTGGGCGCCGTAGGCGCGGGCTCCCGCGAAGCAGTTGACGGCCACCACGAACGGGATACGCCGGTGCTCGAAGTAGTCGACCGCGGGGAAGCAGTCCTCCAGGCGCCGGGTGTCCGCGAGGACGACGGCGCCGAGGGCCCCCTGGGACAGCTCGTCCCATAGGAACCAGAAGCGGTCCTGCCCCGGTGTGCCGAAGAGGTAGAGCGACAGGCCGGAGCGGATGGTGATGCGCCCGAAGTCCATGGCGACGGTGGTGGTGGTCTTCTGGTCCACACCATCGGTGTCGTCCACCCACTGCCCTGCCTCACTGAGCAGTTCCTCGGTGCGCAGCGGCCGGATCTCGCTGACGGCCCCCACCAGGGTCGTCTTGCCGACGCCGAACCCGCCGGCGACCAGTATTTTCAAGGCCAGGGCGGAGGTGTCGCCGACGGCGTCGGAATGCTCGGTGACCATGATCACTTCTCTCGGAAGGGCCGGCTGTGGTCGGCGTCCGCCTGCTGTGGCGGTGAAGCCAGCATCATGACAACGTCACCGCTCCTCCGGGCAGTTGGACCGAAACGCACCTGATGTGACCGACTCGCGCCCGGTCGGGGACGCAACGCGTGCGGATCGGGATGCGACAGGTACGGACCGGATGCGGCGCGGCGGACGGCGGGTTCGGAACGTTCATCTAGAGCGCTCGCAGTCCCGCGATGACCTCGCGCAGAATCCGTTCGTCAGGCAGGTGTGCCGGGGGCACGGGACGGCTGATGACCACACAGCCGAGTTCCAGGAGGTCACCGAGGAGCACCCGGACCACGCCGACGGGGAGGTCCGCGTCCGCCGCGAGTTCGGCGACGGACTGTGTCTCCGTACGGCACAGCACTACCAGGGTCCGGTGTTCGGGGCCGAGCGCGGTGTCGTCGTCGAGTGCCGGTGCCGCGGGGTCGAGGGTGACGAGCGCGATGAGGTCGAAACGCACCCCGGTGGGCCCCGGCCGGGTGCGCCCGCCCGTCATCGCGTACGGCCGGACCAGCGGTCCGGCCTCGCCGTCGTACCACTGGCTGCCCGGCTCCCACGGGCCGCCGGTCTGGTTCTCGGTCATCGATGCCGCCTTTTGCCGGGTCATCCGGCTGCGGGCGGCTGCGCGGCGACACGCGGCGCGGTGTACAGGTGCTCGCCGACCCGCTTGACCAGGCGCGCCATCTCGTAGGCGACCAGTCCGATGTCGGCGGTGACGGCGGTCAGGACGGCGAGGCAGGAACCGTCGCCGGCTGCGGCCACGAAGAGGAACGCGTCGTCCATCTCGACCATGGTCTGCCGCACGCCGCCCGCACCGAAGTGCCGTCCCGCCCCCTTGGCGAGGCTGTTGAAGCCGGAGGCGACGGCGGCGAGGTGTTCGGCGTCCTCCCGCGCGAGGCCGGTGGAGGCGCCGACGGCCAGCCCGTCGTTGGAGAGCACGACGGCATGCCGTACCTCGCTCACGCGCATCACCAGGTCGTCGAGCAACCAGTCGAGTTCGCCGGAGCGCTGGCCGGCCCTCGTGTTCGGGTCCTGGATCATGCCGGGTCTCCTTCGCTGCTGTCGCTGCCCGTCGGGCGTTGCGGGGCTACCCCGTGACCGGGCTGTCTGCCGCCGCCGCGGGCCCAGCCGTCGCGGTAGGCCGCCATGCGGTCCCGCACCAGCTCGGGGGTGCGCCGTTCGTCGCCGTGCCGGGCGGTTTCCGGGGCCTGTGCTTCGGGGCGTTGCCGAAGCTGGGGGGCGAGGCTCGCCTGGCGCACCCGGCGGGGGAGGTCGTCGTCGGTCTCGGAGTCGTCGGGTGGTCGGTGCAGCCTCAAGGCGGTGACTCCGGGGGGTGGGGTTTCGTCGACGGTTCCGTACGGGTTCGGCTCGTCGGCGGCGCCGCGGGGTTCGGGAGCGGTGGCCGCGAGGGCGGGCCGGTCCGACCATGCGGTGACGGCTTCCTGGTACGAGGTGGCGCCGGGTACGCGCGCGTACTCGCGTTCCTGCCGGGGACGGGCCCGCTCGTCTTGGCGGGAGGCGCGTTCCGGCGCGCCGCTGTGGAGCAGGGCGGTGGGGACCAGGACGACGGCTGTGGTGCCTCCGTAGGGGGAGGTCCGCAGGTGCACCCCGACGTCGTGCCGGGAGGCGAGCCGGCTCACCACGAAGAGGCCGAGCCGGTCACTGTCGAACAGGTCGAGGGCCTCGGACTGTTCGATGCGGCGATTGGCCTCCGCGAGGGTCTCGGCACCCATGCCGAGACCCCGGTCCTCGATCTCCAGGGCGTAGCCGTTGCCGACGGGTTCGCCGGTGACGCGCACGCGTGTGTGGGGCGGCGAGAACTGGGCGGCGTTCTCGACGAGCTCGGCGAGCAGGTGGGTGAGGTCGGCGACGGCGGCTCCGATGACATGGGCCTCGGGGAGCTGGCGTACCTCCACGCGCGCGTAGTCCTCGACTTCCGACACGGCGGCCCGTACGACGTTGGTCAGGGACACCGGCATGCGCCAGGCCCGGCCTGGAGCGGCGCCGGAGAGGATGATCAGGCTCTCGGCGTGCCGCCGCATACGCGTGGTGAGGTGGTCCAGGCGGAACAGGTCGCTCAGTTCGTTGGGGTCGTCCGAACGGCGCTCCATGCTGTCCAGGAGGCTGAGCTGGCGGTGGACCAGTACCTGGCTGCGGCGGGCCAGGTTGACGAAGACGCCGGAGATGCCGCTGGCGAGTTCGGCGCGCTCCACGGCGGCGCGCAGGGCGGCGCGGTGGACGGTGGTCAGGGCTTCCGAGACCTGACCGGTCTCGTCCTCGGCGGGTGGTCCTGCGGGCGCCTCGGCCTGGATGTCGATGTCCTCACCCGCGCGCAGTCTGCGCATCGCTTCGGGGAGTTTGCGGCGGGCGATCTCCAGGGCGTCGTTGCGCAGGCTCACGAGTTCGACGACGAGAGCGCGTCCGATGCGGACGGAGATGACGAGCGAGGCGCCGACGGCGGCGAGGCCCAGGAGCACGGCGGCGCCCGCGGGGCTGAGCAGGCCGTGCGTGACGGGATCGGCTCGGCCCGCGACGGCCCGGCCGGTGTTCGTCGCGATGTCCTGCATGCCGTCCCGCACGCGCGCGTGGGCGACGCTCCAGGCAGCCCGCGGTGCCGCGCCGGCCGGTTTGGCGCCCGGCCCTGCGGCGAGGATCTTGTCCTCGGCGGCGCCGAGAGCGGTGTAGGAGTCGCTGTCGGTCAGTTCCCGCCAGGCGGCGCGCTGAGCGGCGGGCAGATCGGCGACGGCCGTCTCGGTGAGGGTACGGCGCGCGGCGACGGCCGCGCCGAACAGCCGTAGCCGCTCGCCCTGCAGCTGCGCGGCGGTCCGGGCACTGCCGAGGACGGTGTCCTCCTGGGCCAGTGCCTCGGCGGCCCGGCTGAACTCGAGCAGCACGCGCGCGTCGGAGCCGACGTCGGCCTGCTGGATGCCGGTGAGGGCGCCGTCCACGGCGAAGGCCGCGCCGATGGTCTTCGTGTACTGCGTGTACACCGTCTCCCAGCCGGACTTGTGGTCGAGCACGGCCGTACGCAGTGCGCGCAGGTGCGTCGCGCCGGTGACGAACGCGCCGAGGCGCCCGGAGACACCGGCAGGCAACTCCTCGCTGTCGGCGACGGTGTTGTCGCGGCCCAGCCGCAGCGCGGCGACGGCCCGGTCGGTGCGGGCTTCGAGGCTTCGCAGGTCGCTGGCGTCGGCCGTGCCCGGCGTGCCGGCGTAGCGCACGGCCGCGGTGCGCTCGGCCTGGAGGGCGGTGACGGCCGCGGCCACCGGGGTGCGCAGTTCGGCGTCGACCCGCTGCGACTGCCGCAGCCGGGCGACGTCCTGGGCGGAAGTGACGGTGGCGTACGCCCACAGGGCGAGCAGGGAGACCACGGGCACCATCAGCAGGCTGACCACCTTGGCGCGCACCGTGCGGGGGCGCAGATGCCGACGGCTTGCACGCGCGCGTGCCGTGGTCGCTGGTGTGCCGAGCGGGCGGTCGGGGCCCTCGTCGGCGGGTGGTCCGGCATGGGCGCGGCGACCTCGTGGGGGCTGCGCCGGGGCGCCGGCTTTCGAGGCGGTACGGGGTGGGCGCATGGCCTCCTCGCTCGGGACGTGGGTCGGGGCGCTCGGGCCGGGCTCCCGCTAGCGGGCGATGCTCTCGACGGGCCGCTGGGCGGAGGCGGATGCCTCCCGCTCGCCGGCCGTGGGTGAGAGGGCGACGAAGGCCGAGGTGATGAACAGGTAGGACCCGAGGCCGACGGCGAGGGGGAAGATGAACTGCATCGCCGTGGCCCCGGGCAGGGTTGCGCCGGAGGGGTCCACACGCACGCTCACCGCGAACATCCCGGTGTAGTGCATGCTGCTGACGGCCGCTCCCATGACGAGGGAGGCGACGGTGACCGCCAGGGCGGACTTGATGTTGAGGCCGGCCCACAGGGCGGCGGTCGCCGCCACGACGGCGATCAGCACCGACACTCCGACGAGAACGGGGTCGTACCTGATGTCGCCGTGCAGCCGGACCGCCGCCATGCCCAGGTAGTGCATGCTGGCGACGCCCAGCCCGGTGGTGAGACCCCCGAGGAGGAGCGCCCGGTTGCGGTCGCGGCTGTAGCCGACGGCGAAGACGCCCGCGCAGACGACGACCATGGCGACGAGGAGGCTGAGGATGGTCAGCGGCACGTCGTAGCGGATGTCGGTGCCGCTCACGCGGAAGCCGAGCATGGCCACGAAGTGCATGGTCCAGATGCCCGTCCCGATGGCGGAGGCAGCGGTGACGAGCCAGTTGCGGCGCGAGCGGCCGGTGGTGGCGAGCGCGCGGACGGTGCAGCGCAGTCCGAGCGCGGCGCCGGTGCAGGCCATGGCGTACGACAGTAAGGGGGTCAGCCAGCCGAAGGCGGCGTGGTCCAGGTGTCCCATGGCCACGGGACGCTAGGGGGCACGGGCGCACGGAGGGGGCGCATTTCGAAAGCTGTTGGAATATGACACACAGATGCGCCGGAACGATCGGGTCCGGCCCGAACATGTGCGCCTACATGTCACCCGGGTCGGTGAGGAATCATGCGGAACATGAGCGACGACCACACACATGTCCAGGAGTTCTTCACCGCCCGTGCGGCCGGCTGGGACGGCAAGTTCCCCGACGACGGTCCCGCGTACGCGGCCGCCGTCGGCGATCTCGGGCTGCGTCCGGGCGACCGCGTGCTGGACGCGGGCTGCGGCACAGGGCGTGCACTGCCCCCGCTGCGGGCCGCCGTGGGCCCGTCGGGGGTGGTGCTGGGCGCCGACCTGACCCCGGCGATGCTCGGTGCCGCCGTGCGGGCGGGCCGGGACCGGCACGGGCGGCTGCTGCTAGCGGACGTCGCCGCACTGCCGCTGCGGTCCGGATCCCTGGACACCGTGTTCGCGGCCGGTCTGATCGCCCATCTGCCGCAACCGGAGGAGAACCTGCGGGAGCTGGCCCGTGTGGTGCGGCCCGGCGGAAGGCTCGCGCTGTTCCATCCCATCGGGCGCGCGGCCCTGGCGGCGCGCCAGGGGCGGCAGATCACACCCGGCGACCTGCGGGCCGAGGCGAACCTCGGCCCGCTGCTGTCCCGTTCGGGATGGAGCATGACGTCGTACGCCGACGAGGACGCCCGTTTCCTCGCGCTCGCGGTGCGCGAGGACTGAGCGACGTTTCACGAAAGGCCGGGGGGCGGGTCAGCCCCTTCCGGCGACGGCCGCCGCGAAGGCGTCGGGGTTGTCGAACATGACGTTGTGCCCGGCGCCCGGCACGGTCACCACGCGCACCCCCGCGGCTTCCAGGCCCTCCCGTCCCCGCAGTTCGCCGCTGTCCTCGCCCTGCAGGTAGACACGCTCGACGGGCAGCTTCTCCAGGAGCGTGCGCATCACAGGATCCGAGCCCTGGCGCAGGCCGACGGCGCTGCGGTGCAGGGCGCGCGGATCGGCCAACCGCATGGTGGCCGCCCAGAGCGGACCGACGGCCTCCAGCACGCGCGCGTGCTGCCGTTCGACGAAATCGTCCTCCTCGTAGGCGGCGATTCCGCTGCTTCCGGCCGCGGGGGGCGGGAAGGCGTCCAGATTGGCCTCCGTGAGGACGAGCCGGGAGGCGAGGTCGGGCCGCCGGTGTGCGAGCACGATGGCCACGGCGCCGCCCATGCTGTGCGCGATCAACTCGGCGCCGCGGACTCCGGCTTCGTCCAGCGCGACCGCCACCGCGTCGGCGTGCTCCTCCAGTGTGTATCCGAAGGTGCCCGGCCGGTCACTGAGGCCGTGTCCCGGCAGATCCACGAACAGGCTGCGGCGGCCCGTGAGTTCGGAGCGGGCCGCGATGTGCGCGTGGTAGACGGCGGACATCGAGCCGAGCCCGTGCAGATACACGCGCGCGGGCTCCGCCCCCGGCGCCTCGGTCCAGCGGATCCGGCTTCCCTCGTGGTCGAACACGGCCTGCTTCACGGTACCCCTCCCCTGACGTCCTCTGGCGCCCCGAACTATACATCACTACCGATGTATAGCGGGATGGTGGTATCAAGGTGGCGAGGTACAGCACCGTGCGCAAGAATGCGGACGTGCTCGAACTCGCCATCCTCGGTTTCCTCTACGACGCCCCCCTGCACGGGTACGTCCTGCGCCGGCACATCGCGGCCCTCACCGGCCATGTGCGGCCCGTCGCCGAGAGCACGCTCTACCCAGCGATCAAGCGGCTGGAGAAGGCGGGCCTGCTGGCCCGCGCCACCGAGCCCGGTGCGGTGGCGGCGCCGCGCCACGTACTGCGGCTGACCGAGGAGGGCGGGCGCGAGCTGAAGCGCCGGCTGGCCGAGCCCGCACAGCGCGAGATCACCGACGAGAACCTCTGGTTCACCCTGCTCGCGTTCCTGCGGCACCTGGAGGACCCGGCCGCCCAGGCGGCCGTACTGCGCCGCCGGCTGGCCTTCCTGGAGGAGCCGGCGAGTTTCTTCTACGACGGCGACCGGCCGCTGGCCGCCGAGGAGCTGGACGACCCGTTCCGGCGTGGTGTGCTCACCATCGCGCGTGCCACGAGCCTGGCGGAACTGGCCTGGCTGCGCGACACCCTGACATCACTCGACGCCGCCGACCACTGAGATGCCCCGGTGCCGGTTCTGGCCTGTGACGTACGAGGGGGCAGCACTGCAGCAGCAGCCGCCATGTCTCCAGCGGGTCCAGCCGGCGGATCTGCCGCAGCCGCTCGAAGCGCTTCACCGCGTCGCCTCTCTTCTGCCGCGGAAGGTCCAACTCTACGTTGCATGACAGCAGATGAGCGATCGACGACGACCCCGTTCCGGGGGATAGGGTGGTCCGCATGTTCGGCCAGATACGCAAGTTCGCCGCCAGGCTCCGCGACTCGACGCAGACTCAGCCGACGGGCACCACGGAGAGACGCGCACACAACTTGTTCGAAGCGGCGGCCACCTATGTCGTCGCCCGCGCGGAAGACGATCAGGACCGGCTCGAGGAGGCGGCGGCCTGGGTGTCGCCGGAGGCGCTGTCGTTCGGGGTGAGCGAACTCGCCTGCCGGGCGGTCGTCGCCCTGGCCCGGGAGCGCGACGAGTCTCCGGCGGCGGTGGCCCGTGATCTCCTCGGGCTGCCCACGGGCTGAGGAGGACGCTCGTCCATGTGGTCGTTTCGCCCCCGTCCAGGCGGAAACCTGCAGGTCCGCGTGGTGTGAGGAGTCGTGACAAGCGGCTTCCGCTCGCATTAGGGTGCGCGCCGATGGACGAACCACTGGAGGCAGGGATGGCCGGGACCGACGATGAGGCCGTCGCCGCCGCGGACGATGCGCTGTACGTGCTGACGGCGGTGCTGCTGACGCCGGCGCAGTTTCCGAGCGTTCTGGGCGACGACTATCCGGAGGCGTGCGCGGTGCTGGGACTCGCGCCGCTGGCCGACGGGTACGGCCTGGTGCTGGGTCAGGACGGCGAGGGCGCCCGCTGGACGGTCGTCATCGACGACGTCTCGCTGGTCGCCGTGGCGATCGCCTCCTGGGACTGCGGCATGGAGTACGAGCTGTCTCCGGACGAGCACGCCGTCGTGACCGCCCTGCCGGGCTGGCCCCTGGCGGTCGCCGTCGCGGCTCCGGGCGTCCCCGCCCCGCACGACCCCGCTCCGGAGCTGGCGGACCGGCCTGCGCTGAGCCCGCCGGACACCGGCTCCTGGGGGCCGCCCCAGCGCCGCCTGGGCGCCGACGAGATAGCGCTGCAGTGGGCGACGTGGCGGGAGCAGATCAACGACGCGGAATTCTCCGTGCCCGAGGGGGAGCAGCAGCCGGAGGGGCAGGAGAAGGCCGAAGAGCCGTCGCCGGAGAGCGAGAAGGGCGTGCCGCAGAGCGGTCACCGGGGAGTCAGGCGGGTGCTGGCGGAGGCGCGTGCCTATGTCGACGCGCCGCCGCCGCTCGGCCGGGTCCGTTCGTCGTTCGCCCCGGGTGACGCGCGTACGCTGCGCGCCGACGGCCCCGGCTGGTCGATGGTGGCCCGCACTGACGACATCGCCTTCGTCCTGCTCGACGAGGAGCCCGGCGAGGTCCTGCCGGTGGGACGGGGCCCCGAACTGCCGGGCCTGCTGGAGGCACTCGACAAGATGGCCGTACGCCCCATCTGAGCCCGCACGACACCAGGGCCGGGGCAGGCCAAGGCCCCGCGCCGCTACGGCTCGCCACGCGAGGCAGGACGACGGCACGGTCGGCGCGCCGAGGTCCCATGCCCGTACGCCGGCAGCCGAGACCGCTCACCGTCCGGCCCACCGCCCGAGACCGATGACCGTACGACCGCGGTCCCAGGCCCGACGGGAGCCGTCTCTCGAAGCCGGACGCCTCCGGAGGCGCCAACCTCCAGAGGGGCCACGCGGTCCCGTGCGAGGCGGGGCGAAACAGCCCCGGTGGGCGGACCGTCCCCCGAGGCCAGGGGTACAGCCCCCGGTCGGACAGGCCCCCGGTTGAGCCTCCCCTGGTCATCCGCCATTGCGTCAGCGGCCGAGTTCCTTGCGGGTGACTCTGCGGAGCCTGCGCCGCTGCGAGGGGTCCAGCGCCAGATACGCGCCCACCGGGACCCCGACCACGATCAGGAACGACACCCACCAGGGCAGCCAGATCAGCAGGAGCAGCCCGACCGCCACACCCCCGACGGCGATCTTCGCGTTCTTGGACATGAGCGTTGCCTCCTTCGCGGCCACTGCCGCTCTCTGCTCTGAAAACGGCCCCCCGCTCCGTGTGGTTCCGGAACCGCCCCTGAGACAACCCTGAGGCCTTCCCCTACTGGTTGGGGCCGCCCCTTCCCTCTTTCGAACAGATTGTGAAGTGGCCCGGATCACGACGCCAGTATGCCGGGGCCGCCCACATCGTGCTGTACCCTCGGCGACTCCGACCCAGTAGTCAAATTTGAGGAGCGCGGCAGAACTGTGCAGACCATCCCGACGGCACCACCCTCCGAGCTCTCCGAACTGGCCCGCTGCTGCACGGTGTTCCTGCCGTCCGACCCGCCTCGCACGGGCCGGATCGCCTTCTGGCGACGGGACGGCGGCGAGGCCCTACCCGTCGTCGCCGGCGGCTCCCCTGCAGAGCTGGACATCGTGATACCCACGGCGGACGGCGGCGTCGAGCCGGTCCGTACGCCCGCGCTCCTGCTGCCGGTGCACGATGCCCTGCCGTTGCTCATACGCGCGCGTGCACTGCGGCAGGGGCATCGCTCGGCCGGCTTCTGGGGCGCCGCCTGCCAACTGGCCCTGGCGTTCCTGGCGCGTGGTCTCCTTCTGCCGGGTCTGTCCCCCGGCGACCACGACGCCTGGCGAGTGGGCCCGCTGTCCGCCCGCGACGCGGAGCTGGTCCGCGAAGTCGCCGCCGCCATGCCGCCGGAGGCCCATGCGGTACCGCTCTCGCCCGAGGGACCGCCCCGGCTGCCGGATCCGGGGCGGCTGCTGCGCGCCTTCCTGGACGCGGTCGCCGACGTACTCCCGCGCTCCCCCGCCGCCCCGTCGGTGACCGGCGGACCGGCGTACGCGGCTCCCGAGCCGCAGCGGTTGCCCGCCCTGCGGGCATGGGCCGACGACATCGCCGCAGGCCAGGACGCGGGCATGCGCCTGTCCCTGCGCGTGGAGGTCTCCGGGCTCGACGACGCCGTACCGCGGGACGACGCTCCGGTCGGGTTCCGCGCGGTGCCGCAGGTGCACGGCGTGAGCGGGGCCGCGGACGTCATCGATGCCGCCGCCCTGTGGGCCGGTGCGGAAGCCGTGCACGAAGCGGTCGGTCCACGCGCGCGTGCGGACGCGCTGCTGGCCCTGCGCCGCGCCGCCCATGCCTGGCCGCCGCTGACGCCGCTGCTCTCCGCCGCCGTACCCGACGCCGTCGCCCTCGCCGACGACGAGGTCGCCGAACTGCTCGGTGAGGGCACGCGGGCCCTGGCCGCGGCGGGGGTCGAGGTGCACTGGCCGAAGGAACTGTCGCGCGAGCTCACGATGCACGCGACCGTCGGGCCGCCGGACGGCGGCACGCCCCCTCGGCGGGATGCCGCGACGCCCTCGTCGTTGCTCTCGTCGGACGCCACGGTCGCGTTCCGCTGGGGGTTCACGCTGGACGGGCGGGAGTTGTCCCGGCAGGACCTGGACCGGCTCGCGGAGGCCAAGCGTCCCCTGGTGCGGTTGCGTGACGGGTGGGTGCTGGTGGACCCGCTGCAGGCGCACCGCGCCCGGACCCGCCGGAACCGCGCCCTCTCCCCCGTGGAGGCGCTGGCCACCGCGCTGACCGGCTCGGCGGAGGTCGACGGCCGGCAGATCGACGTGCGCTCGTCGGGATGGCTGGAAGGGCTCAGGGAGCGGCTCACGGACACCGGGACGGCACCCGCTGTGGAGCAGCCTCCGGGGCTGGCCGCCACCCTGCGCGACTATCAGCTCCGCGGTCTCGACTGGCTGGCCCGCATGACGGCCCTCGGCCTGGGCGGCTGCCTGGCGGACGACATGGGCCTCGGCAAGACGGTCACGCTGATCGCACTGCATCTGCACCGGCAGACGGACGCCTCCGCCGCCGGTCCCACGCTCGTCGTCTGCCCTGCCTCCCTGCTCGGCAACTGGCAGCGCGAGATCGAGCGGTTCGCTCCCGGTGTACCGGTACGCAGGTTCCACGGTCCCGGACGCGCTCTCGGATCCGTCGCGGCCGGGGAGTTCGTCCTGACGACGTACGGCACGATGCGCCTGGACGCCGAGCGGCTGGCCGCCCTGCCCTGGGGCATGGTCGTGGCCGATGAGGCGCAGCACGTCAAGAACCCCTATTCGGCGACCGCGCGGGCGTTGCGTTCCATCGGGGCACACGCGCGCGTGGCGCTCACCGGCACCCCGGTGGAGAACAACCTCACCGAGCTGTGGGCCGTCCTCGACTGGACGACTCCCGGCCTGCTCGGCCGCCTCAGCACCTTTCGCGCCCGCTACGCGCAACCGGTCGAGGGCGGCCTCGATCCCGCCGCCGCACACCGTCTCGCAGGGCTCGTCCGGCCGTTCCTGCTGCGGCGGCGCAAGTCCGACCCGGGCATCGCCCCCGAGCTGCCGCCGAAGACCGAGAGCGATCATCCGGTGGCCCTCACACCGGAACAGGCGGGACTGTACGAGGCGTTGGTGCGTGAGACGCTGGACCGGATCGCGTCAGCCGACGCCATGGCCCGCCGGGGCCTGATCGTGCGGTTGCTGACCGGCCTGAAGCAGATCTGCAATCACCCGGCGCAGTTCCTCAAGGAGGACGAGCCGCGGCTCGCCGGCCGTTCGGGGAAGCTTGAGCTGCTCGACGAACTCCTCGGCACCATCCTCACGGAGGGCTCGGGGGTGCTCGTCTTCACTCAGTACGTGCGCATGGCCCGCCTGCTGGAGCGGCATCTGACGGCCCGTGGGGTGTCCTCGCTCCTGCTGCACGGCGGGACCCCGGTCAGTGCCCGCGACGAGCTGGTCCGGCGATTCCAGAACGGCGAGGCACCGGTGTTCCTGCTGTCCCTGAAGGCGGCCGGGACGGGCCTGAACCTCACCCGGGCCGAGCATGTCGTGCACTACGACCGCTGGTGGAATCCGGCGGTCGAGGCGCAGGCCACCGACCGCGCCTACCGCATCGGGCAGACGCGGCCGGTGCAGGTGCACCGGCTGATCGCCGAGGGGACCCTGGAGGACCGCATCGCGGACCTGCTGGACCGCAAGCGGGAGCTGGCGGACGCCGTGCTCGGAACCGGCGAGGCCGCGCTGACGGAACTGACGGACGCGGAACTGGCCGCGCTGGTGGAGCTGCGCAAGGAGGCACGATGAGCCGCTACGACGACGAGCACAGCCGTGAGGCGGGGCGCACGCTTGCCGCACTGCCGCCCGTGATGGGACGTGGATTCGCGCAGAGCTGGTGGGGTCGCGCATGGCTGCAGGCCTTGGAGGACGCGGCCCTGGACGGGGCGGCGGTCAAGGCGGGCCGCAGGCTCGCGCGAGCGGGCGGAGTGGGCGCGGTGACCGTGCGACCGGGGCGGGTCACCGCCGTCGTACGCGATCCGGGAGGCGCCGCGCACCGGGCCGATGTCCTCGTACCGGAGCTGTCCGAGGAGGAGTGGCGGCGGTTCCTGGACGTGACCGTGGAGCAGGCGGGGCACATGGCCGCGCTCCTCGACGGGGAGCTGCCGCCGCTTCTGATCGAGGACGCCGCGGTCGGCGGCATCGAGCTTCTGCCGGGCCTGGGCGATCTGGAACCCGAGTGCGGCTGCGGGACGTGGGACCACTGCGGGCACACCGCCGCGCTGTGTCACCAGGTGGCGCGGCTCCTGGACGAGGATCCGTTTCTGCTTCTGCTGATGCGCGGGCGCGGGAAGGACGCGTTCCTGGCGGAGCTGCATGTGCGCGGTACGGCGCCCCGCACGGAAGCGCCCACGTCCGTAACCGGGGGCGTGGACGCGGCGGAGGCGTGGGCGGCCGGGGACATCCTGCCCGGGCTGCCCGAACTGCCCGGACTCCCGCAGGTTCCGGGCACACCGCCGTCCCTCACCGCCGGGACGGCTCCGGCGCCCGGTATCGATCCCGTGGCCCTGGAACATCTGGCGGGCCGCACGGCCGCGGAGGCGTACCGGCTCCTCGCGGAGGTCCTGCGCTCGGGTGCGTGGGACGGCACTGCCCGCACGGCCGACCGGGATGCCGTACGACTCGCGTGCGGAGCGCCCTCGGACACCGTCGTCGAACGGCTTGCCGAGGGGTCGGGCCGCGGCCGCGAGGGGCTGGCGACGGCTGTCCGTGCCTGGCGTGCCGGGGGTGCGGCGGCCCTGGCCGTGCTCGACGAGGAGTGGCAGGTGGAGGGCGTGGCACTGGCACGCGCGCGTGCGGCACTCGAAGCGGCCTGGGAGGCGGACGAGCGGCCGGAGTTCCGCAGCAGCGGCAATCGGTGGACCGTCCCGGGCGGAGGGGTTCAGCTCCGCCTCGGCCGGGACGGCCACTGGTGGCCGTATCGTGAGGAGGCCGGGCACTGGACCCCTGCGGGCGGGCCGGACGCCGATCCGGCGACGGCACTGGCCGCGGCACGGCTCGGCGTCGCCCCGGAGCCCGAAGAGGACTGCTGACAAACCGTCACCGTGGAATCGCCGCGATCCGACGAACGGCCGCCGCCGGCTGTTCACCCCGCGGTCTTACCACGTTCCTCCTGGGGGCCAAATCTGGCCGGTGTCAGCGAACTTGTCCCCAGGAGGCCCGATGTCCCCGCGCACCGCCGGCCGGCGCCGCGTCCACCGTTCCGTCACCACGGGCCTGCCCCTGGCTGCCGCCCTGGTGGCCGCGGGAACGGCCACGGCCGCGCCGTCCCGGGACGCTCGCGTCATCCGCACGGCGACGCTCGGCGAGATCCCGCTCGGCGCCTTCAGCAACGCGCTTCTGCCCGGCAGCGTCGACGACGACCACGGGGTGAAGCTCGGGGGCATCGGCAGCGACATGTACCCGGCGGGCCACAAGGACGAGTACTGGACGGTGACCGACCGCGGCCCCAACGGGCAGGTCAAGGTGAACGGCACCAAGCGCCGTACGTTCCCGGTGCCGGGATTCGACCCGGCGATCGTGAAGGTCCGGGTCTGCGGCGACACGGTCCGGGTCATCGACGCCATCCCGCTGACCACCTCCTCCGGGAAGGCCGTCACCGGGCTGCCCGACCAGAAGAGCCGTGACGAGGCGCCGTACACCTACGACGCGCGGACGCCTCTCTCCTACAACCCGGACGGCCTGGACACCGAGGGCATCGTGCGGGCCGCCGACGGGACGTTCTGGCTCGTCGACGAGTACGGCCCCTCGCTCGTCCATGTCTCCGCGCACGGGAAGGTGCTCACCCGGTACGTGCCGAAGGGACTCGGGCTGGCGGGCGCGGACTACCCGGTGGTGGAGGCGCTTCCGTCGGTCTTCCTGCACCGCAAGACCAACCGGGGGTTCGAGGGGCTGGCGCAGCTGCCCGGCGGTGATCTGGTGCTGGCCCTGCAGAGCCCGCTGTCGCTGCCGGACACGGATGCCGGGAGCGCCTCGCGCACCACGCGGCTGCTGCGCTTCTCGCCGGGCAAGGAGGCCGTCACCGCCGAGTACGCCTACCGGTTCGACCCGGTGGACGTGGTCGATCCTGGCGAGGACGACACCTCCGAGCTGAAGATCTCCTCGGTGACGGCCGTGGGCGGTGACCGGCTGCTCGTCGAGGAGCGCACGGACAAGGCGGCCCGGTTGCAGCTGGTCGAGCTGAAGCGGCCATCGAGCATTCTCGGCGGGCCCTGGGACGACGACGCGACGTCTCCGTCCCTGGAACAGCTGGACGATCCGGCGTCCGCCGGCGTGCCGGTCCTGGCCAAGCGGCTCGTGGTGGATCTGAACAAGGTCGACGGGGTGCAGCGGAAGGTCGAGGGCATCGCGCGCGTGGACGGCGACACGCTCGCCCTCATCAACGACAACGACTTCGGGATGACCGACGGCGCGGGCGCGTTCGACGCGCAGGGCCGGCTTGTCGACAGCGGGATCAGGACGACCGTGACGTACGTCCGGCTGCCCGAGGGGCTGTGACGTCCCTGGACTGGTTAGTCCGGAAAGTGGACTGAAGGAGGGCCGGGACGGCGGCGCGTGCCGCAGCCCGGCCGTCCTCGCGTTCAGCCCCGTACCCCCAGCAGGTGGTCCATGGCGAGCTGGTCGAGGCGTTCGAACGCCATGCCGCGCGTGGCCGCCGCGTCGACGTCGAAGTCGTCGAAGGCCGCACGGTCGCCGAGCAGGGCCTCCAGGCCGTCGGCCGCGGTCGGCTGGGCCAGCTGGTCCAGGCGCGAGGCACGCAGCGCCTCCTGCACCTCCGGGTCGGCGCGGAAGGCGGCGGCGCGCTCCTTGAGGACGAGGTAGTTGCGCATGCAGCCCGCGGCCGACGCCCACACGCCGTCGAGATCCTCGGTCCGCGGCGGCTTGAAGTCGAAGTGCCGTGGGCCCTCGTAGCCGGCGCTCTCCAGCAGGTCGACCAGCCAGAACGCCGCCCTCAGGTCACCGGCGCCGAACCGCAGGTCCTGGTCGTACTTGACGCCGGACTGGCCGTTGAGGTCGATGTGGAAGAGCTTGCCCGCCCACAGGGCCTGGGCGATGCCGTGCGGGAAGTTCAGGCCGGCCATCTGCTCGTGCCCGACCTCGGGGTTGACGCCGTACAACCCGGGGCGCTCCAGGCGCTCGATGAAGGCCAGCGCGTGGCCGACGGTGGGCAGCAGGATGTCGCCGCGCGGCTCGTTCGGCTTGGGTTCGATCGCGAACTTCAGGTCGTAGCCCTGGGAGGTGACGTACTCGCCGAGGAGGTCGAAGGCTTCCTTCATGCGGTCCAGTGCGGCACGCACGTCCTTGGCGGCACCGGATTCGGCGCCCTCACGGCCGCCCCAGGCGACGTACGTCTTCGCGCCCAGCTCGACCGCGAGGTCGATGTTGCGGATCGTCTTGCGCAGCGCGTAACGGCGCACGTCACGGTCGTTGGCGGTGAACGCGCCGTCCTTGAACACCGGGTGCGTGAAGAGGTTGGTGGTGGCCATCGGGACGGTCATGCCGGTCGCGTCCAGGGCCTGGCGGAACCGCTTGATGTGCGACTCGCGCTCGGTGTCGGAGGACCCGAAGGGGATCAGGTCGTCGTCGTGGAAGGTCACCCCGTAGGCGCCGAGCCCGGCCAGGCGCCGCACCGTCTCGACCGGGTCGAGGGCGCGGCGGGTGGCGTCGCCGAACGGATCCCTTCCCTGCCAGCCGACGGTCCACAGGCCGAAGGTGAACCTGTCCTCGGGGGTGGGCTGGTAGCTCATGGCGCGGCTCCTTGCTGCGTTGCGACTATTTCGTCATAGCCGTTTACAAATTAGTATGCGCTCGCACCTCTGGGAAGAGAGCAAGATGTCTTTGTCCCACAGAGTCGCGGAAAGTAGCGGAAGTCGCGCAAAGTCGCGGAAAAGGGAGAGCCCGATGTCAGCAGCCGAGGGTCCGCTCGTCGTCGGCGTGGACACATCCACCCAGTCCACGAAGGCGCTGGTCGTGGACGCGGCCACCGGCCAGGTGGTGGCGAGCGGCCAGGCGCCGCACACCGTGTCCTCCGGCGCGGGCCGCGAGAGCGATCCGCGCCAGTGGTGGGACGCCCTGTGCGAGGCATTGCGCCAGTGCGGTGACGCGGCGCACGAGGCGGCCGCCGTGTCGATCGGCGGCCAGCAGCACGGCCTGGTCACTCTGGACGAGCGGGGCGAGCCGGTACGCCCGGCGCTGTTGTGGAACGACGTCCGCTCGGCGCCGCAGGCCCGCCGGCTGGTGGAGGAACTGGGCGGGCCGAAGGCCTGGGCGGAGCGCACGGGCAGCGTGCCCGGCGCGTCGTTCACGGTGACCAAGTGGGCCTGGCTCGCCGAGCACGAGCCGGAGGCGATCCGCGCGACCAGGGCGGTACGACTCCCCCACGACTACCTCACCGAGCGCCTGACCGGGCAGGGCACCACCGACCGCGGTGACGCGTCCGGCACCGGCTGGTGGGCGTCCGGCACGGAGGCGTACGACGCGGAGACGCTCGCGCACGTCGGTCTCGACCCGGCGCTGCTGCCCCGTGTGGTGCGGCCGGGAGAAGTGGCCGGCACCGTGCGCGACAGCCACGACCTGCCGTTCTCCAAGGGCACACTGGTCGCCCCCGGCACCGGTGACAACGCGGCGGCGGCACTCGGTCTCGGTCTGCGGCCCGGCATCCCGGTGCTCAGCCTCGGCACGTCCGGCACGGTGTACGCCGTCTCCAGACACCGCCCGGGCGATCCGACGGGAACGGTCGCGGGGTTCGCCGACGCGCACGGGGACTGGCTGCCCCTGGCCTGCACCCTGAACTGCACGCTCGCCGTGGACCGCGTCGCGGCGCTGCTGAGCCTGGACCGCGAGGCGGTGGCGCCCGGCGGCTCCGTGACCCTGCTGCCGTATCTGGACGGTGAGCGCACCCCGAACCTGCCGCACGCCTCCGGTCTGCTGCACGGCCTGCGCCACGACACGACCGCGGGGCAGCTGCTGCAGGCCGCGTACGACGGCGCGGTGCACGCGCTGCTGGGCGCACTTGACCTGGTCCTCGACGAGGACGCGGACCGCAGCACCCCGCTGCTGCTGATCGGCGGCGGGGCACGGGGGACGGCCTGGCAGCAGACGGTACGGCGGCTGTCGGGACGGCCGGTCCAGATCCCGGAGGCCCGGGAACTGGTCGCCCTCGGGGCGGCGGCACAGGCCGCCGGCCTGCTCACCGGCGAGGACCCGGCCGCGGTGGCCCGCCGCTGGAACACGGCCGCGGGCCCGGTGCTGGACGCCGTGGAGCGGGACCAGGAGACCCTGGAGCGGATCACCGGGGTACTCTCCGACGCGGCCCCACTGCTGGAGCGGGGGACGGACACCACGCCGCACGGATGAGCCGGGCGGCAGACACCGGGGATTGACTTCAGGCATGACCGCACCGCTGCACGAGGCCCGCCCGCCGGGCACCGGCCGCGCCCTGCCGGACACCCAGCAGGGCATGCGCCGACGCAACCTGGCCCGCGTGATGCACGCCGTCAGCGCCGAGGGTTCACTGTCGCGGGCCGCGGTCGCCTCGCGCATCGGGCTGACGCGGGCGGCCGTGTCGACGCTCGTGGACGAGCTGATCCGCTGGGGGCTGCTGGAGGAGCTGGGCCCGGAGCGGCCGGGCCGGGTGGGCCGGCCCGGGTCGGCGCTCACGGTGAGCGACCGCGGTCCGGCCGGGATCGGGGCCGAGATCGGCGTCGACCATCTCGCGGTGTGCGCGGTCGACCTGCGTGGCACGGTACGCGCGCGGGCCGTCCGGCACGGAGCGAACCGGGGCCGCGCGCCCGCACCGGTGGTCGAGGAGCTGACCGGGCTGGTGCGCCGGGTCGTCGCGGAAGCGGAGCGGGAGTCGCTGTGGCCCGCCGGACTGGCGGTTGCCGTGCCCGGACTGGTGGCGCGGGACGGCCGTACGGTGGTACACGCCCCGAACCTCGACTGGCACGACACCGACCTCGGCGCTCTTCTGCCCGGCGAATGGCCGCTGACCGTCGACAACGAGGCGAACTTCGGTGCGCTCGCGGAGTTGTGGCTCGGTGACGGCACACCGCGTGACTTCCTGCACGTGTCGGCCGAGATCGGCATCGGGGCCGCGGTCGTCGTGGACGGCGGGCTGCTCCGTGGCACCCACGGCTTCGCGGGCGAGCTCGGCCACGTACCCGTACGGCCGGACGGGCCGCCCTGTCCGTGCGGCGGCCGCGGCTGCCTGGAGCAGTACGCGGGCGAGGAGGCCGTGCTGCGTGCGGCGGAGCTGGAGCCGGGCGAGGACCTGGTGGGCCAGCTCGCCGCGCGTGCCAAGCAGGGTGACGAGAACGTTCGGGCCGCCCTGCGGGACGCCGGCACGGCGCTCGGCATCGCGCTGACCGGGGCGGTGAACCTCCTCGACCCCGAGACGGTGGTCCTCGGCGGCGCCCTGGCCGGGCTCTCCCCCTGGCTGCTGCCGTCCCTGAAGACGGAGCTGGCGGGCCGGACGGCGGGTCCCGCCTGCCCGGTGACGGTGTCCCGACTGGGCCCGCAGGGCCCGCTGCTGGGCGCGGCGCACTCGGTCGTCCGGGATGTGCTGGACGATCCGGCGGTGGTGGCGGAACGATCCTGAGGTCCGTCGCCGGATCCTGCGGGGTCCGGGCGGTGACGCGGTCTGGGGACAAACGGCCCGGCGGCAGCCGGTGTTCACCCGATCGGGTGGCCGGGTTTTCCACAAGTGGGGGCTTCTCCACGGAACCGGCGCGCGCTCTTCTGCCCAACCCGCCTGCGCCGTACCGTGATTCACGCGAGGCACAGCCGACGGATCGTCAACGTCGGCTGATGCCGGACGGTTGACGGAGCGGTTGACGGACCTTCACACACATCGGGTGGCAGTGGGCTGACAGGCATCGGGGGACACACATGCACGAGGAGACGACCGGGGCGCTGCGCCGCGACGCCGTCGGGTTGCGCGAGGTGTTGTTCCAGAGCGTCACGGCGATGGCGCCGGCCGCCGCGGTGGCCGCGTCGATTCCGGCCGGCGCCGCCTTCGCGGGTGGCAGCCTCCCGCTGGCGGTGCTGATCGCCCTGGTGGCCTGTCTGTTCACCGCTTCCTGCGTCGCCGAGCTGGCCCGGGAGCTGCCCGCGGCGGGCTCGGTGGCCACGTATGCGGCGCGGGGCCTGCACCCTGCCGTCGGGTTTCTCGTCGGCTGGGGTTACGTCTTCGTGGAGATGCTGGTCCCGCCGCTGCTCCTGCTGCAGCTGGGCTTCACGGCGGCGGGCACGCTGCACGAGGAGTGGT
Source organism: Streptomyces sp. NPDC037288 (assembly GCF_055603265.1). Lineage (NCBI taxonomy): Bacteria > Bacillati > Actinomycetota > Actinomycetes > Kitasatosporales > Streptomycetaceae > Streptomyces > Streptomyces sp. NPDC037288. The sequence goes on from NZ_JBVJVY010000040.1 coordinate 62,020, forward strand.
CCTCTTATCCGGTGGGTCTGTGGTGGCCCTGGTCCCTGGCGGGGGCCGGCGTGATCGCCGTCGCCGGTTACCTCGGCGTCCGTGCCTCTGCCCGCTTCGGTACCGTCCTCGGCGTCTTCGAGATCCTGGTCTTCCTGGTGTTCGCGGCCCTGCTCATCGGCAAGGCGGGCAGTGCCAACACCTTGTCGGTGTTCGGTGCTTCGCACACCGCAGACGGTTACGCCGGGCTCGGCGGCGTGTTCGCCGGGTCCGTGTACACGGTGCTGGCGTTCGCCGGGTTCGAGGCGGCGGCGCCGCTCGCCGAGGAGACACGCGACCCGCGGCGGACGATGCACCGCGCGGTCCTGGGAGCGGCCCTGGGGATCGGTCTGTTCTACGTGATCACGACCTACGCGATGACCGTCTACTTCGGCCCGGACCGTTTCGCGAAGTTCGGCGCCTCGGGCCAGGCGTCCTGGGACGGTGTCGCCCGGACCTCCTTCGGGCTCTTCTGGGTCCTGGTGTTCCTGGCGGTGATCAACTCGACGATCGCCAATGCCAACGCGTGCGCCAACGTCTCGACCCGTACGGCCTTCGCCCTGGCCCGGGTCCGGGTCCTGCCCCGCCTGCTCGCCGCGCTCCACCCCCGGCACCGCTCCCCCGTGGCCGGTATAGCGCTGCAGTCCCTCGTGGCGGTCGGGGCGGTGCTGGGACTCGGTTCCGGCTACGACCCCGTGACCGGGTTCCTGCTGCTGGCCACGGTGATCGTCACGGTCGTCGTCGGTGTCTACATCGTCGTGAACCTCGCGTGCGCCGGCTACTTCCTGCGCGTCGGCCGGGCGGTCCTGAAGCCGGTACGGCACCTGCTGTTCCCGGTGCTCGGCATCGCGGCCTTCATACCCGCCCTGCTGACGGCCGCCGGCCTCCCGGTCTTCGACTTCGTCACCGAACTGACCGCCCCGGTGTCCTACGCGGGCCCGGTCGTCGGGGTCTGGATGGCGGTGGGCGTGGTGGTGCTGCTCCTGCTGATGCGGCGGCACCCCGAGCGCATAGCCGAGACCGCGCGGGTGCACCTCGACGGCTACGACCCGGCCGGCGACCGGCAGGACGGCACCGTTCCCCGCTGACTTCCCGCCCGCCCCGCACCAAGCCGCACCGGCGCACACCCCGTCCCACGACCGCCCCCGTCAGAAGGGACCCCTCCACGATGACCGACCCCCGGATCCTCACCGTGCGCCCGGAACCGGACGCCTACGCCTGGACGTTCGGCGGTGCGCCGCCGGTGGCGCGGATCGCGCCCGGCACGGTTCTCGACCTGTACACGGAGGACTGTTTCGCCGGGCGGGTGCGCTCGGAGAAGGACCTCGTCTCCGAGGTCTGCGAGTTCCCGTTCCTCAATCCGCAGACCGGCCCCTTCCACATCGAGGGCGCCGAGCCCGGCGACACCGTGGCCGTGCACTTCGTGTCGATCGAACCGGCCCGCGACTGGGCGGCGTCGACGACGGCCCCGCTCTTCGGCGCGCTCACCTCGACCCACACCACGGCCACCCTGCAGCCCCCGCTGCCGGAGCGCGTCTGGATCTGGCAGCTGGACCGCACGCGGCGCACCGCCCTGTTCCAGGCGCAGGACAGCGACATCCAGGTGGAGCTCCCCATGGACCCCATGCACGGCACGGTGGGCGTGGCACCGGCCAATCTGGAGGTACGCTCCGCCCTGGTCCCGGACGCCCACGGCGGGAACATGGACACCCCCGAAATGCGGGCCGGCGTCACGTGCTACCTGGGCGTCAACGTCGAGGGCGCCCTGCTCAGCCTCGGCGACGGACACGCCCGGCAGGGCGAGGGCGAGACCTGCGGGGTGGCCGTGGAGTGCGCGATGAACACCGTGGTGGTCGTGGAGCTCCTCAAGGACGTCGCCACCCCGTGGCCGCGGCTGGAGTCGGACACCCACATCATCTCGACCGGCTCCGCGCGACCGCTGGAGGACGCGTTCCGGATATCGCAGGTGGACCTGGTGCGGTGGCTGGCGCGCGACTACGGATTCAGTGAGCCGGACGCGTACCAATTCGCAACCCAGGCGGTCGAATCGCCGTTGGCCAACGTGTGTGACACGAACTACACGTGCGTGGCCAAGCTCCGCAAGGAATGGCTGCCGGCGCGCGAGACGTACCGCGGCGTGCACGCCCGGCTGCGGGAGACCGCCCGAGCACTGCACCGTTGACGCCGGCGCCGTTCCCGTTGGCGCCTCCCCCACCCCCCGTTCCACCCCTCTCTGCACCCCGACGCTCCTACGACTCCGACGCCCCCCACCCCCTTGGAAGGCACCGCCGATGGACATGGACCCGGCCGGCCCCGCACAGCCGAGAGATCCGGCACCACCAGCCAGACCGGCACAGCCGCGCCTGAGCAGACGTCGGCTGCTGAAGGGCGCGGCGCTCGCCGCCGTCCCCTACCCACCGCTCCCCGACCCACGCGCCGGTGCGCAGCCCGAGGCCGTCGACTACCCGCCCGCCGAGTGGCAGCCGGCGAGTACCTCCAACTACACCGCGTCCGACCGCCCCGGCGACTACGCCATCGACCGCGTGATCATCCACGTCACTCAGGAGACGTACGCCAACACGCTGGCGATCTTCGCCAATCCGCAGAAGAAGGTGTCCGCGCACTATCTGGTCCGCTCGGCGGACGGGCACATCGCCCAGTGCGTGCACGAGGCCGACATCGCCTGGCACGCGGGAAACTGGGTCTACAACACCCGCAGCATCGGCATCGAGCACGAAGGCTGGGTGGACCAGCCGGCCTACTTCACCAACGCCCTCTACGAGAAGTCGGCGAAGCTCACGGCCGCGATCTGCACCAAGTACGGCATCCCGAAGGACAGGGAGCACATCATCGGCCACTACCAGGTGCCCGGCACCGACCACACCGACCCGGGCCCCGGCTGGGACTGGGTCCGCTACGTGAGACTGGTCAACTTCGCCTGACCGGAAGACGATGGGCGAAGGACCGGCATCAGGACCGACATCACCGTTTCACCGTCCGGGGAGGCCGAGTTGACCGATCCGTGGGTGGCCCTGGAGCCGGGGGCCGACCCCGCCGAGCGGCTCCGTGTGCTGCGCAGGGCGCACGAGACGTTCACCACGGCCGGCACGGTGCCGCGCCCGGTGCGGTCGGTCGTGGCGGAGTCGTGGCGACGCAGCGCACGGGCCGGTGTCGCACCGGACGGCACCGCCGGCGTGGAGCTGACCGACGCCGACCTCGGCGCGTACCGGGCGGAGCACCCGCTGGCCAGGGTGATGCCGCTGTTCCGGGAGCTGATGGGTACGTTCGCCGCCGACGGCAGGCATCTGCTGGCGGTGTGCGACGCGCAGGGCAGACTGCTGTGGGTCGAGGGTCACCGGGCGACCCGGCGCCGGGCGGACGGGATGAACTTCGTCCCGGGCGCGCGCTGGTCGGAGAGCGCGGTCGGCACCAACGCACCGGGGACCGCGGTCGCCGTGGACCGGCCGGTGCAGGTGTTCGCCGCGGAGCACTTCATACGGCGGGTCCAGCCGTGGACCTGCGCGGCGGCCCCAGTGCACGATCCGCGCACCGGACGGGTCCTGGGCGCCGTGGACATCACCGGCGGGGACGGGCTGGCGCATCCGCACAGCCTGGGCTTCGTGCGGGCGGTGGCGCGGGCCGCGGAGACGCAGCTCGCGCTGCTCGCACCGCCGCCGGGCACCGGGGACACGCCGCTGCTCGGCGCGCTGGGCCGGGACGAGGCCGAACTCGTCCTGGACGGCCGTCGGATCCGGCTCAGCCGCCGGCACAGCGAGATCCTCGTGCTGCTCGCCCGGCATCCCGAGGGGCTGACCGGGGATGAGCTGTCGTGCGCGCTGTACGCGGACGAGTCGGTGACCCCGGTGACGTTGCGTGCCGAACTGGCGCGGCTGCGCAGGCTGCTGGGTCCCGGCCTGCTCGCCTCGCGGCCGTACCGGCTCACGGCCGCGGCCGAGTCGGACGTCACCGCGGTGGAGCGGTGGCTGGAGGCGGGGGCGGTCACGGCGGCCGCGGAGGCGTACACCGGTCCGCTGCTGCCCGCTTCGCAGGCCCCGGCGATCGTACGGCTGCGGGACCGTCTCGCCGACGGGCTGCGGACGGCACTGATCGCGCACGGCGACCCGGACCTGCTCGCGGACTGGGCGCACGCCTCCTGGGGCGAGGACGACCTCGAGGTGTGGCGGGCGCTCGCCGCGGTACGGCCCACGGCGCCGGTGCGGGCCCGGCTCGCCACGCTGGAGGCCGAGCTGGCGGCACCGGCCGGCCGGGCACCGGCGGGGACCCGCGGCGCAACGTACTTGCAACGTCCGCCCGCCTAGCCTCGCGCCGAGAGCTGCCCAACGGCGGGCAGTGCTGCACCGGGAGGCAGACCAGCATGACTCGTTACGCGGCGCCGGGCACCGAGGGCGCGATCGTCTCCTACCAGGCGCGCTACGACCACTTCATCGGCGGCGCGTACGTGCCGCCGGTGCGCGGGCAGTACTTCGAGAACCCGTCGCCGGTCAACGGGCAGCCGTTCACCGAGATCGCGCGCGGCACGGCGGAGGACGTCGAGCGGGCACTGGACGCGGCGCACGAGGCGGCACCGCGGTGGGGCCGTACATCGGTGGCGGAGCGTTCCGACACGTTGCTGAAGATCGCCGACCGCATGGCGGCCAACCTCGAAGCCCTCGCGGTGGCGGAGAGCTGGGAGAACGGCAAGCCGGTGCGGGAGACGCTGGCGGCCGACATCCCGCTGGCGATCGACCACTTCCGCTACTTCGCGGGGGCGATCCGGGCACAAGAGGGCTCGCTCGGCGAGATCGACGACGACACGGTGGCGTACCACTTCCACGAGCCTCTCGGAGTCGTCGCCCAGATCATCCCGTGGAACTTCCCGATCCTGATGGCTGCGTGGAAGCTCGCGCCGGCGCTCGCGGCGGGCAACGCGGTCGTGCTCAAGCCCGCCGAGCAGACCCCGGCCTCCATCCACTACTGGGTCGGCCTGATCGCGGATCTGCTGCCGCCGGGCGTGCTGAACATCGTCAACGGGTTCGGGGTGGAGGCGGGCAAGCCGCTGGCGTCCAGCCCGCGCGTGGCGAAGGTCGCGTTCACCGGAGAGACCACGACCGGGCGGCTGATCATGCAGTACGCCTCCGAGAACATCAAGCCGGTCACCCTGGAACTCGGCGGCAAGTCGCCGAACATCTTCTTCGACGACGTCTGGGCGCACGACGACGACTTCCGCGACAAGGCCCTCGAGGGTTTCACCATGTTCGCGCTCAACCAGGGCGAGGTCTGCACCTGCCCGTCCCGGGCGCTGATCCAGCGCGGCCACTACGCGGAGTTCCTGCAGGCCGCGGTCGAACGGACGCGGCAGATCAAGCCGGGTCACCCGCTCGACACCGACACGATGATCGGCGCGCAGGCCTCCAACGACCAGCTGGAGAAGATCCTCTCCTACCTGGACATCGGCCGGCAGGAGGGCGCGAAGGTGCTCACCGGCGGCGAACGTATCGAGTACGACGGCGAGTTGAAGGGCGGCTACTACGTCCAGCCGACCATCTTCGAAGGCGACAACCGCATGCGGATCTTCCAGGAGGAGATCTTCGGCCCGGTCGTCTCGGTGACCTCCTTCGACGACTTCGACGACGCCATAAAGATCGCCAACGACACGCTGTACGGCCTCGGCGCGGGCGTCTGGACCCGGGACGCCACCACCGCCTACCGCGCCGGCCGCGCGATCCAGGCGGGCCGCGTGTGGACCAACTGCTACCACGCCTACCCGGCGCACGCGGCGTTCGGCGGCTACAAGCAGTCCGGGATCGGCCGCGAGACACACAAGATGATGCTGGAGCACTACCAGCAGACGAAGAATCTTCTGGTGTCGTACTCGCCGAAGAGGCTGGGCTTCTTCTAACTTGATCTTTAACCTGTGCGGCGGGGTCGTGGGGTCGTTGACTTCTTCGTTCGCTGCTTCGTCGTCGGTGTTTTGCGGGGCGTGTGCACGTCGTGGCGGGGTGTGGGTCGGGTGTTTTTGCGGCCGGGTGGTCGTCCCGGGCCTGGGCGGGAGGGTTTTGGTGCCTTGGCCGGGCAGCTGGCCTTGGGGCGGATGTGCCGAAAGTCGCGGCGAACGCGGGCCGGGGTGAGCCTGTTCGGCGGGCTCGGCTTCTCCCACGGCCGACGCAGGTCAGACATCCCATGGCGTAGGGATGTCAAGCGGCTCCGGCGAGGGTTGCGTGGTGTGACCACGCGGTGGCCTCGTCGTAGAGGGTG
>NZ_JBVJVY010000041.1:0-62348 GCF_055603265.1 Streptomyces sp. NPDC037288
CCCCCCCCCCCCCCCCCCCCCCCCCCCCCCCCCCCCCCCCCCCCCCCCCCCCCCCCCCCCCCCCCCCCCCCCCCCCCCCCCCCCCCCCCCCCGCGCCCCTTCGCCGTGAGCGCCACGCGCACCCCACGCCGGTCCTCGGCGCACATGGCGCGCTCGACCAGGCCGTCCTTCTCCAGGCGGCCGATCAGCCGGGACAGTGCGCTCTGGCTGAGATGGACGCGCTCGGAGATCTCCTGAACGCGGTAGGCGCAGCCGCCGTCCGCCGCGCCCTCGGCCAACAGGTCGAGAACCTCGAAGTCGCTGGCGCACAGGCCGTGTCCGCCGAGCGCCCGGTCCAGCTCGCACTGGGTGTGCGCGTGCAGCGCGAGGATGCCCCGCCACCGCTCCACGAGCGCCCGCTCGGCTCCGTTCGACGCCATGAGCGCACCGTAGCAGAGAAACAAGTTTATTGCATCGGAATTAAATGCGTTTGCATTCGATGTATGCGCATGTAGTGTCGTCGGCATGACCTCTCCGCTCACCACCCCCGCGTCCCCGTCCTCTGCGGTGCGCTGGACTCCCCGGCTGTGGGGCACCCTGCTGGTGCTCTGCGCGGCGATGTTCCTGGACGCGCTGGACGTGTCGATGGTCGGCGTCGCGCTGCCGTCCATCGGCTCCGACCTGCACCTGTCCACGTCGACGCTGCAATGGATCGTCAGCGGCTACATCCTGGGCTACGGCGGCCTGCTCCTCCTCGGCGGCCGCACCGCCGACCTGCTCGGCCGGCGGCAGGTGTTCCTCGTCGCACTCGGTGTCTTCGCGCTCGCCTCACTGCTCGGCGGGCTGGTGGACTCCGGTCCGCTGCTGATCGCCAGCCGCTTCATCAAGGGCCTGAGCGCGGCCTTCACCGCACCGGCCGGCCTGTCGATCATCACCACCACGTTCCCGGAGGGCCCGCTGCGCAACCGTGCCCTGTCCATCTACACCACCTGCGCCGCAACCGGCTTCTCCATGGGGCTGGTGCTCTCGGGCCTGCTCACCGAGGCCAGTTGGCGCTTCACGATGCTGCTGCCCGCGCCGATCGCGCTCGTCGCGCTCCTCGCCGGCCTGCGACTGCTGCCGCGCAGCGCCCGCGAGGAGAACCACGACGGGTACGACATCCCCGGCGCCGTCCTCGGCACCGCGTCGATGCTGCTGCTGGTCTTCACCGTCGTCCAGGCCCCCGAGGCCGGCTGGTCCTCGGCCCGCACCCTGCTGTCCTTCCTGGCCGTCGCGGCGCTGCTGACCGCCTTCGTCCTGGTCGAGCGGCGTTCGCCGAGCCCGCTCATCCGGCTGGGCGTGCTGCGCTCGGGCAGCCAGGTACGCGCCCAGCTCGGCGCGGTCGCGTTCTTCGGCTCGTACGTGGGCTTCCAGTTCCTGACGACGCTCTATATGCAGTCGCTGCTCGGCTGGTCGGCGCTGCACACCGCGCTCGCGTTCCTGCCGGCGGGCGCGCTGGTGGCGGTGTCCTCCACGAAGGTGGGTGCGATCGTCGACCGGTTCGGTACGCCACGGCTGATCGCGACCGGCTTCGCCTTCATGGTCCTCGGTTACGCGCTCTTCCTGCGCGTCGACCTCAACCCGGTGTACGCGGCCGTGATCCTGCCGTCCATGCTGCTGATCGGCGCGGCCTGCGCGCTGGTCTTCCCGTCGCTCAACATCCAGGCCACCAACGGGGTCGAGGACCACGAGCAGGGCATGGTGTCCGGTCTGCTCAACACCTCGGTGCAGGTGGGCGGCGCGATTTTCCTGGCGGTGGTCACGGCCGTGGTGACCGCGGGCGCTCCCGCGCACGCCACCCCGCAGGCCGTCCTCGACAGCTACCGGCCCGGTTTCCTCGTCGCCACGGGCATCGCGGCGGCCGGCCTGCTGATCACCCTCACCGGTCTGCGCAGCCGTCGTAGCCACCCGTCCCTCGTGGTCGCCAGGTCCACCGTGGAGGAGGCGGAAGCGGAGCGCGTGGCGGTCCGCGACTAGGGGGAAGCCTCCCAGCGGGCGCCCGGCGGGACTGGTTGCTCCGCCGGGCGCCCGTCTGTGAGGCTGGGGGAATGTACGCATACGGGGGACGCCGCAGCAAAGCCCAACAGGACGCGGCGACAGTCGAGATCGGCTATGCCCTGGTGAGCGCGGCCTTCGCGGCGGCGGTGCTGTTCGGGGCCGTGGCCGGGCCCGCGCTGCTCTTCGACCTGCCGCACCTGCTGTCCCTGACCCTGTGGCGGCTCGGTATGACGGTCGCGCCGGTCGTGTTCGTCGCCCGGGTGGTCAGCGTGCTGGTCCGCTACCGGCAGGCGGCTCAGCCCAGCCACCCGGGCCGCACCAACCCCGACTCGTAGGCCAGCACGACGAGTTGAGCGCGGTCCCGCGCGCCCAGCTTCACCATGGTGCGGCTGACGTGGGTCTTGGCCGTCAGCGGGCTGACCACCAGTCGGCGGGCGATCTCCTCGTTGGACAGGCCGATGCCGACCAGCGCCATCACCTCCCGTTCCCGCTCGGTCAGCCGGGCGAGGGCGCCGGCCGCCGCCGGCTCCTTGGAACGGGCCGCGAACTCCGCGATCAGCCGGCGGGTGACGCCCGGCGACAGCAGCGCGTCACCCTGGACCACCGCCCGTACGGCGCGTAGCAGTTCGTCCGGTTCGGTGTCCTTCACCAGGAAGCCGGAGGCGCCGGAGCGGATCGCCTCGAAGACGTACTCGTCCAGTTCGAAGGTGGTGAGCATGACCACCTTCACGTCCTTCAGCTCCCCGTCGCCGGTGATGCGCCGGGTCGCCGCGAGACCGTCCAGCAGGGGCATGCGGATGTCCATCAGGACGACGTCCGGCCGCACTTCGCGCACCAGGCGCAGCGCCCCCTCACCGTCGGCCGCCTCCCCGGCCACCTCGATGTCCGGCTGCGCGTCGAGCAACGCCCGGAAACCGGCCCGTACGAGCGACTGGTCGTCGGCCAGCAGTACCCGGATCACCGGTCCTCCCTCGGGTGCGACGGCAGTACGGCGAGCACCCGGAAGCCGCCGTCGGCGCGCGGGCCCGCCTCGATGGTGCCACCGAGCGCGGCGGCCCGCTCCCGCATGCCGGCCAGCCCGTTGCCGCTGCCTCCGGCGTCGGCGCCGGTGGCCGGACCGTCGTCGTCGATGCGCAGCCGCAGCGCGTCGCCGTCGTCGTCGAACCGCACACGCGCGTGCCGTGATACGGAGTGCCGTACGACGTTGGTCAGGGCCTCCTGCACGATGCGGAAGGCGGCGAGGCCGGTGCCGGGCGGCAGCCGCGGCGGCTCGCCCTCGATCTCCACGGTCAGCCCGGCCGCCGCCGCCTCCTCCACCAGCTCGGGCAGCCGGTCGAGGCCGGGGGCCGGGGCGCGCGGCGCGGCGTCGGACACCCGCAGGGTGTCGAGGACCTGGCGCACTTCGCCGAGCGCCTCCTTGCTGGCGGCCTTGATGGTGGTGAGCGCGGTCCGCGCCTGCTCGGGATCGCTGTCGAGCAGTGCGAGCCCCATGCCGGCCTGGACGTTGATGACGGAGATGCTGTGCGCGAGGACGTCGTGCAACTCGCGGGCGATCCGCAGCCGTTCCTCGTCCGCGCGGCGCCGCGCCGCCTGCGCCCGGTCGGCGCGCTCCCGGGCCCACTGTTCGCGCCGCGCCCGGGCCAGTTCGGTCAGGGCGACGACGGCCAGCACCCAGGTGGCGATGACGACCTCCTGGGGAAGGCTCCCTCGCTTGTCGCCCGAGGGCGGCAGCCAGCGGTAGAGCCAGAGGGCGGCCAGGGCGTGCCCGGTCCACAACAGGCCTACGGACGCCCACGCGGCCCGCCGGTGCCCGGCGACGACCGCGCTGTGACAACTGACGGCGACGGTCAGGAAGACGGGCCCGTAGGGGTAGCCCGCGGCCAGGTAGCCGAGGGTCGCCGTCGCGGTGCCGAAGGCCACGGCCACCGGGTACCGGTGCCGCCAGAGCAGCAGGACGGAGGCGATGACGAGCAGCACGCGCGCGTAGCCGTTCAGGGGCACGCGGTGGTGCTCGTTCTGCGCGGCGAAGTGGGTGCCGATCAGGACGAACGCGGTGAACAGCGCGGTGGATCGCCAGGGCAGGCGCGCCCGGCACGGCTCCCCCTCGTCCGGGGCGTTCCACCACGGTGGGCCGTGCCGCCACCACTGCCCCGGGGCGTGCTGCTCTTCCATGCAGGCCACGGTAGAGGCACCGGGCGGCGCGGACGTCGGCCGAGCGAGGTGATCACTCGTACTCCCGGGGAAGTACGACGGGCTCCGCCGGCCGGGCCCCGAGCCTCCCCACCCATCCCCGGCTACCGCAGCCCCACCCCCTGTGCCAGCCCCGTGGCAGCGTGCCGGAAGAAGGCTTCTCGGTCCTCGACCACGTTGTTGAACTGGCCGAACACTTCGAAGCTGACCAGTCCGAACAGCTGGGCCCAGGCTGCCACCAGAGCCGCGATCGCCTCGGGGGGCAGGTCGGGAGCGAGGTCGGCGGTCATGCGCTCGGCCTCGGGGCGCAGCCCGGCGGAGAGGGGGAGGCCGGTGAGGCCGGAGCGCTCGTGGGCGTCCCGGAGGATGCCGATGAAGACCAGGCCGACGCGGGCGGCGGCCGGGACGGTGGTCTGCGGAGCGGCGTAGCCCGGCACGGGCGAGCCGTAGATCAGCGCGTACTCGTGCGGGTGGGCGAGTGCCCAGCCGCGCACCGCCTCGCACACCGCCGTCCAGCGGGCCACGGGCGCGGCGTCGGCCGTGGCGTCGCGTGCCTGCTCCGCCGCCTCGCCGAGGGAGTCGTAGGCATCGATGATCAAGGCGGTGAGCAGCTCGTCGCGGCTCGGGAAGTAGCGGTACAGCGCCGAGGAGACCATGCCCAGCTCGCGGGCGACGGCCCGCAGCGAGAGCCTGGCCGCGCCTTCCTTCGCGAGGTGTCTGCGCGCCTCTTCCTTGATGGCTGCCGTGACTTCCCTCCTGGCCCGTGCGCGGGCGCCCTGTGCGGTGCTCATGCCAGCAGTGTGCCACGAACGAGAGCGGTGCACACAAGTGAGAGCACTGCTCTTGCTCTGGAGCACCTGTCTGCTCCACACTGAAGTCAAGCGAGAGCACCGCTCTCCCAACCGTGGGGGTCACCATGTCGACACACGTCAGGAAGCCGGGCTGGTTCACGGTCAACGTCTTCAACCGGGCGGTCGCCTGGATCACCCGGCGCGGCATCAGCATCTGGGGGTCCCGGGTCCTCGCGGTGCGCGGGCGCAAGAGCGGACAGTGGCGCACCACCCCGGTGAACCTGCTGACGGTGGACGGTCGGCAGTACCTGCTCGCCCCGCGCGGCCATGTCCAGTGGACCCACAACATGCGGGCGGCCGGCGGCGGCGAGCTGCGGCTCGGCAGGAACGTGGACGTCTTCACCGCCACCGAGGTCACCGACGACGACAAGGTCCCGCTGCTGCGGGCCTACCTCAAGCGCTGGAAGGCGGAGGTCGGGGTCTTCTTCGACGGCGTCGGCCCCGAATCCCCCGACGAGGCCCTGCGCCGTATCGCCCCCGACCACCCGGTCTTCCACATCACGGTCACGAGCTGACCGGCCCCCCACCGGGCTGCCGCCCCGGCCCAGGACCGGCACCGTCCCCACCGGCCCGGCCCTTCACGGCTCCCCACCGGCCCGGTCCTCCAGGGCTCCCCCACCCGCCCCCGTCCTTCACGGCCCCCCACCCGCCCCGGTCCTCCAGGGCTCCCCCACCCGCCCCCGTCCTTCACGGCCCCCCACCCGCCCCGGTCCTCCAGGGCTCCCCCACCGGCCCGGTCCTCCAGGGCTCCCCACCCGCCCCGGTCCTTCACAGGCCCCCGCCCGGCCCAGCTTTTCGCGGGCCCCCGCCCGGCCCGGCTTTTCGCGGCTCCCCGCCTGGCCGGCCCTTCCCGGATCCAGGCCCCGCGCGGTCAGGAACCGACCGGCTCCTCCGGCGCGACCACCTGTCCGCGGTCCAGGGCGGTCAGGGCGCGCTGGGCGATCGGGTGGGAGCGGACGAGCTCGCCCAGCGAGGTCGAGCCCTGCGTGATGTCCCGGAACGCCTTCCATGCGGGACGGAAGCCGGTGAGGGCCGCGTGGAAGAGGCCGGGACGCTTCTCGAACACGGCCAGCATGCGCTTGCCGACGCTCATCTCGACACCGAGCCCCGCCTTGATCGCGAACGCGTAGTTCAGGGCCTGGCGCCGGGTGTCGACCGCGTCGTGCGCCTCGGCGATGCGGACCGCCCACTCCCCCGCGAGCCGGCCCGAGCGCAGCGCGAAGGAGATGCCCTCGCGGGTCCACGGCTCCAGCAGGCCCGCCGCGTCCCCGCAGACCAGCACCCGGCCCCGGGAGAGCGGCGAGTCACCGGCGCGGCAGCGGGTCAGATGCCCGGAGGAGATGCTCGGCTCGAAGCCCGCCAGGCCGAGCCGGGCGACGAAGTCCTCCAAGTACCGCTTGGTGGCGGCGCCTTCACCGCGCGCGGAGATCACGCCGACCGTCAGGGTGTCGCCCTTCGGGAACACCCAGCCGTAACTGCCGGGCAGCGGGCCCCAGTCGATGAGGACCCGGCCCTTCCAGTCCTCGGCGACCGGCTCCGGCACCGGGATCTCCGCCTCCAGGCCGAGGTCGATCTGCTCCAGCTTCACGCCGACGTGCGCTCCTATGCGGCTGGCGCTGCCGTCGGCGCCGACGACCGCGCGGGCCAGCACCGTCTCGCCGCCCTGCAGGATCACGGCGACCGTGCGCCGGTCGGGGACGGCCGAGCCGTGCTGCTCGACCCGCTGCACCGTGACGCCCGTCCGCAGCTCGGCGCCGGCCTTCTGCGCGTGCTCGACCAGCTGCTGGTCGAACTCGGGCCGGTTGATCAGCCCGAACAGCATCTGCCGGGAGCGGCGGGTGCGGGTGAAACGGCCGTTGTTCGAGAAGGTGACCGCGTGCACCCGGTCGCGGAAGGGGAGCTCGAAACCGGGCGGCAGCGCGTCGCGCGAGGGTCCGATGATGCCGCCCCCGCAGGTCTTGTAGCGGGGCAGCTCGGCCTTCTCCAGCAACAGCACACGCCGTCCCGCGACCGCCGCCGCGTAGGCGGCCGAGGCCCCCGCGGGCCCCGCGCCCACCACGACGACGTCCCACACCCGCTGCACGCCGTCCGCCGAAGAGTTCTCGCCGCTCACGATGGTCTACTGCTCCGATCAAGCCGCTGCCGTAGTGTCCCTCGCATCCTACGGCGGCCGTCGTCGCAGGCCACTGTGGGAGTATCGGGGTACACCCCGTACAACGTCGCACCTACGAGGAGCGTGCCCATGTCGTCGAATCCGGTCGCTCAGACCGTCGCCTCGCTGCTGCCCAAGGCGCAGGCGGAGCTGGCCGAACTGGTCGCCTTCAAGTCGGTGGCGGACTTCGCCCAGTTCCCGAAGAGCGAGAGCGAGGCCGCCGCGAGCTGGATCGCCGACGCGCTGCGCGCCGAGGGCTTCGTCGACGTGGCCCTGCTGGACACCCCGGACGGCACGCAGTCCGTCTACGGCTACCTGCCTGGCCCGGAAGGTGCGAAAACGGTTCTCCTGTACGCGCACTACGACGTCCAGCCGCCGCTTGACGAGGCTGGCTGGACCAGCCCGCCGTTCGAGCTGACCGAGCGCGACGGCCGCTGGTACGGCCGCGGGGCCGCCGACTGCAAGGGCGGCGTGATCATGCACCTGCTCGCGCTGCGCGCCCTGAAGGCGAACGGCGGCGTCCCGGTGAACGTCAAGGTGATCTGCGAGGGCTCGGAGGAGCAGGGCACGGGTGGTCTTGAGCGGTACGCCGAGGAGCACCCGGAGCTGCTGGAGGCGGACACCATCGTCATCGGCGACGCGGGCAACTTCCGTGTCGGCCTGCCGACGGTGACCACCACGCTGCGCGGCATGACCCTGGTCCGCGTCCGGATCGACACCCTCGCGGGCAACCTCCACTCGGGCCAGTTCGGCGGTGCCGCCCCGGACGCGCTGGCCGCGCTGATCCGCGTGCTGGACTCGCTGCGCGCGCAGGACGGCTCGACCACGGTCGACGGGCTGGACGCCACGGGGACGTGGGACGGCCTGGAGTACACCGAGGGACAGTTCCGCGCGGACGCCAAGGTGCTCGACGGGGTCGGGCTGATCGGCGACGGCTCGGTCGCCGACCGCCTCTGGGCCCGCCCGGCCGTCACCGTCCTCGGCATCGACTGCCCGCCGGTCGTCGGCGCCACCCCGTCCGTGCACGCCGGCGCCCGCGCGCTGATCAGCCTGCGGGTGCCGCCGGGTGTGGACGCGGCGGAGGCGACCAAGCTGCTCCAGGCGCACCTGGAAGCGCACACCCCGTGGGGGGCCCGGGTCACCACCGAGCAGATCGGCCAGGGCCAGGCGTTCCGCGCCGACGCCTCCAGCCCGGCCTACCAGGCGATGGCCGACGCGATGGCGGTCGCCTACCCGGGCGAGACCATGCAGTACGCCGGCGAGGGCGGCTCGATCCCGCTGTGCAACACCCTCGCCGGGCTCTACCCGCGGGCGGAGATCCTGCTCATCGGGCTGAGCGAGCCGGAGGCGCAGATCCACGCGGTCAACGAGAGCGTCCATCCGCAGGAGCTGGAGCGGCTCTCGGTCGCCGAGGCGCTCTTCCTGCGCAACTACGCGGCGGGCTGAACCCTTCTGCCCCCGGCAGAGCGCCCTCGCCCGCGGCGGGGGCGCCGCCTACGGTCGGCGCATGGACGTCATCACCCTGCTCCCCCGGCTCCACCTGCTGCGTTTCCCCGTCGGCCAGGCGTACCTCTGGCGCGACGACGACGCGTTGACACTCGTCGACGCGGGCACCATCGGTGCCGGCCGTGCGATCGCCGACGCGGTCACGGCGCTGGGGCACGCGCCCGGGGACGTACGGCGGATCGTACTGACCCACTTCCATGAGGACCACGCGGGCGGGGCGGGCGAGTTCGCCGCGCTGAGCGGTGCGCAGGTACTGGCGCACCGCCTGGACGCGCCGTTCGTCCGCGGTGAACTCGCGGGCCCGCCGCCACGGTTCGAGGAGTGGGAGCTGCCGGTCCACGCGGCCGTGGCCCAGCACCTTCCCGAGGGCAGGCCGGTACCGCCGGTCGCGGTCAGCTGCGTGTCGGACGGCGATGTGCTGGACTTCGGCGGCGGCGCCCGGGTGATCCACGTCCCCGGGCACACCGACGGCAGCATCGCCCTGTTCCTGCCCGAGGAGGGTGTGCTGTTCACCGGTGACACGGTGGCCGCCTCACCGGTCGACGGCTCGGTGATCCCGGGGGTGTTCAACCTCGACCGGCCCCGACTCCTCGCCTCCCTGGGCAGGTTGGCGGACCTCGGCGCAGAGGTCGCTTGTTTTGGACATGGTGACCCGGTCGTGGGAGAAGCCGCACCCGCTCTGCGCAGAGCGGCGGTTGGGGGCTGACGGAGAGGTGCCCTCTCGCACCGTCTCACCGCACACACCCGCCTCACGGACCGCCTGCACCGGCATCGACGGCCGGTCCGCGCGCCTCCTGGTGGCGGGCCGGCCCGTCCTCGGCGATTCCCGCCTGCCCCGCGACGCCTGGCCCGCACTCCCCACTGTCTCAAGGGCGGGGGGCCCCAGCCGCGTGACCGGACCGCCCGCGGGGCCCGCCCCTCCGGCGGGCGACGGGAGTGTGACGGCAGGACCTGGCGGCGGCTCAGCCGACCGGTACCCCCGCCTCCAGGTACAGCGCGGCACCCCGCTCGCGGGCGCGCAGGGCCCAGCGCAGTCGCTCGTAGCGGACCGGGGGGAGCATCTCGGCGGCCTCCTGCTCGCTGGCGAAGCGCCAGCCGCGCAGCTCCGGGCCGGGCAGCAGGACCCGGGACGCCTCGCCGGCCTCGAGCCGGCCGCCGTCGAACAGCAGCCGCAGCCCGCCGAATCCGGGCGGCACCGGCCGTTCCCAGTCCACGACGAGCAGCCGGGGCACCTCGCGCAGCCGTATCCCGGTCTCCTCGGCGACCTCGCGCATCCCGGCGCGGGCCGGGGCCTCGCCCCGCTCGACCACCCCGCCGGGGAACTCCCAGCCGGGCTTGTAGGTGGGGTCCACGAGCAGCACCCGGTCCTGCTCGTCGAAGAGCAGCACCCCGGCGGCGAGGGTCTCGGCGGTCGGCTCCGGGGTCTGCACGATGTCGAGGGGCGGTACGGCGCCGCTGCCGACGGCGTCGGCGATGCGGACGGCGGTCTCGTGCGGGGTGAGGGCGCTGGTGTCCACCGGGTGGGCGTCGGCGGTGAGCCAGGAGGCGAGGGCGGCGCGGTAGGGCTCGATGTGGTCGTACGACCACTGCCGTACGCGCATCTCGCCGTCGGGCAGGTCGGGCGGGACCTCCCGGTCGGCTATCCGCTCGCGCAGGATCGTTTCAGCCGGGGCGAGCAGCAGATGGTGCACGGGGATTCTGCGGGCGGCGAGGCCGCCGAAGATCTCGTCGCGGTACTCCTGGCGGAGCAGGGTCATCGGCACCACGAGGGTCCCGCCCAGCTCGGCGAGCATCGCGGCCGCCGTGTCGACCACGAGCCGGCGCCAGATCGGCAGGTCCTGGAAGTCGCCGACCTCGGCGAGACGCTTGGCCGGCAGCAGGTGCGTGAGCGCCCCGCCGACGATCTCGGGGTCGAAGAGCGTGCTGTTCGGGATCAGTTCGATCAGTTCCCGTGCGGTGGTGGTCTTCCCCGCACCGAACGCGCCGTTGATCCAGACGACGGTCACGGACTTCCCCCTCTTGTGTTTGGCCCCCTGAGGCTTGCCCGCTCCACCCTGCCATGGAAACCCCGCCCCCGTGAGGGCGCCGGACGGGAGTGCCGGCGCCCCCCTGCGGCGGGACACCGGCACAGACGCCGTGGACCGTCGGACCTACTCCTGGCCGGGGGCGTCGTCGGCGTCGGCGGGGCCGTCCCCGACCGGGTGACCGGCCGAGTCGACGGTGTCCGAGACCCTGGAATCTCCCACGGGGCGGTCGCCCGCCCCGTGGGAGGGCGTGACGGCGGCCACGACGAATCCGGTGGCCAGGCTGGCGATGGCGAGCATGCTGCGCTTCTTCATGCGCTGGTCAACTGCCGGATCCGCCCGGGGGTCACGCGGATACCCGCGAGCAGCGGACTCGGGTCACCGTCCCGGGGGAGGGGGGAGAAGTCCGACGGTCACCTCCGCGTCGAGGCGCGGGGCGACGCGGCGGTCGTGCGCGATGCCCTCGCCGCGACGTTCGGCCTGGTCAGTCGGCACGGTCGCCACCGAGGACGGCACAGGCTGCGGACTGCGCGTACCCCGAGCCTTCGTCCCACACCTCCCCGAGTGCGTCACCTGCCTCCCGTGCCGTCGCACACCCGCGACGGCACCGGCGGCCCGCCGACCGGCTCGGCCGTCCGGCCGGCGTGCCCGGACCGACCGCCGACCGGGCCCGGGCACCCCGGACGGCCGCCCGACACCGCGACCCGGCGCGGCGCTTCGCGGCCCCGTGAGCGGAGCGGCCATGTGAAAAACCCGCTGGCCCGCTCCCGCGTGGCGCCGGTATCGTCCGGCATCCCGCCGTGCCCGGTCCAGCGGCAGGCCACGACCAGAGATGCGACACCATGACGAGCCGGCTCCTGACGACGACCCTGTGGCGACCCACCGGCCCCGCGGAGCTGGAGCTGGTCCGCGCACTCGACTGGCGGGCGTGGCCGCCCCGGCTCCCGGAGCAGCCGATCTTCTACCCGGTCCTCAACGAGGACTACGCCGTGCGGATCGCCCGGGACTGGAACGTCAAGTACGACGGCGCCGGTTTCGTGACCCGTTTCGAGGTCGGCACGGAGTTCCTCGGCCGTTATCCGGTACGGCGGGCAGGTGGCGAGACGATCCTCGAACTGTGGGTGCCCGCCGGGGAGTTGGACGAGTTCAACGCCCATATCGTCGGCCGCATCGAGGTCGTGCGGGAGTTCCGGTGAGCTCACGCCCGGCCCTCGGCGCCGCGGACGATCCCGTCGAGGACGTCGTACGCTCCGGCGGCCGGCTCGTGCGCGCCGCGGCCGGCCTGTCCGACGCCGGGCTGCGCGCCGCGTCGGGGCTGCCCGGGTGGACGCGCGGCCATGTGCTCGCCCATGTCGTGCACAGCGTCGACGCCTACGTGTGGCTCCTGCGGCTCGCGCACACCGGCCGGGCACCGGGCCCGCGCGCGGACGCGGCGGCACTGTCCGCGGCGGTCGAGCGGGACGCGGCACTGTCCGCCGACGGGCTCGCGGCCCGGCTGCGGGCGGGCCTGGACCGGTTCGCGGCACAGGCGCGCACGATGCCCGCCCCGGCCTGGGACCGTCTGGTACCGGCACTGGCCGGCTGGCGGCACCCGGCCTGGTATCTGCTGCTGCGCTGTCTGCGGGAGCTGGAGACACATCACCTCGACCTGGGCGTCGGCCACGGCACCGAGCGGTGGCCGGACCGATACGTCTCCTGGGCGCTGGACGACACCCTCGCCACACTGCGCGCCCGGGGCTTCCCCCTCGCCTCGGTGGAGGCCGTCGATCTCGGCCGTCGCTGGTCGGTGGCGGCGGACGGCCCCTCGGTCGCCGGGGCCGGGCACCAGGTGCTCGGCTGGCTCAGCGGACGTACTCCGGCCGGCGGGCTGACGGCCGACCGCCCGGCCCGCCCTCTGCCGCGTCCGCCCGCCTGGCCGCAGCCGCCACTGCCCGGCTGGGGCAGCGTCGACGACGGCGCATGAGCCCCGGAAGCGAACACATCCGAACGCCCACTGACTATCGCGCAGCAGAAACAGCGCTGCTGTCAAGGGATTTGACGGGTTGTCGCACAGTCGAGGCACAGCTCTTCCAACAGAGTCCGACACGTCCTACCGTAAACGCGCACTGATGACACGAACATGCCGCCCTGGTCGCCGCATGCCGTCATCCACCTTTCGCGAGTCGGAGGAACGTCAACGATGCGTCACCCTCACACCCGCACAATCCGCCGAAGAGTGGTCGCAGCACTCACCGCAGGACTGCTGTGCGCGGCCGGCCTCGCCACCCCCGCCCTGGCGGCCCCCGCCCAGGACCGTGCCGCCGCCCCCGACCTGGCCGACGGTCTCGCCCTCACCCCGCCGATGGGCTTCAACAACTGGAACTCCACGCACTGCCGCGCGGACTTCAACGAGAGCATGGTCAAGGGCATCGCCGACCTGTTCGTGGCGAAGGGCCTGAAGGACGCCGGCTACCAGTACGTCAACCTGGACGACTGCTGGGCGCTGCCGCGGCGCGACGCCGACGGCAAGCTGGTACCCGACCCGGCCCGCTTCCCGAACGGCATCAAGGCCGTCGCCGACTACGTCCACTCCAAGGGGCTCAAGCTCGGCATCTACACCAGCGCCGGCACCAAGACCTGCAACAGCGCGGGCTTCCCCGGCGCGCTCGGCCACGAGTACAGCGACGCGCGGCAGTTCGCCGACTGGGGCGTGGACTACCTGAAGTACGACAACTGCAACAACCAGGGCGTCGACGCCAAGCGGCGGTACACGACCATGCGGGACGCGTTGAAAGCGACGGGCCGGCCCCTCGTCTACAGCATCTGCGAATGGGGCGAGAACAAGCCCTGGGAGTGGGCGTCGGACGTCGGGCATCTGTGGCGCACCACGGGTGACATCGGCGACAGCTGGGGCTCGATGCTCTCCATCCTGAAGCAGAACCTCCCCCTCGCGCCGTACGCCGGGCCCGGTCACTGGAACGACCCCGACATGCTGGAGGTCGGCAACGGCGGCATGACGGACACCGAGTACCGCTCCCACTTCTCCCTCTGGTCGGTCATGGCCGCGCCGCTGCTCATCGGCACCGATCTGCGCAAGGCCTCACCTGCGACCTTCGACATCCTGGACAACAAGGAGGTCATCGCCGTCGACCAGGACCCGCTGGGCAAGCAGGGCACGGTCGTCTCCTCCGCGGGCGGACGCCTGGTCATCGCCAAGGAGATGAAGGACGGCAGCCGCGCGGTGGCCCTGTTCAACGAGTCGGGCACCGCACAGCGGATCGCCACCACCGCCGCCGCCGTCGGCCTGTCCGACGCCCCCGCCTACACCCTGCGGGATCTGTGGCAGCACCGCGCCTACAACACCGCCGGCACCATCGCGGCCACCGTCCCCGCCCACGGCACGGTCCTGCTGCGCGTCTCGGCCGACCCCCGCTGGGCCGGCAACCCGCCCGCCGCCGAACTGGGCCTGGACGGCGGCGCACTGCTGGAGGCCGCCGCCCCAGCCACGCTGACCAGCACCGTCACCGACCTCGGCCGTACCTCCGCGCACCACGTGTCCGTGTCCCTGACCGGCCCCGACGGTTGGACCGTACGGCCCGCCTCGCCGACCACGGCCACCACCCTCGCCACCGGCCGGACCCTGCGCACCGCCTGGACGGTCACCGTCCCGCCCGGCACCCCGGCCGGTCCCTACGACCTCACACTCCGGGCGGACTACCGCTCACCGGCCGGAGAGCGCGTCACCAGCGCCCTCCCGCTGACCGCGTCCGTCGTGGTACGGCCGCCCGCCGGGACGTCGTACCTGAGCGACCTGACGTGGCTGTCGGCGACAAGCGGCTGGGGGCCGGTGGAACGCGACACCAGCAACGGGGAGAGTGCCGCGGGCGACGGCCATCCGATCACCATCGGCGGCACCGTGTACCCCAAGGGCCTCGGCGCCCACGCACCGAGCGACGTCTCCTTCTACACCGGCAAGGCCTGCTCGAAGGTCACCGCGGACGTCGGCGTCGACGACGAGAAGGGCACCAACGGCAGCGTCGCCTTCGAGATCTGGGCGGACGGCACGAAGGTGGCCTCGACGGGCGTCCTGACCAACGCGATGCCCGCCCAGCCCCTCGCCGCCGACGTCACCGGCGCCCAGGTCGTCCACCTGGTCGTGACCGACGCGGGAGACGGAAACGACTCCGACCACGCGGACTGGGCGAACGCGAGCGTGAACTGCTGACGGCGCCCGCCCGTGGGGGCGGCTGAGCCTACGCGGCTGCGGGTGCGACTGCTGACGCCGCCCAGCCAAGCGGACGCCTGAGACCCTACGCGGCCGCGGGTGCGTGGGGGCTGGTCGCGCAGTTCCCCGCGCCCCTCAGGCGACCGCAGTACCGGCACCTTGACAGCAGCACCCAGCGAGCAGCGCTACGGCTCACACCCCCGCCGTAGCGTCCGGCCGGCGCGCCAGCGCCGCCGCCGCCGCGCCGACCAGCCCCGCATCCGTCCCCATCTGCGCGGGCACGACCGTCAGTCGCTGCACGAAGGACAGTGTCGCGTAGTCGGTGAGTGCCTTGCGCAGGGGCGTGAAGAGGATGTCGCCCGCCTTGCCGACGCCCCCGCCGATCACCGCGATGTCGATCTCGACCAGGGTCGCGGTGGCCGCGATGCCGGCGGCCAGCGCCCGGGCCGCCCGGTCGAAGGAGGCCACGGCGACCGGGTCGCCCTCGCGGGCCGCGGCGGCCACCGCGGCGGCCGAGGTGTCGCCGTCGGGGCCGGGGCGCCAGCCCTGCTCCAGGGCGCGGCGGGCGATGTTGGGGCCGCTGGCGATCCGCTCCACGCAGCCGCGCGAGCCGCACGGGCACGGGTCGCCGTCGAGGTCGACGCTGATGTGACCGATGTGCCCGGCGTTGCCGGTCGGCCCGGGGTGCAGCTTCCCGCCCAGCACCAGGCCGCCGCCGACGCCGGTCGACACCACCATGCACAGCGCGTCGTCGTGGCCGCGGGCGGCCCCCTGCCAGTGCTCGGCGGCCGTGATCGCGACGCCGTCGCCGATCAGCTCGACCGGGAGACCGCCGGTGGCCATGCGCACCCGCTCGACCAGCGGGAAGTCGCGCCAGCCCGGCACGTTCACCGGACTGACGGTGCCCGCCGAGGCGTCCACCGGGCCGGCGCTGCCGATGCCGACGGCATGCGCCCGCCCCCACAGCGGCGACCCGGCGAGGTCGGCGAGTACCTCCTCCACCGCCCGGATGACCGTTTCGCCGTCCTGCTGGGCGGGTGTGGCGCGCTGGACTCGGGCCAGGATCCGTCCGCGGCCGTCCACGAGACCGCCGGCGATCTTGGTACCGCCGATGTCCAGGGCCGCCACGAGGTCGGTGTGCATCAGAGTCAGACTCCCCGTTGAAGCTCGCAAACCAAGGAAAGGCAGGCCGGTCAAGCGGTGGGGGCGCAGGCCGGAGACAGCGGTGGACAGTGTCTCTCGCATCTGACAACGTTGTCCAGGCTCTATGCTCGACGCCACATCCTCATACAAACCGAGGATCGACGCACCATGCCGCTGACAAGTCGGACAACTCGTACGACAGGACAGGACACCGCACCGTGCCCGAGACCACCCGCCGCGCAGACAGCCTTCCCGGTACCCGTTACGGCAACCGCCCGACGATGAAGGACGTGGCGGCGCGGGCCGGGGTCGGTCTGAAGACGGTTTCCCGGGTGGTCAACGGCGAGCCCGGCGTCACCCCGGACACCGAGCGCCGGGTGCAGGAGGCGATCGAGGCGCTGGGCTTCCGCCGCAACGACAGCGCCCGGGTGCTGCGCAAGGGCCGTACGGCGAGCATCGGCCTGGTCCTAGAGGACCTCGCCGACCCCTTCTACGGCCCGCTCAGCCGCGCCGTCGAGGAGGTGGCCCGGGCCCACGGCGCCCTGCTGATCAACGGCTCCAGCGCCGAGGACCCGGAGCGCGAGCAGGAGCTGGCGCTGGCCCTGTGCGCACGGCGGGTGGACGGTCTGGTGGTGATCCCGGCCGGTGACGACCACCGCTATCTCGAACCGGAGATCAGGGCGGGCGTGGCGACCGTGTTCGTCGACCGGCCGGCCGGGCGCATCGACGCCGACGTGGTCCTCTCCGACAACTACGGCGGTGCCCGGGACGGCGTCGCCCATCTGATCGCGCACGGGCACCGCCGGATCGGGTTCATCGGCGACATGCCGCGCATCCACACCGCCGCCGAACGGCTGCGCGGCTACCGGGCGGCCATGGAGGACGCGGGGATACCGGTCGAGGACGCCTGGATGTCCCTCGGGCAGACGAATCCGGAGCGGGTGCGCCGGGCGGCGGAGGAGATGCTCTCCGGGCCCGCGCCCGTCACCGCGGTCTTCGCGGGCAACAACCGGGTGACGGTCACCGTGATCCGGGTCCTCGCCGAGCACGCCCGTCAGGTCGCCCTCGTCGGCTTCGACGACATCGAACTGGCCGATCTGCTCCAGCCGGGCGTCACGGTGGTCGCCCAGGACTCGGCCGCCCTCGGCCGTACCGCCGCCGAGCGCCTCTTCCGTCAGCTGGACGGCGGGCTCGTCGCCCCGGAGCGCATCGAGCTGCCCACCCGGCTGATCACGCGCGGCTCGGGCGAGCTGCCGCCGGCCGACTGAGCCGCCCGTGACCGGCCGCACCCTGGGGGAACTCGGCCTGGCCGACGCCCCCCGCGACCATCCGCTGAGCTACCCCGGTGCCTGGCCCGCCGACTCCGGAGTCCTGCACGGCGACCGGATGCTCCCGTTGGAGCACCTGCTGTACGACGACCGGGTGCCGGTCCTCGCCGTCGGTTCCAACGCCTGCCCCGGCCAACTGCGCCACAAGATGGCGGAGTTCGGGATCGGCTCCCCGCTGCCCATGGTGCGGACCCGGGTGACCGGCCTCGACGTGGGCGTCTCCGCGCACGTCAGCCGCCTGGGCTATCTCTCCGCCTCGCCGGTCAGGTCGCCTCGCTGCTTACGTGAGTTGTACGTCATCTGGCTGGACCGCCACCAGCTGGAGGTGATCGACGCCAGCGAGGGCGTGCCGCTGAGGGACGGCAACTTCCGGCGGGCCTGGCTGCCCGCGGCGGACGTGCGGATCGAGCTGCCGGACGGTTCCGTGCTCGCGGGGGCGTACGCCTACGTCAACCGGCACGGGGTGCTGCACAACGGCTGCGACGCGCCGCGCCGTCACCCCGGCGACCAGCGCGCCCTGATCACCGAACTCCTGGTCGCGTCTGCGCCGTTGCGCGAGCTGTTCGGGGTCACGCCAGAGGAGTTCTGCACGCGGGCACGCCGGGACGCCGGCCTGTGCGCGCGGGGCACAAGGCTGTTCGCCGAGCAGAAGTGGGTGACGGAGTCGGGGCTGGAGCCGTACGCCGACGGGCGGCAGGCCGGTCCCTGACGTGACCCGGGTCGGCCGGCCCGGAGGTCCGTTCCACGGCAAGCAGGAGAAGCCGTCGCCGCTGTACCGGTCCGAGCGGGTGCCGCCGCAGTTTCCACTCTTGCGGTCAAGGGGTGTCGTGGCCCCGGAGGCGAGCGCGTGCTGTGGCCGGACGGCCGCGGCGGCGCCGGGGGCGAGCAGGCCCACGACGCCGGCCGTGACCGCAGCCCGGCCGTCATGATCTTTCCGGGATCAGCACCGTTCGAGGTGCTGTCGGCAGCACCTCACTTCGCGGAGGCGGTGAGGTCACCGCGACGGGGCGCCGCGAAGCCTTCCAGGTCGGCGCGGGTCAGCCCGGTGAGGCGGGCGACCTCGGCGATGTCGAGGGCGCCGCAGTCCAGGCCGCGCAGCAGATAGCCGCTGAGGGCCTTGGCGGTGGCGGGCTCGTCCATGACGTCGCCGCCGGCGTGGTTGGCGTAGCGGGCGAGGCGGCCCGCCGCCTGCTCGAAGCCCTCGCGGTAGAAGGCGAAGACGGCGGCGTAGCGGGTGGGGATGTGGCCGGGGTGCATGTCCCATCCCTGGTAGTAGGCGCGGGCGAGGGCGCGGCGGGTGAGGCCGTAGTGGAGGCGCCAGGCGTCGTGGACCTTGGCGGTCGGGCCGACCGGGAGGACGTTCGTCGAGCCGTCGGAGACGCGGACGCCGGTGCCCGCGGCGGCCACCTGCATGATCGCCTTGGCGTGGTCGGCGGCGGGGTGGTCGCTGGCCTGGTAGGCCGCGGAGACGCCGAGGCAGGCGCTGTAGTCGAAGGTGCCGTAGTGCAGCCCGGTGGCGCGGCCCCCGGCGGCCTGGATCATCCGGGCGACGGTGGCGGTGCCGTCGGTGGCCAGGATGGACTGGCTGGTCTCGATCTGGATCTCGAAGCCGAGCCGGCCGGCGTCCAGGCCGTGCGCCTTCTCGAAGGCCTCCAGAAGGCGGACGAAGGCGGTGACCTGCTCGGGGTACGTCACCTTCGGCAGGGTGAGGACGAGGCCCTCGGGCAGACCCCCGGCCTCGATCAGGCCGCTGAGGAAGACGTCGAGGGTGCGGATGCCCCGGTCGCGTACCGCCGCTTCCATGCACTTCATGCGGATGCCCATGTACGGCGCCGCCGTGCCGTTCTTGTGGGCCTCCGCGATCAGACGGGCCGCGCGGGCCGCCGTCGCGTCCTCCTCGGCGTCGGGGCGGGGGCCGTAGCCGTCCTCGAAGTCGACGCGCAGGTCTTCGACGGGCTCGCGTTCCAGCTTGGCGCGGACGCGGGAGTAGACCGGCTCGGCCAGTTCGTCGGACAGGCCGAGGACCGCCGCGAAGGAGGCGGCGTCCGGGGCGTGTTCGTCGAGGGCGGCGAGCGCCTGGTCGCCCCAGGAGCGGATGGTGTCGGCGGCGAAGGCGTCACCGGGGACGTAGACGGTGTGGACGGGCTGCCGGGTGCCGGGGTCCCCGGGGTAGCGGCGCTCCAGCTCCGCGTCGACCGGTGCGAGGGAGGCGCTGATCTCCTCGCTGACGGCGCCCGCGAGGCTCGTCGCCACCTTCTCCTGCTGACCCATCCCACACCCTCCAATTTTCCGCTGTACGGAATCAATAATCCGTAGAACGAAGTTATCTGTGTGATTCTCGCTGGTCAACACCCCGTCCGGACCCTGGTCGGCATCCGGCGGATCGTCACCAGGATGCACCGAGGCCCCCGTGACCGCGCCGGTCACAGGGGCCTCGTCGAGCCAGGGAGGGGCTCAGCCCTTGCGGGCCTTGATCTCCTCGGTCAGCTGCGGGACGACGTCGAAGAGGTCGCCGACCACGCCGTAGTCGACCAGCTCGAAGATCGGGGCCTCGGCGTCCTTGTTGACGGCCACGATGGTCTTCGAGGTCTGCATACCGGCGCGGTGCTGGATCGCGCCGGAGATGCCGTTGGCGATGTACAGCTGCGGCGAGACCGACTTGCCGGTCTGGCCGACCTGGTTGGTGTGCGGGTACCAGCCGGCGTCGACGGCGGCACGCGAGGCGCCGACGGCCGCGCCGAGGGAGTCGGCCAGCGCCTCGATGATCGAGAAGTTCTCGGCGCCGTTGACGCCACGGCCACCGGAGACCACGATCGCGGCCTCGGTCAGCTCCGGACGGCCCGTCGACTCACGCGGCGTACGGCCGGTGATCTTCGTGCCGGTGGCCTTGTCGGAGAAGGTCACGGACAGGGCCTCGACCGCACCGGCGGCCGGGGCGGCCTCGACGGCGGCGCTGTTCGGCTTGACCGTGATGACCGGGGTGCCCTTGATGACACGGGACTTGGTGGTGAAGGACGCGGCGAACACCGACTGGGTGGCCACCGGGCCCTCGTCGCCGGCCTCCAGGTCGACGGCGTCGGTGATGATGCCGGAGCCGATGCGCAGCGCCAGACGGGCGGCGACCTCCTTGCCCTCGGCGGAGGACGGGACCAGCACGGCGGCCGGGGAGACGGCCTCGTAGGCGGCCTGCAGGGCGTCCACCTTCGGTACGACCAGGTACTCGGCGTACTCGGACGCGTCGTGGGTGAGGACCTTCACCGCGCCGTGCTCGGCGAGCGTGGCGGCGGTGTCGGCGGCGCCGTTGCCCAGCGCGACGGCGACGGGCTCGCCGATGCGGCGGGCCAGGGTCAGCAGTTCGAGGGTGGGCTTGCGGACGGCACCGTCCACGTGGTCGACGTAGACGAGAACTTCAGCCATGGGATTGCTCTCCTGCGTAACGAAGTTGAGGGGCGGTCAGCGGGGGCGAGCCCTTAGATGAACTTCTGGCTCGCGAGGAACTCAGCGAGCTGCTTGCCGCCCTCGCCCTCGTCCTTGACGATGGTGCCGGCCGTGCGCGCCGGGCGCTCGTTCGCGGCCTCGACCTTGGTGAACGCACCGTCCAGGCCGACCTCCTCGGCCTCGATGTCCAGGTCGGACAGGTCCCAGGACTCCACCGGCTTCTTCTTGGCCGCCATGATGCCCTTGAAGGACGGGTAGCGGGCCTCGCCCGACTGGTCGGTGACGGAGACGAGCGCCGGGAGCTGCGCCTCGAGCTGCTCGGAGGCGGCGTCACCGTCGCGACGGCCCTTGACCACGCCGTCCTCGACCGAGACCTCGGACAGCAGGGTGACCTGCGGGACGCCGAGACGCTCGGCGACCAGCGCGGGGACGACACCCATGGTGCCGTCGGTGGAGGCCATGCCGGAGACGACCAGGTCGAAGCCGGCCTTCTCGATCGCCTTGGCCAGCACCAGGGAGGTGCCGATGGCGTCGGTGCCGTGCAGGTCGTCGTCCTCGACGTGGATGGCCTTGTCGGCACCCATCGAGAGAGCCTTGCGGAGCGCGTCCTTGGCGTCCTCGGGGCCGATGGTCAGAACCGTGACCTCGGCGTCGTCCGCGTCCTCCGCGATCTGCAGCGCCTGCTCGACCGCGTACTCGTCCAGTTCGGAGAGCAGACCGTCCACGTCGTCGCGGTCGACGGTCAGGTCATCGGCGAAGTGCCGGTCGCCAGTGGCGTCGGGCACGTACTTCACAGTGACAACGATCCTCAAGCTCACGCCGGCTCTCCTACTGCATCGTCATTTCCGGGCTGCCTCTTGCAGGCAGCATAGGCGCCTCAAGCGGCCGATCCCGGTCGGGGCGTCCGCGCGCTCCGACCGAAATATTACTCAGCAGTACACCCAGTTCCCGCCCGCTAAGCAAGCGCTTTGAACTGTGACCTTCGCAACGCAGCGTAACCGGAACTCGACGGCTTCGCAGGACCAGACAGCCGTGATCAATCCCGCAGGCCGTTGAAGCGGCCCTGGTGGTAGAGGAGGGGGCGGCCGGCGCCCGTGGGGTCGCCCAGAACCACTTCGGCCAGCACGATGCGGTGATCACCGGCGGGAATCCGGCCGACGATCCGGCAGACCAGCCAGGCGAGCACGTCGTCGAGCACCGGTACGCCTTCCGGGCCCTCGCGCCACACGGTCGGTGCGCCGAAGCGGTCGGCGCCGCTGCGGGCGAAGGTGGCGGCCAGCCCGCTCTGGTGCTCACCGAGTATGTGGACTCCTATGTGCTCCGTCTCGGCGATAGCGGGCCAGCTGGAGGCGCCCGTGCCGATGCCGAAGGAGAGGAGCGGGGGCTCGGCGGAGACGGAGGTGAGGGAGGTGGCGGTGAAGCCGACCGGGCCGGCGTCACCGCGCGCGGTGATCACCGCCACACCGGCGGCATGCCGGCGGAAGGTCGAGCGCAACAGGTCGGGAGAGGCGAGCTGAACGGTGCCGAGGTCGGGCGAGGCCGTCATGGAGTTGTCCTTCTGCTGGAGGTCGCGAGCTGGTCCGTCGGTGCTCAACAGCCCGGACAGGTGGCGCTCGCGGTGCGGGCGAGGTCGACGTGGACCCGCCCGTAGAGAAGGAGTTCGATCGGCATACGGTCAGGCTGACGATAGAGGGTGCGGGCAGTCAAGCACGTTCCGGGATCCGGAAAGCGCCGCGCCCCCTCCTGAGGCCCCCTCACACTGCCTCACCCAGGGCGGCGATGACATCGGCCTTGCGGGGCTGTCCGGTGGCGCGCCGCACCACACGGCCGGCGGCGTCCAGGACCAGGACGGTGGGCGTCTTCAGGATCTGCAGTTCACGTACGAGGTCCAGACGGGCCTCGGCGTCGATCTCGACGTGCGCCACTCCGGGGACCATGTCCGCGACCTCGCCGAGGATGCGCCGGGTGGCGCGGCAGGGGGCGCAGAACGCGCTGGAGAACTGGACCAGCGTGGCCCGTTCACCGAGCGCGCCGCCCAGCTCGGCCGTGCCCAGCCGCTTTTCCTCGTCCCGCCCGCGCACCCGCACTCTCCCGCTCCGCCGCTTGTACAGCACTCCGAAGGCGCTCGCCAGGGCGAGCACCGCCACGCACACCACCGTTCCGGTCATCATCTGCACAAGCATTCACGAGACTGCAAAGATTCCCGTCTCCCGCGGTGTTGCCGCTGCGGAATGCTGGGTTCATGGACATCGATGCGAGGGGGCCGCGCTTCGGGGCGGCCGTCACGACGGCCGTTCTGGCCGTGGCCCTGAGCCTGCAGAACCCCTGGGTGCTGGGCTGGCAGACGCTCGCGTTCGCGCTGGGCGCCGCCGCGGGTGTGCGGCGTTCGCCGTACGGCTGGGCGTTCCGCACGGCCGTACGGCCGCGGCTCGGACCACCGAAGGAGTTCGAGGCGCCGGAGCCGCCGCGGTTCGCGCAGGCGGTGGGGCTGGTCTTCGCGGGGCTCGGGCTGGTCGGGTTCACCGTGGGACCGCAGTGGCTGGGGCTGGCCGCGACCGGGGCGGCGCTCGCCGCCGCTTTCCTGAACGCGGCGTTCGGGTACTGCCTGGGGTGCGAGTTGTTCCTCCTTCTGAGGAGGGCCGCCGTCCGGGCGGAGCAAGCGGGGTAAAGGGGACTTAAAGATCCTAGGCGGGATGTGGGCCGACGTGACGAGGATCTCGCCGCCGTGGGGCACCAGGACTGGCTACCCGTCCGTTCTTCGGGCACGATCTGCGAGACGCCGTAAACCTACGGCTGCGTAACTTCCCGCCGGGAGCCCCCTTTCCCGAGCAGAGCAGAAAGGGCCCACCCCGCCCATGGCAGAGCTGGTCTACCGTCCCGTCATCGGTTTCGCCAAGACGCTGTTCAAGGTCTGGGACCTGAAGATCGACTGCCAGGGGTCGGAGAACATCCCACGCTCGGGCGGCGCCGTGCTGGTGAGCAATCACATCAGCTACCTGGACTTCATCTTCGACGGCCTGGCAGCCCTGCCGCAGAAGCGTCTGGTGCGCTTCATGGCGAAGGACTCCGTCTTCCGCCACCGGATCTCGGGACCGCTGATGCGCGGGATGAAGCACATCCCGGTGGACCGCACGCAGGGCGAGGCGGCCTACGCCCACGCGCTGGACTCGCTGCGCTCCGGCGAGGTGATCGGGGTATTCCCGGAGGCCACGATCTCGCAGTCGTTCACCCTCAAGAGCTTCAAGTCCGGTGCGGCCCGCCTCGCGCAGGACGCCGGCGTGCCGTTGATCCCGATGGCGGTGTGGGGCACCCAGCGGCTGTGGACGAAGGGCCACCCCCGCAACTTCAAGCGGGACCATCTGCCCGTCACCATCCGCGTCGGCGAAGCGGTCGAGGCACCCCGCGACCAGTACGCCGGCGCCATCACCCGCCGGCTGCGCGAGGCCGTCCAGGAGCTGCTGGAGGCCGCCCAGCGCGCCTACCCGGGCCGCCCCAAGGGCCCCGAGGACACCTGGTGGCTGCCCGCCCACCTGGGCGGTACGGCACCGACGGTGGAGCAGCTGCGCACGGCCGAGGCGCACTGACCCGCGGCGCTTCGGCCGGGGACCGGCGGGGGCTGGTCGCGCCCACACGGCGGAGCCGCATACCGAACCGCAGCCCGCGCCCGCCCCTGGGAGCTGCGGAGCCGTCGGCTTCACTGCGCCGCAGCTTCGAGCGGGCGTAGCGGCACGGACACCCGGCACCATCGCGGCAGCCGCCCGGCCCGATCCGCTTCCTGATCGGCTCCGCTCAGCGGACTGGGGCCCGGACCAGCGCGACCCTCCTGTTCGACGCGCTGCTGCCGCCACTCGCCGTCCCGCCCAGCCGACCTCCCCACCCGGGCACTCGGGCACTCGGGCACCGGCGCGACCCTCGTACTCAGCGCGCTCCCACACCCACGCGCCAGAACTCGGCGTCCGACTCAGCGGACTCTTGACGCCGGGACCGACAGGGTCTCCACGTTCGGCGGAATCCGGCTGCCGCGCGCCGGAATCGACGTCCCGCCCAGCCGACCTCGCCACCCGAGGACCGGCGCGACCTTCAGTGCGCCGCGACCTCGGCTGCTCCCCCCCCGAGCACGCGTGGCGGACACCGCCTCACAACGAGTCGGGCAGCGTCTTCCACAGGTAGGCGCGGTCGGGGGCCGCCTTCAGGGCCTCGAGGACGACCGGGTGCGGTGCGGCGTACAGGAGGGGGTGGTCCCGCTCGTCGGCCGCGGGGTCGGGGATCCATGCCAGACGCTCGCCGTCCAGGGAGAACCGGGCGTCCACGCCGGGCTTGTTCCCGCGGGGGTCCTGCCGGTGCCAGGCGCCGTGGAAGCGGACGGCGACCAGGCCGTGCAGGACATGACCGGTGCCGTCGTCGTGCGTCAGCCGTTGGTAGCACAGGGCGGTGGGGATGTCCTCGGCACGCAGCAGGGCCGCCAGCGCGTGGGCCTTGGCGTGGCAGATGCCGGTGCCCAGCCGCAGGACGTCGGAGGCGCGCCAGGTGACGCGGAGATCGCCGGAGTCCTGGGAGTGCGGAATGGTGTCCCGTACGAATTCGTAGGCGGCTCGTGCATAGGCATACGAGTCGGCCGCTCCTGCGGCCAGCCGCCCGGCCGTCTCCCGGACCACGGGATGGTGAAAGTCGATGGCGTCGTCGGCGGCCAAGTACGCGGACAGGTCGGCGGTGTTCTGGATCAGCTCCATGCCCGCAGAGCATAGGAATGCGGCCACTCGACAGTCAATGACTTATCGAGTGACCGCATACTTATGCATCTCTGCCGACTAGCGGGCCATCTCCTCCTTGAGCGCGGCCACGAAGGTGTCGACGTCCTCCTCGCTGGTGTCGAAGGAGCACATCCAGCGCACGACCCCGGCGGCCTCGTCCCAGAAGTAGAACCGGAAGCGCTTCTGCAGCCGCTCGCTCACCTCGTGCGGAAGCTTTGCGAAGACGCCGTTCGCCTGCACCGGGTAGAGGATCTCCACACCGTGCACCGCGCGCACGCCCTCGGCGAGCCGCTGCGCCATCTCGTTGGCGTGCCGGGCGTTGCGCAGCCACAGGTCCTTCGCCAGCAGCGCCTCCAGCTGCACCGACACGAACCGCATCTTGGAGGCCAGCTGCATCGACATCTTGCGCAGGTGCTTCATCTGCCGCACCGCGTCCTGGTTGATGACCACGACCGCCTCGCCGAAGACGGCGCCGTTCTTGGTCCCACCCAGCGAGAGCAGGTCGACACCGACCGCGTTGGTGAACGTTCGCATGGGCACGTTCAGCGAGGCGGCCGCGTTGGCTATCCGGGAGCCGTCCAGGTGCACCCTCATACCGCGGGCGTGGGCGTGCTCGCAGATCGCGCGGATCTCCTCGGAGGTGTAGAGGGTCCCCAGCTCCGTGCTCTGGGTGATCGACACCACCTGCGGCATGGCGCGGTGCTCGTCCTCCCAGCCCCAGGCCTGCCGGTCGATCAGCTCGGGGGTGAGCTTGCCGTCGGGCGTGGGGACGGTGAGCAGCTTCAGGCCGCCCATGCGCTCGGGCGCGCCGCCCTCGTCGACGTTGATGTGCGCGCTCTCGGCGCAGATCACCGCGCCCCAGCGGTCGGTGACCGCCTGGAGCGCGACCACGTTCGCGCCGGTGCCGTTGAAGACCGGGAAGGCCTCCGCGGTGGCCCCGAAGTGGCCGCGGATGATCCGCTGGAGGTTCTCGGTGTACTCGTCCCCGCCGTACGCCACCTGGTGGCCGCCGTTGGCCAGGGCCAGGGCGGCCAGCACCTCCGGGTGGGCTCCGGCGTAGTTGTCACTGGCGAAACCGCGGACCTGCGGGTCGTGGTGGCGACGCGCGTCGGTCTTGGGAGGGTTCACGGCTTCTCGGTCAGCCACAGACGGTTTCCGTTCACTTCGGCGGCGGGCTTGCTCCAGACGCCCTCGATGGCCTCGGCGAGGTCCTTGACGTCCGTGAAACCCGCGAACTTCGCGTTGGGGCGTTCGGCGCGCATCGCCTCGTGCACCAGCGCCTTCACCACCAGGATCGTAGCCGCGGACGTGGGACCTCCCTCACCCCCGGCCTTGCGGAAGTAGTCGGCCATGGCCAGCGTCCACGCCTCGGCCGCGGCCTTGGCGGCGGAGTACGCGGCGTTGCCGGCGGTCGGCTTGCTGGCCCCGGCCGCGCTGATCAGGACGTACCGGCCGCGCTCGCTGCGCTGCAGCGCCTCGTGGAAGGCCAGGGAGGTGTGCTGCACGGTCTTGACGAGCAGCAGCTCCAGGAAGTCCCAGTCGTCGAGGCTGGTCTTGGTGAAGGTCTCGCTGCCGCGCCAGCCGCCGACCAGGTGCACCAGGCCGTCGACGCGCCCGAAGTCCTTCTCGACGTGGGCGGCCCAGTCCCGGGTGGACTGGAGGTTGAGCAGATCCACCGTGTCGCCGGTGACGGTGGCGCCGCCGGAGGCGTACCGCGCCGCGTCCACGGCCTCCGACAGTCGCTGCGGGTCGTTGTCCGCACCGACGACGGTCGCCCCGGCCTCGGCCAGACGCAGCAGGGTCGCGCGCCCGGCGGGTCCGCCCGCACCGGCCACCGCGATCACGGCGCCGCTGAGCGGCCCGTTCGCCCCGTTCCCCATGTTCTTCCCCTCTGCAGCAGTGTTCTGGACGCGGTCGCTCACGCGGCGACCGGCTCGGCGCTGTCCGCCGTGATGCCCTTGGTGGAGGCGATCACATTCTTCAGCTTCTTGGACAGGGCCTCGTAGAACATGCTCAGCGGAAACTCGTCCGGAAGCACGTCGTCCACCAGCTTGCGCGGCGGCTGGGTCAGGTCCAGCGCCTCCGGGCCCTTGGCCCACTTGGAGCCGGGGTGCGGGGGGAGGTAGGTGCGGACCAGCTCGTAGCCGGCGAACCAGTGCACCAGCTTCGGACGGTCGATGCCGTCCTTGTAGAGCTTCTCGATCTCGGCGCACAGCTGGTTGGTCACCTGCGGGGCGCGCTCCCAGTCGATGGAGAGCTTGTTGTCGGTCCAGCGGAGGACGTCGTGCTTGTGCAGGTAGGCGAAGAGCAGCTGACCGCCGAGGCCGTCGTAGTTGCGGTTGCGGTCACCGGTGACCGGGAAGCGGAACATGCGGTCGAAGAGCACCGCGTACTGCACGTCACGGGCCTGCGGGACGCCGTCCGCCTCCAGCTTCACGGCCTCCTTGAAGGCGGTGAGGTCGCAGCGCAGCTCCTCGAGGCCGTACATCCAGAACGGCTGGCGCTGCTTGATCATGAACGGGTCGAACGGCAGGTCGCCGTGGCTGTGGGTGCGGTCGTGGACCATGTCCCACAGCACGAAGGCCTCTTCGCAGCGCTTCTGGTCGTGGACCATGGCGGCGATGTCCTCGGGCAGCTGGAGGCCCAGGATGTCGACGGCGGCGTCGCTGACCCGGCGGAAGCGGGCGGCCTCGCGGTCGCAGAAGATGCCACCCCAGGAGAATCGTTCCGGCGCCTCGCGTACGGCGATGGTCTCCGGGAAGAGGACCGCGGAGTTGGTGTCGTAGCCGGAGGTGAAGTCCTCGAAGGTGATGCCGCAGAACAGCGGGTTGTCGTAGCGGGTGCGCTCCAGCTCGGCCAGCCAGTCGGGCCAGACCATGCGCAGCACGACCGCCTCCAGGTTGCGGTCCGGGTTGCCGTTCTGCGTGTACATCGGGAAGACGACCAGGTGCTGCAGGCCGTCCGCGCGGTGCGCGGCGGGCTGGAAGGCCAGCAGGGAGTCCAGGAAGTCCGGCACCTGGAAGCCGCCCTCGGCCCAGCGGTGCAGGTCCTTCACGAGGGCCTGGTGGTAGGCCACGTCGTGCGGGAGCAGCGGGGACAGCTCTTCGACCGCGTCGACGACACGCCGTACGGCGGCCTCGGCGTCCGCCGTGGCCGGGGCGCCCTCGGCCTCGAAGTCGATCGATCCGTCCTTGGACTGCCATGGCCGGATCTGCTCCACGGCATCCTTGAGCACGGGCCAGGCCGGGTGCTCCACCACCCTGATCAGCGAAGAAACCTGTCCCTCCGCACCCGCCTGCACAAGAATTTCCGTCATGTCCCATCCTCCACGGGAGAAGCTCACGTAAGGACACCGTATGCATACCCCGTTTCAGCCAGCAAGAGGCAAGCTCAGGAAATTATTCTGCCTCCACCCTTGGTCACCGATATTTTTCCTGCCGTAAACCGTGACGGCGCTCACTTTCGCCGAGCGCTCCCGCTTCTCTCGCGGGACGCCACAGGGCGGTCAAGGGTGCGGGGACTCGCCCACGACAGGGTGACGGCTGGGGCGGATTCCGGCCAGCCGACGGCGGCCACCCACCCGGATGCCTCGTGCACATGCGGGTTCATCACGGGGCCCGGCCATTAGGCTGCGACTCTGCCCGCGCGGACGACGGCGTCCGCCCGTCCCGCGCGCGCCGAGCCGCCGTCGACGGAAGCGAGTTGAACCTTGAACTTCCTTACCATCGGTCACCGCGGGGTCATGGGTGTCGAGCCCGAGAACACCCTTCGTTCCTTCGTCGCCGCGCAGGATGCCGGCCTCGACCTGATCGAACTCGATCTGCACCTGAGCAAGGACGGCGCCCTGGTCGTCATGCACGACGCGGAGGTGGACCGTACGACCGACGGCACCGGACCGATCGCCGACAAGACCCTGGCCGAGCTGCGCGCCCTGGACGCGGGCCGCGGCGAGCGGGTGCCGGTGTTCGAGGAGGTGCTGGACACGGTGCACACGCCGCTGCAGGCCGAGATCAAGGACGTGGCGGCGGCCCGGGCGCTGGCGAGGGTGATGCACCAGCGCGACCTGGTCGGGCGCGTGGAGGTGTCGTCCTTCCACAACGACGCGGTCGCCGAGATCGCGCGGCTGGTGCCGGGCGTGCGCACGGCGCTGGTCGCCAGCCGGTACGGCACGGACGTGGTGGAGCGCGCGGTCGCCGTCGGCGCGGCGACCGTCTGCCTCAACATCCGCCGGCTCACCCTGGAGGTCGTCGAGCACGCCCGCGCGTCCGGGCTGCGGATCATCGGCTGGGTCGTCAACACCCAGGATCATCTGCGGCTGGTGCGTGCCCTGGAGCTGGACGGCGCGACGACCGACTTCCCGGAGATCAAGCGCACGGGGCGCTTCACGGCCTGACGGTCACACGAGCTTCTTGACCAGCAGCTCGAACTGCAGGTCCGCGCACTGCGGAATGCCGAAGCGCTCGTCGCCGTACGGGAAGGGGCTCATCCTTCCCGTACGGCGGTAGCCGCGGCGCTCGTACCAGGCGATCAGGTCGTCCCGTACGGAGATCACCGTCATGCGCATCTCGGTGACGCCCCAGATCTCGCGAGCCCGGCGCTCGGCCTCCGCCATGACCGTCTTGCCGAGGCCCGCGCCCTGCAGGGTGGGGCTGACCGCGAACATGCCGAAGTAGGCGTGGTCGCCCCGGTGTTCGAGCTGGCAGCAGGCGACGATCCGGCCGTCGTGCTCCACGGTCAGCAACCGGCTGTCCGGCGACTTGATCACCTGCAGCACGTCGTCCGGGTCCGTGCGCCGCCCCTGCAGGATGTCCGCCTCGGTGGTCCACCCGGCCCTGCTGGCGTCCCCGCGGTAGGCCGACTCGATCAGCGCGACCAGCGCGTCGACGTCGGCGTCGGTGGCGTCGCGGAAGGTGGGTCCGGTGGCGGCGGTTTCCATGAGGCGGCCTTTCGGTCTCGGGCGTGGCAGAGCCAGGGTCGAGAGTAACCCTGCCCTAGGCTCCGCCTGCATGGTGCACGTACTCAGCAGCCGGACCCTGCTCACCCCCACCGACCCCGAGCGCTCACGGGCCTTCTACGCCGAGCAGCTGGGGCTCGCCGTCTACCGGGAGTTCGGTACGGGCCCCGAGCGCGGGACGGTCTACTTCCTCGGCGGCGGCTTCCTGGAGGTCTCGGGGAGGTCCGAGACGCCGCCGTCGCCCGCGGTACGGCTGTGGTTGCAGGTGGACGACGTGGCGGCCGCGCACGAGGAGCTGTGCGCGAAGGGCGTCGACGTCGTCCGGCCGCCGGTGCGCGAGCCGTGGGGCCTGGTCGAGATGTGGATCGCCGACCCGGACGGCACCCGCATCGCCCTGGTGGAGGTCCCCGCGGACCATCCGCTGCGCTACCGGCCGGGGATCTAGCGTCCGGCGTCGTCCTCGGGCCCGGTCCCGGTGGTGAGCACATGGCCCCTGACGCCGGGCAGCGAGGGCACGGACTCGGTCTGCCGCAGGGCCGCCGGGACCAGCGCCCGGTGCTGCGGGTCCGGGATCCGGGAGGCGCCCTCGCCGATCAGCCGGGCCGCGCCTTCGAAGCCGCACTGCCCGTGCGGTCTCGGTCCGGCGTCCGCGAACGCGGCGGGGACGTCCTCCGGTGTGTGGAAGCACGGCGTGGTGAACGTCGCCTCGGGCCCGCAGCCCGGGCGCAGCGCCCCCGGCGGCATCGATGTGTGCGGGCGCCGGGTCGGCGTCGAAGTACGTGCCCCTGGCGAGGGTGTCGTGCAGTCCCGCGAACCGGTTGACGTTGGCGGTGACGAAACGCCGCACCGGGCACGCGTGCTAGGCGCGCAGCGTGCCCGTGCGGCTCTCCAGGCGGCTCAGCAACTCGGCCAGCAGGCCGGCTAGTTCGTCCTGGCCCGACGGAGCCAGCGCGGACAACACGGTGGTTTCGTAGGCGAGTTGCTCCGGGAGGATGCCGTCGACCAGGTCGCGGCCCATGTCGGTGAGGCGGACGTGGGCGACGCGCCGGTCGCGGGTGTCGCCGCGCCGCTCGACCAGACCGCGTTCGGTCAGCTGCTTGAGCCGCTTGGTGACGGCGGCCCCCGAGGAGAAGGTCTCCCGGACCAGCTCACCCGGGGTCAGCTCGTGCGCGGTGCGGCGCAGCGCCCCCAGCAGGTCGAACTCGGGACGGCTGAGCCCGGCCCGGCGCAGCGGCGCGTCCTCCGCCTGCTGGAGCAGCGCCGCGCAGCGGTTGATCCGGCCGATGACCTCCATGGGCCCGGTGTCCAGCTCCGGGTGGACGGCCTGCCACTGCCGGACCACGGCGGCGACGGTGTCATGACGGCCTCCGGTGCCGCCGGTGCCCGCGCCGGGCGCGGTCACGGGATCGGGTCTGCGCGGGGCGGAGCCCCTGTCGGGGGCGGGACCCATGTCGGGAACGGTGTCCGCGCCGGACGCGTTCTCCGCCGGCGTCCGTTCGCCGTTCGTCGCCGTCATGGCCGTATGTCCTCCGTCGTCCTGCCCTGGCCCTGGCCCTGGTCCTGGGGCCGGCCCGGGTTCTGGCCCTGGTCCTGAGTCCGCGGTACGAACCCCTGGCGTCGTACCGTCGCCGCGAGCGTACGGTGTCCGGACTGTTCGGCGAGCGCGACCCGCTCCTCGGGCAGGGCGCGCTGCCACCACTCGCCGGACGCGGCGTCGGCCGTGGCGCGCAGGTCGACGAGGGCGGCGGCGAGGAGACGCCGCACGGACTCCAGGGCGCGGGGTGCCGGGTGCGGCTCGGCCAGCACCCGGGCGGCGTTCTCGCGGGCGCGTTCCGCGGTCGTCAGAGCGCGCTCGAGGTGATCGCCCGCGCGCCGGTTGGTGACGGCGACGGCCACGACGAAGCCGACCAGCGCGCCCACCAGGGTGTCCGCGACCCGCTGGGTGATCAGTTCGGCCGGGTTCTGGGGGCGGGCGAACTCGGTGACGAGCAGGGCCATGGGCGTGACGCAGACGCTGCCCAGCCAGTAGTTGCGGCCGATCAGCGCCTCGGCGCCGAAGTTCAGGGCCAGGGTGCACAGCACCAGGGCGGCCGGGTGGAGGTGGGCGAGCGGGGCGAGCGCGGCGAAGAACAGGACGCCGGCGACGTTGCCGACGACACGCTGGATACCGCGACCGAAGGTGAGGGTGACGTTGGCCTGGTAGAGCGAGGCAGCGGTGACCAGGGCCCAGTAGGGGCGGCCGACCCCCAGCGCGAGGGAGGCGTAGCCGGCGAGGGCGCAGCCGATCGCGGTGCGCGCGGCGATCGGGGCGAGGAGGGCGAGGCGGTGCGGCAACGACGGCCGGGGGTGGGGGAGTTCGGCGTCCACGCCGAGGAGTTCGCCGGCGGACTCGCACGGGGAGCCGGCACGCGGTATCCGGCCGGTACCGCGGAGCGCGCGGGCCCAGGCGCGCAGCCGTGCGGGGTCGGTGTCGGCCGGGGCGGCGAGGGCGACCTCGGCACGGACGAGGAGCCGTTCGAGCGCGCGCCGGGTGCGGTCGGGCCGGGCGCCGGCAGCGAGCAGCGACTGCCAGGCGGCGTGGACCGCGGCGGCGGCCACGGCCCGGGCCCGGGCGTGGCCGTCGGCGGTGCCGCGCGTGTCGGCGTACCCGGCGGCGGCGTTCAGGGCCAGGGCGGTGGCGCGGCGCTCGGGACCGTGCGGGCGGAGCAGTCCGGGCGCCATGCCGACCAGCCAGGCCCAGGCGCCGGCCGCCAGGGCCAGCCCGGCGTGGGCCGGCACCTGCCCCACCGTCTGCGGCGCGAACAGCGAGGCGGAGCTGATGAAGGTCAGGACAACGTTCGCGGGCGGTCCGAGCCGGGTGGCGTCGCACGCTGCCTTCTGGACGGCCGCCATGACGGCGCCGACGGCGACCAGGACGACGGGATCGGAGGTGAGCGACGCGGCGAGCAGGGAGACGGCGAGGCCCCCGACCATGCCGAGCACCACGCAGGCGAGGACGCGGGCGCGGGCGGCGTAGGGCCTGCTGTGACCGTAGAGGGCGCACAGCGACCCGGCCATCGTGTACATCGCGAGGTCGAGGCGGCCGAGCGCCAGCAGGGTCAGGTTGGGCGGGGCGACCGCGGCGACCGCACTCAGCGCGGGCTTGAACCAGATGTCGGAGGGTCGTCCGAGACGGAGCACTCCGGCGAGGGGAAGTCGGTGGCGGATCGCACTGCTCATACCATCAACTTAGCATGTATTTTACTCGTAAAATTTCCTTCGCCGGCAACGCTCCCCCTGCGCGTCCACCTGCCGTGCTCCGGCGAGTGCTCCCCGTGTACACCCTTGCGCTCGCGTGCGCTCCGCATGGCGTGGGCATCGCATCCTCGACCCACCGTCGAGCGGGGAGGTGCGTGTGCACGGACCGGTGCCGGCAGCGTGGCTGCTGGTCGCGCTGTGCGCCGCGACCGGCGCGTACTGCCTGCTGCGGATGCGCAGCGGTGTCGAGGAGCAGCGCCGGGCCGCGGGCGGCGAGGCGCTCATGGGTTTCGGTATGGCCGTGATGGCCGTACCGGCGGCGGTGTTCACGCCGCCGAGCTGGGCGTGGCCGGTGTACGCGGCCGTGTTCGGCGCGGCGGCGCTGCGTGCGCTGTGGACCGCGCGCGCCGCCCCGCATCATCTGCACCACCTCGTGGGCGCCGCCGCGATGGTCTACATGGCGGTCGTGATGGCCACGGCCCCGGCCGGCGCGCACCACGCACACGACGGCTCCGGGGTGCCCTTGCTGACCGGCGTGCTGCTCGCGTACTTCGCCGGGTACGTGCTGCTCGCCGGCGCCCGTCTGGTGCCCGCCGCCGTGCCGGCGGCCGGGGCCGGCGGCGGCCCGGCCGGCTGGGGCGACCGGCCGGAGGTGGCGCGGGCCTGCCGGCTGTCCATGGGGATCGGGATGGTGGCCATGCTGCTCACCATGTGAGCCATGTGACCCATGGCCGCCCGGCACGGATGCGTTGTCTGCGTCACTTCGGTGCCGCGGACCGTACCCGTGAGCGGCCTCGCGCTCATAGGGTGCTGACCATGATGGTCCCCGTGACCCTGCTGCTGCTCGGCGCCCTGACCGCCGTCGTCGCCCCGCGGCTGATCGCCCGGGCCGACTGGCCGGACCGTGAACCGGTCGTCGCCCTCTGGGTGTGGCAGTGCGTCGTGGCGGCCGTGCTGCTGTGCTGTCTGCTGTCGATGACGCTCAGCGCGTCGGCGGCCTGGCAGGCAGTGCGCGGGCAGGTCTTCGCCCGGGCTCCGCGCGCCGTCGTGGACGCCTACGCCCTGGGCGCGGCCGGACCCTGGGCGGCGGCCACCGCCGTCCTGCTCGCCGCCGGCGGTCTGTGGAACCTCGCGATGCTGGCGCGCGAGGTCGGACGGGCCCGTGCCCGGCGGCGCGCGCGCCGGGCCGGACTCCTCGTGCGGGCCCCGTTGCTGCCGGGCGAGGAGCCGGCGAGCGGCCCGCTGGTGGTACTGGAGGGCGAGCGGCCCGACGCCTGGTGGCTGCCCGGTACGGCACCCCGGCTGGTCATCACGACGGCCGCGCTGCGTCGCCTGAAGGGGCGTCAGCTGGACGCGCTCCTCGCCCATGAGCAGGGTCACGCGCAGGCCCGGCACGACTGGCTGCTGCACTGCTCGGCGGCGCTGGCGGGCGGGTTCCCGCAGGTGCCGGTGTTCGCCGCGTTCCGCGACGAGATGCACCGGCTGGTCGAGCTCGCCGCCGACGACATGGCCTCCCGGCGCTTCGGCAGGCTGACGACCGCGCTGGCGCTGGTCGAACTCAACGAGGGACGGGGCGTGTTCGGGCCCTGCCCCACCCCTCAGGCCCATGTGCCGCAGCGTGTGCACCGACTGCTGACTCCCCCGGACCGGCTCCCCGCACTGCGCCGGCTGCGCCTGACGGCGGTCGCGGCACTGGTGCCGGTGATCCCGGTGCTGGTGGCCCTGGTTCCCGGCTTGCGGGCGCTCGGCTGAGGCCGACCGTACGATACGCCGCACGGGCCCGCCGGTTGGTGGCCACGGGCCGCCCGATCGACAAGGATCGCGGCATGCGTCACAGCCCCGCCCCGCTCCCGCCCCGCCCACGCACCCTGCGCACCGCCGCACTCCTCGCAGCCGCCCTCACCCTGTGCTGCGCGCTGCTGTCGGTCCTGGTCGTGATCCACTGGCACCCACTGCTCGGCATGGACGGCGACATCTCCCGAACGACCCACCGCTGGGCAGTCCGCGACCACGTTCTCACGCACGTCTTCCGGGTGCTGACGGACTGGGTGTGGGACCCGCTGACCATGCGGCTGGTGGGCGCGGTGGCCGCGGTGTGGCTGGTGTGGCGGTACGCCGCCTGGTGGACGGCGCTGTGGCTGGCGGCCACCGTGGCCCTCGCGGGGATCGTGCAGCAGACGGTCAAGGACGCCGTCGGCCGGCCGCGCCCGGTGTGGCCGGACCCCCTCGACTCCGCCCACTACGCCGCCTTCCCCTCCGGTCACGCCATGACGGCCACCGTGGTCTGCGGACTGCTGCTGTGGCTGCTGCACCGCTTCGGCCCGGGCCGTGCCCGGTGGCGTACGGCCGTGGCAGCGGCCGTGGTCTCGGTGGCGGGCGTGGGCGTCACCCGGGTGTGGCTGGGTGTCCACTGGCCCTCGGACGTGCTCGGCGGCTGGTTGTTCGGGGCGTTGCTGGTGACCCTGGCCGTGGTGGTGCACGAGTGGCTTCGCCGTCGCCACGCCGATACGTCTGCCGGCGGGCCCGGATAGGGTCGAGCGCATGACTGCCGTATTGTTCGACTTCTCCGGGACGCTGTTCCGAGTCGAGTCCACCGAGTCCTGGCTGCGTGCGGTACTGACCCGGACCGGGCACACCCTGCCCGAACCCGAACTGCTGGAGACCGCACGGGCCTTGGAGAAGGCCGGTGCGCTCGCGGGCGGCGCGGACCCGGTGGAGCTGCCGGAGGATCTGACCGAGGTCTGGGCGGTACGGGACGAGAGCGCGGAGCTGCACCGGGCCGCCTACACGGGCCTGTCCCGGCGGGTGCCGCTGCCCGACCCCGGGCTGCACGACGCGCTGTACGAACGGCACATGACCCCCGCCGCCTGGGTCCCGTACCCGGACGCCGCCGAGGTGCTGCGCACGCTGCGCGAGCGCGGGATCGGCGTCGGCGTGGTCAGCAACGTCGGCTGGGACCTGCGGCCGGTGTTCCGCGAGCACGGCCTGGACCCGTATGTGGACGCGTATGTGCTGTCGTACGAGCACGGCGTGCAGAAGCCGGACCCGCGGCTGTTCTCCGCCGCCTGTGCGGAGTTGGGCGCCGATCCGCGGCAGGTGCTGATGGTCGGGGACAGCAAGGAGGCGGACGGCGGCGCGACCGCGCTCGGCTGCCGGGTGCACTTCGTCGACCATCTGCCGGTGACGGACCGGCCCGACGCGCTGCTTCCCGTGCTGGACCTGGTGGGTTGAGGCCCGGGGCCGCCGGCGGACCGGCCGGCCGCCCTGGCAGCGCGGCGAAAAGGACTCGTTCCGGTACCGTCCGTCTGAGACGATCCCCCGCGTCGCCCCAGACGGACGGCAGCCCTGGACAGGGCGGCCCGCGCACGGCGGCGCCCACTGCGATGAGTATAGTTGGCTGGCAGCCAGTCAACGCAGGAGTTACAGGATGTCCCCGCGCAGCGCCTCGGTCAATGAAGAGTTGCGGCGGCGTTCCCGGGAGCGGCTGTTGCAGGCCGCCGTGGAACTGGTCGACGAGCGCGGCTACGAGGCGACCACCTTGGGCGACATCGCGGACCGGGCCGGGTCGGCGCGCGGACTGGTGTCGTACTACTTCCCCGGCAAGCGCCAGTTGGTGCAGTCCGCCGTGCACCGGCTGATGCACCGCACGCTGGAAGAGGCGCTGGAGCGGGAACCGCGCACCGAGGACGGCCGGGAGCGGCTCGCCCGGACCATCGACGCGATCCTGGGGCTGGCCCGCGACCGCCCGGTGCTGATGCGCCAGCACATGGCGGGGCTGCTGCAGGCGGAGGGCTTCGTGCAGTGCCCGGAGCAGCGCCGGCTGTCGGAGCTGCTCAGCGACACCGTCGCCCGGTACGGCTCCGAGGACGTCTTTGCCGACTATCCGCTGCTGCGGGCCCTGTTGATGGGCGCGGTGTACTCGGCACTGGTGCCGGGCGTGCCGATGCCCGTTCGGGCGCTGCGGGCCGAACTGTTCCAGCGGTACGGGCTCGACTGGGAGTCGGGGGTGCCGCCGGAGAGCGTGACGGGCGGCGAGGCGCGGGAACAGGACCTGTCCCGGTTCTTCGCCACGGAAGAGCGTCCCAGCCGACCCGGTCAGCCCAGTCACTCCTGAGGAGGCGGCAACCCGCCTCAGTGGCGGCGCACATGACGGGGTGTCAGATACCCCGCGTCCCGCGCCTGGGCGATCAGCCTGAGGGAGCGGCGACGGCTGTGTCCGGTCGCGCTCATCACGGCGAGCACCGGGTCGGAGCCCTGCTGCTGGGCGGCGCGGTACTCCTGCGCGACGAGCCGCCGGCCCTCGTTGCCACGCGGCCAACCCGACCGGGCACGACGCGGCCCCGTGTAGTGCAGCGCACTGTCCTGCTCGCCGTCTGCCTCCGGTACGCGTTCCCTGCCGTCGGCTTGCGGCGCGCGGTCCGCGACGACGGCTTGCGGGGCCTGTTCCCTGCCGGCGGCCTCTGGTGCGTGCTCGGGGGCGACGGCTTGCGGGGCGCGCTCCATGCCGCCCGCTTCCGGCACGGGCTCCGTGCCGGCGGCCTCCCGTTCCCGCCCCTTGCCGGCGGCCTCCCGTTCGTGCCGCTCCTCCGGCCGCCGGTCGCCCCCGTCCTCGTACGGCCGCCCCGCCGCCACCCCGCACGACTCCAGCAGCGGCGCCTCGATCCATCGCGCGAAAACCGTCAGGTCGGTGAGGGACAGGGCCGGCTGCGCGCTGACGTCCTCGATGGAGACGCGTCCGTCACGCAGGACGGCCAGCGCCTCGACCCGG
Organism: Streptomyces sp. NPDC037288; assembly: GCF_055603265.1. Taxonomy (NCBI): domain Bacteria; kingdom Bacillati; phylum Actinomycetota; class Actinomycetes; order Kitasatosporales; family Streptomycetaceae; genus Streptomyces; species Streptomyces sp. NPDC037288. Next base: position 38,563 of record NZ_JBVJVY010000041.1, read on the forward strand.
GCGCCGTCGGGGAAGGCCAGCAGGACCTGGTACCAGGACGTCGTGCCGCCGTGCTCCCGCACCTTCCACGCGGGCCACACGGACACGGCGCCGTCCTCCGCGTCCCGATCAGAAAGATCAAGAAAGGATGCTTCTAGCACACACGCAACGTAACCGCATGATCGCATTCCATACGAACGGACACGCGTCGGCGTCACCCCGCCGGCCCCTGCCGCTGCGGACCCCGGGATGCCATGCTGGAACCGTCCGCACACCCTCCTTCGGGCAAGGAGTACCGCTGTGCTGCGTGTCGCCGTCGTCGGTTCGGGGCCGAGCGGGTGTTACACCGCCCAGACCCTGGTTCAGCGCGACCCCGGAGTGTGCGTGGACGTCCTGGACCGGTTGCCGTGCCCCTACGGCCTGGTCCGCTACGGTGTCGCTCCGGACCACGAGAAGATCAAGTCGCTGCAGGGCAGCCTCAGAACGGTGCTGGAGCACGAGCGGGTGCGCTTCCTCGGCGGGGTCCGGGTGGGCGGCCCGGGCGGACTGCCGGTGGAGCGGCTGCGGGAGCCGTATCACGCGGTGGTGTACTGCGTGGGCGCCGCCACCGACCGCCGGCTGGGGATCCCGGGCGAGGAGTTGCCGGGCAGCTGGTCCGCGACCGACTTCGTGGCCTGGTACAGCGCGCATCCGGACGCGGCCGACGCCGGCTTCCTGCGTGGAGTACGCTCGGCCGTCGTCATCGGCGTGGGCAACGTGGCCGTGGACGTGACCCGGATGCTGGTCCGGGGTGCCGCGGAGCTGCGCCCGACGGACATCCCGCAGGCGGCGCTGGACGCGCTGGCGGCGAGCGGGATCACCGAGGTGCACATGGTGGGCCGGCGTGGCCCCGCGCAGGCCCGTTTCACCACCAAGGAGCTGCGCGAGCTGGGCGCGCTGCCCGGTACCGAAGTCACCGTGGACCCGGCCGAATTGGCGCTGGATCCGGCCGACCCGGCGGAGCTGCCCGCCGTACAGCGCCGCAATGTGGAGGTGCTCCGCGACTGGGCCGCCCGGCCCCCGGCCGGTGCCGTCCGGCGCGTCGGCCTGCGGTTCTTCCTGCGCCCCGTGGAACTCCTCGCGGACGGGGGCCGGGTGGGCGCCGTGCGCTTCGAGCGGACGGCACCGGACGGACACGGCGGGGTGACGGGCACGGGCCGGTTCGAGGACGTGCCCGCCCAGTTGGTGCTGCGCTCGGTGGGCTATCGCGGAGTGCCGCTGGACGGGCTGCCGTTCGACGCGGCGAGCGGCACGGTACCGAACGTGGCGGGGCGCGTCGTACGCGACGGCGCCCCCTCCCCGGGCGAGTATGTCGCCGGGTGGATCAAACGCGGCCCGACGGGTGTCATCGGCACCAACCGGCCCTGCGCCAAGGAGACGGTGACGTCCCTGCTCGCGGACGCCCCCGCACTGCTCGGCAAGCGGCTGCCGGAGGATCCGCTGACGGCGCTGCGCGCGGCCGGGATCGAACCCGTGCCCTGGGCGGGGTGGCTGGCGATCGAGCAGGCCGAGGCGGCACTGGGCGCGCGGCTGGGGCGGAGCGTGGTCAAGCTGGCCGACTGGGACGCACTGCTCACGGCGGCGCGGTCGGCGTAGCGCCACGGCCCGGCCGCGCGGTGGCATGACCTCGGCGGCATGACACACACCGGCAACAGAGCGGAAATCAACAAACTGTTCAAGGCCCTTACGGTCTCGTCCTGTTCGGATGCCACTCCCCGCCGCTGACGGAGCCCCCATGACCACGACCGCGGACGTCCACCCCGTCGACGAGATCCCACCGGTACGGCAGTTGGCCGTGTTCGGGCTGCAGCACGTGCTCGCGATGTACGCCGGTGCCGTCGCCGTGCCGTTGATCGTGGGTGGCGCGATGAAGCTGTCGCCCGCGGACCTGGCGTACCTGATCACCGCCGACCTGCTGGTGTGCGGGATCGCCACGCTGATCCAGTGCGTCGGCTTCCGGCGGTTCGGCGTCCGGTTGCCGATCATGCAGGGCTGTACGTTCGCCGCCGTCTCGCCGATGGTGCTGATCGGGACGACGGGCGGCGGGTTGCCCGCGATCTACGGCGCGGTGATCGTCGCAGGCCTTGCGATCATGCTGCTCGCGCCGGTCTTCGGCACGCTGTTGCGCTTCTTCCCGCCGCTGGTGACCGGCACGGTGATCCTGGTCATCGGGCTCTCCCTGCTGCCGGTCGCGGGCAACTGGGCCGCGGGTGGCGCCGGCGCGAAGGACTTCGGCGCGCCGAAGAACCTGGCACTGGCCGCCTTCGTGCTGCTCGTGGTGCTGGCCGTGCAGCGGTTCGGGCCCGCCTCGCTCGGCCGGGCCGCCGTACTGATCGGCATCGCCATCGGTCTCGCGGTCGCCGTGCCCTTCCACTTCACCGACTTCGGCGGGGTCGGGGACGCCGACTGGGTGGGGATCAGCACGCCGTTCCACTTCGGGGTGCCGCGGTTCAAGGCGTCCGCGATCGTGTCGATGCTGGTAGTGGCTGTGGTGACGATGACCGAGACGACAGGTGACCTCGTCGCCGTGGGCGAGCTGACCGGACGGAAGGTGCAGCCGCGCTCGCTCGCCGACGGGCTGCGGGCGGACGGTCTGTCGACCGTGCTGGGCGGGGTGTTCAACACCTTCCCGTACACGGCGTACGCGCAGAACGTGGGCCTGGTCGGCATGACACGGGTGCGCAGCCGCTGGGTGGTCGCGGCGGCCGGCGGGATCCTGGTGCTGCTCGGCCTGCTGCCCAAGCTGGGCGCGGTGGTCGCGGCGATCCCGGCGCCGGTGCTGGGCGGGGCCGGACTGGTGATGTTCGGGACGGTCGCGGCGAGCGGGCTGCGGACGCTGGCCCGGGTGGACTTCCGTGGCAACGGCAATCTGACCGTGGTCGCCGTGTCGGTGGCGATCGGCATGCTGCCGGTGGGTGTGCCGACGGTCTACCAGAGGTTCCCGGACTGGTTCCAGACGGTGATGAACAGCGGGATCAGTGCGGGCTGCCTGGCCGCGATCGTGCTGAACGTGCTCTTCAACCACCTTCCGGCGAAGGCGGGTTGGGAGGCGCTCGCCGAGTCGGCCGGTCTGCCGGCAGGTGGTGGCTGCGGCGGCGGCCAGGAGACTGTCGAGCGACTCCGGGACGAGTCGGTCTAGAGCTGGGCGAGACTGTCGGCCGCCGCCTTGCGCCGGTCGGGGTAGCGCGTACCGGCCGTCAGGTGCAGGAGCGTGTACCGGATCGGATTGCGGCGCTCCGGCGGCCACTCGGCGATGTCCGCGAGGAGGGCGATGCTCCCGGGGTTCGCGGCGAGGATGTCGTCGGTGCGGTTGAGGACGCAGGCCGGGCATGGCCGCACCGTCTCCCCGAGCTGCCGGGTCCCGGCCCGCACCGCGTGCTCGGGCGGGGGCCCCGGGGCCCGGTCGGCCGCCCGTTGGCCGCCCGGTTGGCCAGGCCGTAGAGGTGGGCGCGTTCCTCCTGGTCGAGGCGGAGGGCCAGGGTGCCCTGTTCCAGCGGACCGCCAGCCGGTCCGACCAGGGCCTGTCCGCCGCACGGCCGGGTTACAAGGGGCCGGTCGGCTGCTGCCCGGCGCGGGGCGGCAGGGCGGCGGGCCGACCGGCCCCTACGCCGTGCAATCCGGCAACAACCGACCGCCCAGCCCCTCCGCCCCACACCCCGCCAATCGGCAGGCCGCCAGCCCCTCCGCCCCACACCCCGCCAATCGGCAAACCGCCAACCCCTCCACCCCACACCCCGCCAATCGGCAAACCGCCAACCCCTCCACCCCACACCCCGCCAATCGGCAAACCGCCAACCCCTCCACCCACACCCCGCCAATCGGCAAACCGCCAACCCCTCCACCCACACCCCGCCAATCGGCAAACCGCCAGCCCCTCCACCCCACACCCCGGCAGTCGGCACACCGCATCGCCCGGTGCTCAGCCCGGCAGGAGGCGGCCGACCGTCTCCTCCAGGCGCGGTAGCACCCGCTGGCCCGCCAGGGCCAGGGCGATCGCCGCGAGGACACCGGCCCAGCCGACCGGGCCTAGCGGGGTGCACCCGACCGCGTGGCTGACGCCCGGGGTCTGCACCGCCGCGACCAGCGCCGCGGCGGAACCCAGACAGGTGATCTGCACCAGGCGGCTGTCGCGCCGGTCCAGCCACGTCTGCACGAGTTGCGTACCGACCACCCCGCACAGCGCCATCGTGCTGCAACGGCGCGCGCTGCCCGGCGTGAAGCGGCCGATCAGCCAGGCCGTCACCGCGCCCAGGCAGGTGGTGAGCGCGCGGTGCCGGATCTGCCGGAGCAGGGGTGCGCCGAGCACGGCGGAGGCCTCCTCCGGGGATCCGCTGCGGGTGCGTACGGTGCCGGGCGTGTCGTCCTTCTCGGTCACCGCCACCGCCATCGACGGGAACAGGTCGGTGAAGAGGTTGACCATGAGCATCTGCCGGGTGGACAGCGGCGCCCGGCCGGACAGCAGCGTGCCGAGGATGCCGAACCCGACCTCGCCCGCGTTGCCGCCGATCAGGATGGCGATGGCGTCGGCCACGCTGTGCCACAGCGCCCGGCCCTCGCCCACCGCGTCGATCAGGACCGTCAGATCGTCGTCGGTGAGGACGATGTCGGCGGCGTTGCGGGCGGCGGCCGAGCCGCGCGCGCTGATGCCGACGCCGATGTCGGCGGCGCGGATGGCCGCCGCGTCGTTGGCCCCGTCGCCGACCATGCCGACGACCCGGCCCGCGTCCCGCAGCGCCTCGACGACCTGGAGCTTCTGCTCGGGCGCCACCCGGGCCACCACGCCCGCGTCCCGCAGCATCCGGGCCCTGGCCGCCCGGTCCGCCGCCGCCAGCTCGTCCCCGGTGACCACGACGGTGTCCTCGGGCCAGCCCAGATCGGCGGCGATGGCCCGGGCGGTCTGCGGATGGTCGCCGGTGAGCATGACCGGTCGTACGCCCGCCTTGATCAGCCCCGCCACCAGCGCCGTGGACGTCTCGCGCGGTACGTCGGACAGCGCCAGCAGGCCGGTGAACTCCAGCTCTCCCAGCGGCTGTTCGAGGGCGTCAGCGGCCTCCTCCTCGGCCACGTCGAGCCGCCGTTCGGCCACCGCCAGCACCCGCAGGCCGTCCGCCGCCAGCGCGTGGGCCGCCTCGGAGGCGTGCCCCGGGAGACCCGAGCAGGCGGGCAGCACGGTCTCCGGAGCGCCCTTGACCACGAGCACGAGCGGTCCGTCCCCGGACCGGCCGACGGCGGCGGCGTATCCGCGTGCCGCCTCGAACGGCAGATCCGCGAGCTGCGTCCAGTCCGGGTCGGCACCGGCCGCGGCCAGCACGGCCTCGTCGGTGGCGTGCACCGGACGGTCGCTGCCGCCGTCGAGCTGCGGGCAGGCACGCGCGGCGGCCCGTACGGTGCCGGCGGACCCGCTGTCGTCCACCGTGCGGACCGTGCCGTCGGCATCGGAGGTGCGCACCAGCCGCAGCCGGTTCTCGGTCAGTGTGCCGGTCTTGTCGAAGCAGATGGTGTCCATGCGCCCCAGCGCCTCCAGCGTGCGCGGGGTGCGGACGAGGACGCCGCCGCGGCTGAGGCGCCGGGCCGCGGCCAGCTGCGCGACCGTGGCCACCAGCGGCAGCCCCTCCGGTACGGCCGCCACGGCCACCGCCACCCCACCGCTGACCGCGTCCCGGATGGGGGTGCCGCGGACCAGCGCGAGTCCGGTGACCGCGGCGCCGCCCGCCAGCGTCAACGGCAGGGCCTTGCGAGTGAGTTCCTGCAGCCGGGCCTGGACACCGGCGGCCGGGGGGGTACGGGCGGCCAGGTGGACGGCGCGGGCGGCCTCCGTGCGTTCACCGATGTCGACCACGACGGCCCGGCCCTGGCCCGCCACCACCGTCGTCCCCTCGAAGACCATGCAGCGCCGGTCGGCGACCGGGGCGTGCGGGGTCGGGTCCGTGTGCTTCTCCACCGGCAGCGACTCGCCGGTCAGGGCCGACTCGTCGACCTCCAGGCCCTCCTGCCACAGCAGCCGGGCATCGGCGGGCACCACGTCGTCCCCCTTCAGATGGATCACGTCACCCGGATGCAGCTTGCCCGCGTCCACGGTGCGCGTGCCGCCCGCCGGTGCTTCCGCCTCCGGCGGCACGACGCGCGCCTTCTGCTGCTGCTCGGCGACCAGTCCGGACAGGGCTCGTTCGGCGCGCAGCCGCTGGACGCCGCCGACCAGGGCGTTCAGGTCGAGGGCGCCGACGACCAGCAGGGCGTCCACGACCGAGCCGAGGATCGCGGACGCCGCCGACCCGACGGCGAGCACCGGGGTGAGCGGGTCGTGGAGTTCGCCGCGTACGGCCCCGCCGAGCCGGTAGGACCAGCGCGCGGGCGCGGCGAGCGGGTGCCGGGCGACACCGGCGGCGGCCTTGCGCACGCGGGCGGTCAGCCCGTCGGACTCGGTGCGCTCGGCGGCCGGTTCGTGCCCCAGCCGCTCCCTGGCCTGATCGGGGTCCAGCTCGTGCCAGTGCACGCGCGGACGCGGGTGCGGGGGCCGGGCCGCCGCCACGCCGAGTGCGGCCCTGATGCCGGAGAACAGAGCCGAGGCGGCGCCGATGTCGACAGGGGCGTGCCGCATCCCGGGCAGCGCGGCGAGGCGTCCGCGACCGCCGCCAGACTCGCCGATGGCCACGAGCAGGCCGGAGAGCGCGGCGCCGGAGCGGGCGAGGGTCTGGGCGTGCCGGCCGACCGTGCGGGCGGCCGGTATCGCGGTGAGCACCCGCCACACGTCGGGCAGCCCGTGCAGGGCCAGGAGGTCCGCGCCCCAGACCACGGCGCCGTCGTGGTCGGTGAGGGCGAGGGCCAGGTCGGCGGCGCGCAGCCCGGCCAGGACCCCGTGCTCGTCGGCGGAGCCCACCCGGGCGACGGCGAGCACCGCGCCCGCGTCGCCGCGCGCCTCGTACACGACGTCGTCCAGCGGCCGGCGCGCGTCCACGACCTGGTCGGCGAGGCCGGTGAAGTCCTCCAGGGCGGGGTCGTCCACGAGCACCACCCGCAGTCCCGCCCGGCGTGCCGCGTCCAGGACGGGTTCGGCCCACGGGTCGGCCTCGCCGTCGTCGGTGCGCAGCACGCTGGGGTGGAGCACGACCGTGCCGGCCATCTCCAGCTGGCGCAGCCGCTCCGGGGCGCGCACCAGCACGCCGGTGCGGGCGAGCGCGGCGCTCAGTACGGCGTGGAAGGCGGCGGGGCCGTAGCGGGCGGCCTTCGGCGAGCCGGCGAGGACCGCCTCCGCCGCCTCGGTGGCGTCGTGCTTGACCAGGAGGGTGGCCGCGGCGCCGAGCACGCTGCCCGCGGAGGCGTGGGCGGCGTACTCCTGGGCCGGGGACTCCCGCAGCGGCGGGCGGGCGGCGCCGTCCGCCGGGAGGCTGACACGGCCCGGCGCGCACAGCTGGTCGTGCACCGAGTCGAAGGCGGCGGCACGGGCCACCGTCTCGGCCACCTGGCAGGCCCGCAGGGCGCCGTCGAGCACGAGCGAGGTGGGGGTCTGCCCGGCGCCGTGGGCGGCGGCGTTCGCGCAGGCCAGCACGAGATCCATGCGGGTGTCGCCCAGCCGGGCGCGCAGCCAGGAGCGAAAGCGCGGGTTCTCCCGCAGCAGTGTCACCACCGCGGTGACCAGGCGGGGGGAGGGCGGCAGCCGGAGCGAGTAGGCGGTGAGCGCGGCGCCGATACCGACCGCGTCGGCGGCGAGCGTGGCCGCGGCGGCGCGCACCCCGGCCGGGTCGGCGGGATGCGTGGTCTCCTCCACGTCGTCGGCGGACAGCACCAGTCCGTGCCGCTCGGCCAGCTCGGTGGCGTGTTCCACGACCCGGTCGGCGGCCTCCTCGCCGGTCGCCGTCACCACCAGACGGGCGAGGCCCTGGTCCCAGTAGGCGACGAGCACGTCGGGCCGCTCGGCCAGCGTCTCGGCGATCCGGCGCGCCAGATGCGCCGTGCCGCCCGGGTGCCGTGCGTGCTCGCGCTCCGCGGGACGCAGGGCCAGGTGGGCGCGGGCACCGGCCCGCCAGTGGTCGCCGGCGCCGGGCAGCGCGTTGCGGGCGACCCGTGTCACGCGTACGGCGGCGTCCGCGCCGCGCACTCCGGCGCGCACCGTACCCGCGGCGGCACCGGCAGCCACCCCTACCGCCGGCGCGGCCGCCCGCGCCAGCAGCCGTGGTGCGGCGGGCAGCATCCGTACGGCGGCCGCGGGCGCCGCCAGCAGTCCGAGCACCATGGCCCTCCTCAGAGCGTGGTGCGGTCGGGCCGCGCCGTGGGACCGAGCGGACCGGGGGACGGCTTGACCGCCGAGTCCTCGGCACCGTGGGGGGTCCGGGCGCTGCCGGTCGACCTGCTGCTTCCATGGGTCCGGCCGCCGCCGGATGCCGGGTCGCCTGCCGAGGCCCCGGATCCGTGGGAGGTCCGGGCGCCGCCGGACGACCCGCTGCTTCCGTGGGTCCGGCCGCCGCCGGATGTCCGGTCGCCCGCGGCGGCCCCGGCACCGCCGGCAGCCGGGGTCCCGCTCGAGGCCTCGGTGCTCCCGGCCGCGTCCGTGCCATCCCCACCGGTGGCCGCCGCGCCCGTGTCGCCGGGCGTGTCCCCGGCTCCGGCCGACGCCGCTCCGCCCGTGCCGCCGGCATTGCGTGCCCCGGCGCCGTGGCCGGACCCGAGGGCCGCGGTGCCGAGGTCATGGGCGGGTTCGGATCCCGGCCCGGCCCCGCTCCCGCTGTCGGCCGGATGTGCGGGCCGGGGCTGGGTGAGCCAGGCCACGGCGGCGCCCGTGAGGGCCACGGGCCACTCCACCACGCCCGCGGCGCCGAGCACTCCGGCCCCCGCGTACACGGCGATGCGCCGCCCGCGGGGCGACACCGCGCCGACCTTGTCCAGCGTCCCCTCGGCGGCCCTGCTCACCATGCCGGCGCCCGGCACCCTGCGCAGCACCGAGGCCGCGCCGTGCAGGGGCGCCGTGAGGGCCGACGACGACTTCTGCTCAGCCATGACTCTCCTCGGGTGAGTTCGCCTTACGTGCCCCACCGAGTGCCCGCCACCGCGCTGGTCATCCCCCGTTTCCGCCCGGGGCGCCACTCTTCCCAGGGAACTCCTCGGACCGCCTCGGCGCCACCCTCACCGCCCCCGCACGAGCGCCGGCACCCCCTGGGAGCCGTGAACACCGCGGCCCGGACATCCGGGCGCCGCCCCACCCCGCCGCCCGTGAGACCGTGGTCCGCTCGTGCGGCACCTGCAAGGCGCAGTCCAAGCGCACGGTCAACCTCATCACCATCGTCGGGAACTCCGGCCGGAAGATCGGCACGTGCCGGATGTACCTCGGCGCCGGCACCGGCGAGGAGCCGCCCACCCACGGCGGGCCTGACGGGACGTACTGCGCGTAGTCCGTTTCGGACATCGCCCACAAGCGGGCCGGGCCGGCTACGGGCGCCACGCCTCGTCGTACTCGGGATGCGCGGCGAACGGCAGGGCGAGCAGCCGGAGCGTGGCGCACGGGGCCGGTTGCCGGCTTCCTCGGGCGGAGGCGGCACAGGTGCGGCACCGGCCGTCCTCCGCCGTGCGGTGCTCCGCCAGCAGCGCCCGGCCCGCCTCGACGTTCCGCAGGACGCGCGCCGGATCATGGCGCGCCACATGGGCGAGCAGCCGCACCGGGTCCTCGGCGCTGAACTGCGCCAGTGGCGTGTGCGTGGTCCCGCGGTCCTGGGAGGTGAGTACCTGCTCGATGTGGTCCGCCATGACGCCCCAGACCGCGCCGGGTGCCGCGGTGATCGCGTCGCGGGCCACCCGCTCCTCCTCCAGGAGCCGGGCCCGCAGGAACCGTTCGAGGGCCGCGGGCGTCATGCGGCACGCTCCCTGAGTCCCACCGACGCGGCCAACTCCCGCTGGTAGCCGGCGTAGGCCGTGCGCAGGGCCTCCCCCGGCCAGTCAGCGGGCAGGAGCGCGGGTGGCAGGACGGGGTCGGTGAGCAGGTGGCGTACGGCCGCGGCGTAGGCGGTGAGGCGGTCCGCGGGGCTCCGGGCGGCTGCCGTGTGCGCAAGGAGCGTCCGCGCGGTGGCCGCCCAGCCGTCCAGCGGCCAGAGCCGGGCGACCAGGTCCGGCTGGGGCTCGTCGGGGCGCGCGGTGTACGTGCGGGCCACGGAGTGCAGCAGGTCCGGCAGGCCACGGTCGAGGTTGGCCGGGCGCAGCCACACGCCCTCGCGGAGTTCGGCCAGGCGCAGCGCGGACAACCGGGTGCGCAGCTCGGCGCGTTCGGCGGGGCCGCGACCGGTCGCCGTGATCACCACCATCTCCCAGTCGCCGTCCCACGCGCGCGTGCCGGGCCGCAGTGCCTCGTCCTGGCGCCGCTGGCGCGCCAGCAGCCGGTCGCTGAGCCGGTAGACGGCGTCCGTACGGCGCAGGTCTCCCGCGGTCACCATCCGGCTCAGCGCGGCCCGCAGTGTGGAGCCGCCGACGCCGAAGGGCTCCACCAACCGGACCAGGTCCTTCACCGGCAGCTCCGCCGGGTGCGCCCCGAGGAGCAGGCTCAGCACGACCGACCGCGCGGACAGCGGTCGCAGGCCTGCCTTCTCCGGCTCGGGCGGGACGTTCATGCGCATGGGCACGTACTGTACGTGCGCCCTCCGTATTGCATCATTGCTACAACCGCAGGAAAGGTGCAACATGCTCGCATGGTCTCGATTCCCGCGCAGTCGCCCTCGCAGTCGCAGCCTCAGCCGCCGTACGCCACGCACGACGTCACCAACCAGGCGCCGCCCCTGGCTCCCTACGACGCCTCCGACGACCCGGCCCTGCTGGAAGGGCTGCGCCGGGAGGGCGCCGGGTGGGCCGAGGAGGACATCCGGCGGCTGGGGGCGCGCGCCGGCAGCGCCGAGGCGCAGGAGTGGGGCGACCTGGCGAACCGGTACGAGCCGGTCCTGCGCACCCACGACCGCTACGGTCACCGCGTCGACGAGGTGGAGTTCCACCCGAGCTGGCACCACCTGATGCGCACGGCGGTCGCCGAGGGCCTCGCCGGAGCACCCTGGGCGGACGAACGGCCCGGCGCCCATGTGGCCCGTAGCGCGGGCGGTCTGGTGTGGGGGCACACGGAGGCCGGCCACGGCTGCCCGACCTCGATGACGTACGCCGCCGTGCCCGCGCTGCGCGCCCAGCCGGATCTGGCCAAGGTTTACGAACCGCTGCTCACCAGCCGGGAGTACGACCCCGGACTGCGTGTACCGGCCGAGAAGCCGGGGCTGCTGGCGGGGATGGGCATGACCGAGAAGCAGGGCGGGTCGGACGTCCGGACGAACACCACCGTGGCCACGCCCACCGGTGAGCCCGGCGTGTACACCCTGCAGGGGCACAAGTGGTTCACGTCGGCTCCGATGTGCGACCTCTTCCTGGTACTGGCACAGGCCCCCGCCGGGCTGTCGTGCTTCCTGGTGCCGCGTGTGCTGCCGGACGGCAGCCGCAACACCTTCCGCATCCAGCGCCTGAAGGACAAACTGGGCAACCGCTCCAACGCCTCCTCCGAGCCGGAGTTCGACCGGACGGTCGCCTGGCTGGTCGGTCCCGAGGGGCGGGGCGTGAAGACCATCATCGAGATGGTCAACTGCACCCGGCTGGACTGCGTGATGTCCTCGGCGACCCTGATGCGCAAGGCGCTGGTCGAGGCGGGGCATCACGCCCGGCACCGCAGCGCGTTCGGGGCCCGGCTGATCGACCAGCCGCTGATGCGCAACGTCCTCGCCGACCTGGCGCTGGAGTCGGAGGCGGCGACGACGCTCACCCTGCGGCTGGCCGGCGCGGCCGACCGCGCGGTGCGCGGGGACGCCGGGGAACGCGCCTTCCGGCGGATCGCGACCGCCGTCGGCAAGTACTGGGTCACCAAGCGGGGTCCGGCGTTCACCGCGGAGGCACTGGAGTGCCTGGGCGGCAACGGGTACGTCGAGGACTCGGGCATGCCCCGGCACTACCGGGAGGCGCCGCTGCTGTCGATCTGGGAGGGCTCGGGCAACGTCAACGCGCTCGACGTGCTGCGTGCCCTCGGCCGGGAACCGGACACCGCCGAGGCCCTGTTCACCGAACTCGCCCTCGCGCGCGGGGCGGACGCCCGCCTGGACGCGGCCGTCGCCGCGCTCAAGGACCAGTTGGCCGAAACGGACCAGGTGGGCGCCCGCCGGCTGGTCGAGCGGATGGCGCTCGCCCTCCAGGCCTCCCTGCTGGTCCGGCACGCCCCGCACCCGGTCGCGGACGCCTTCTGCGCGAGCCGGCTGGGCGGCGACTGGGGGAACGCGTTCGGCACCCTGCCCGCCGGGGCGGGCCTCGACGCGATCCTGGAGCGGGCCCTGCCCGGCCTGAACTGACACCCCACGGCGGGGGTGCGCGGGCCGCCCACGCACCCCCGCCGGATGCCCTCCGGACGCCCGCTCCCTGGCCGGTGACAGCCGACGGATCGCACACAGTCAGCGCGCGGTTCCCCACCGTTGTCGGTGCCGTGGTGCACACTCGCGATCAGGTGGCACTCGTCTGGGGAGGACAACGTGGTCACGGGGATCGACGAGGTCGACTGGGCCTCGCTGCGGCACGCGTACGGCACGGCGGAGGACGTGCCCGGATGGTTACGGGCGCTGGCGTCCACGGACACCGCCGAGCGGGCGACCGCGCTCGACGGGATGTACCGCGCGCTGCACCACCAGGGGTGTGTGTACGACTCGACACTGGCCTGCGTCCCCTTCCTGCTCTCGCTCGTGGCCCGCGAGGAGTTGCCGGACCGGTCCGGCGTCGTGGAACTGCTGCTCGGCATCGGCGCGGAGAGCGCGGACGGGGACCCGCGCGCACGGGAGGCGGTGTGCGCGGGCGCCGAGGTCTTCGTCCCGCTCGCCCAGGACCCGGATCCGGCGGTGCGCCGGGCCGCCGCCGGGGCCCTCGTGCACTTCCTGACCGCACCCAGCCGGGTCCTGGACCTGTTGCGGCAGCGGCTGCGGGCCGAGCGCGACGACCGCGTTCTGCTCGCCCTCACCGAGGCGCTCGGCCTGTTCGTCCGCCGGTACCCCGCGCACGCCGACGCCGCGGTGGACCTCCTGGCGGAGCAGGGAGCGCCGCCGTTCACCCCGGGGCTGCGGCTCGCCGCGCTCGGCCAGCTCGCGCTCGTCGCGCCCGGCCGGCTGCCCGCCGATGTCGTGCCGACGGCGGTCCGGTTGCTCCGGGAGCGCTCCGCACACCGTGCCCGGATCCCCGAGCCCTCCGCCGACACGCTCGTCGGACGCTTACGGCGCCTGCGCCCGTCCGACGAGGAGGGTTCCCGTCTGCTGCGCACCCTGCACACCGGACTCGGCGACCGGGTGGACGACCGGACAGCGCTCCTGGGCGGGCAGTTGACCAGCCCGGACCCGGTGGACCGGTGCAACGCCGTGTGGATGGCGGCGGCCCTGCTGCGCGGCTGGCGCGGCGACCACAGCGGTACGGTCCGGCTGCTCGGCGCCCAACTGCCCACGGAACAGGACCGTTTACGGGACGCGGCGGTCGCAGTCCTGTCGGAGCTGGGCCCGCTCGCCGTGCCGGCCGCGGACGAGCTGCACGCGCTGGTGTGTGCCCGGCCCGACCTGTGGACGCACCGCTTCGAGCGCGGCTCCCCCACGCTGGGCGGGCCGCTCAAGGCGCTGGCCGGGAGCGGCGATCCGCGCGCGGTCCCGGCCCTGGCCCAGCTGCTGGCCGGCCCGGCCGCGCCGGTGGACCTGGGGTTCGCACTGGCCCGCCTGGGCGCCGCCGCTGCCCCCCTCGCCCCCGCGGTGCGGCACCGGCTCGGCCGGATCCCGACGGCCTCGCCCTCCGCCCCCCGGCTCGCCGCCCCGCTGCTGGCGGCGATCGGCGCGGTCGGAGACGAGGACGCGGTGCCGGAGGTGCTGCGGCTGCTGTCGGGGGCTCCCGACGGCTTGGGAGCACGGGACGCGATCGCGGGCCGGGCCGTCGAGACGCTGGAGGCGCTCGGCGCCACCGCGCAGGCGGTACCCGTCCTGCGCGCACTGCTGCACACCCGGCACGCCGCCGCCGCGGCCGGCGCCCTCTGGGCGGCGCACCAGGACGCCTCCGCCGTACTCCCCACGCTGTTGCGGGAGTTGACCCAGGCCGATCCGGAGCGCCGGTGCCGGGCCGCCGGGCAGCTCGGCAGACTGGGACCGGCCGCGCGCTCCGCGCTGCCCGCGCTGCGCCGGATGGCCTGCTCGTGGCCGGCGCGGGAGCGGGTGCCGGCCGCCTGCGCACTGTGGCGCGTCGACGCGGATCCCGAGGCGGTCCTGCCCGTGCTCCGGGCGTCCTGGGCGGACGACCCGCACACCCGCGCTCCGATCGCCCGGTGCCTCACCACCATGGGCCCGGCCGCCGCCCCGCTACGGCACCTGGTGACGGCGGAACTGGCCGCTCCGCGCCGCCTACCGGTTCACCCGGGAGGCCACGGCGGCCAGGCCGTAGCCGAGGACGAGGCGCTCCTGAGAGCGTGCCGGGATGCGCTGGCCGCGATGTAGGGCGATCACGGCAGGCACCCGCCCGAGCCGATGAGTTCACGGACGCGGCAGTGGCCTCGAAGACGGCGACGCTCCAGCGGTTGCGGATTCCAGGCCGGTTTGCCCCGGCACTCAGCCGCCGGCCCCGGGCAGGCGACGCGGGCGGCCTTCCCGACCGGATCGAAGCCGAGGCCGGCGGGATCGGCGTCGTCGAACGGCGTCGGGCCGTTCCCTTCGGCGATCCGGGCGCCCACTCAGCCGTGATGGCCGTGGGCGTGGCGTCGACGACGCGAATCCCGGCCTTGCGGCTGCTCGGCATCCCCGGCGGCCGCGAGGAAAGGGCGCGACCGGGCGGCCGAGGCCTCCGAGGGCGAGGGGGTCAGCCCACTGCGTGGATCCGCTGCCGGCCCCTTCTCACCCGGGCCGGACTGCCCGCCCCGCGCGCCGGAGGGCCGGCCGGTCGCCGCTCGCCCCCTCCGGTCGACGCGCGGGACACATCGCCGGGCGCCACGCACGGCTCGACCGGGTGCGCCACGCGCGGCTCGACCCGGTGCGCCACGCGGCTCGGCCCGGTCGGCTCGATGTCGGCGGCGCTGCGGTCCTGATCCCCGGCGCACAGGAAGACGGGCCGTGATCCGGCCGTGCAGGAAAGCGGGCCGGATCCCGGGCGCCGTGCAGGAAAGCGGCCGGATGCCCGGCCGTGCAGGAAAGCGGGCTGGCGACCTTGATCAGACCATGCGTCCCCACTGTGGTCCGAGGCGTGCCCATTCCGTGTCCCAGGCGTCCATGCGGCGGCGTTCCAGACGGGCGCGCAGGGCGAGGCCGCCGACGAAGGGGACGGCCGCGGTGCTCACACCCACCAGGCAGCCGATCAGAGTGCCGCGGAAGGCGGCCTCCGCGGCGGAGGTGGGACGGCTGACGAGATGGCCCTGCGGGTCGGTCCAGACGGTGACCGGCGCGCCGGCCCTGCTGCCGGGCTCGACCCGGACCTGGCCGGTGCGGGCGGAGCCGTCGGCCACCGTCCAGCGCACCTTCGCCCAGACCTGATCACCGGAGGAGCTGTGGCCGTGCGCGGGCGAGCTTCCCGGGGCCCGAGCCACGACGCGGGCCACGACGGGGCGCCAGGCCGCCCGCTCCCCGGCGAGTCCGTGTTCCACCGACCGGGCTCCCACGAGTCCGGCCGCGACCCCCGCCAGGACGGTCAGCAGCCAGGCGCCGAGCACCACCCAGGCCTCCACCATGTCGGCCCGGCGTTTGAGCGGGTTGCGCCGCCAGCGCCACAGCCACACCTTCGGACCACGGAACGCCTTCAAAGGCATCCTCCTCACGAGCGCACCGACCGGCCGGACCGCCCTCCCATACGCGGGAGACCGCTCCGTTGCTCACGACGAGCCGTCTCCCCGACGGTCGCACGAGACACCCCGTTCGCGCAGGCGCATGCCGCAACGGACCCCGGCCGATCTTCGTCACGGGCCGACGACACCGCTGTGACCTGCCGGAATGCACTCCCCGAGGGAGAGTGTCAGTGGCGGGGTGCACACTGGCCGATAACTGACGACTACCTGACTCACTACTACCTGGACGACGGCGTCCCGGAGGTGATCGGCATGACTGAGGTACTGCTGGCGGTGGGCACCCGCAAAGGTCTGTTCATCGGGCGCCGAAGGGGCGGTGGCGCCTGGGAGTTCGACGACAGTCCGTATTTCAACGCGCAGGCGGTCTACTCGGTCGCGATCGACACCCGGGGGGACCGCCCGCGGCTGCTGGCGGGCGGCGACAGCGCGCACTGGGGTCCGTCGGTCTTCCACTCCGACGACCTCGGCCGCACCTGGACCGAACCGCCGCAGCCGGCCGTCAAGTTCCCCAAAGACACCGGCGCTTCCCTGGAGCGCGTCTGGCAACTGCACCCGGCCGCCGCCGAGCCCGGCGTGGTCTACGCGGGCACGGAACCGGCGGCGCTGTACCGCTCGGAGGACCGCGGCGAGAGCTTCGCGCTGGTCCGGCCGCTGTGGGAGCACCCGACGCGCTCGCAATGGGTGCCGGGCGGCGGCGGTGAGGGACTGCACACCGTCGTCACCGACGCCCGCGACCCCCGCGCGGTGACCGTGGCCGTCTCGACGGCCGGGGTGTTCCGCTCCACCGACGCCGGCGCGAGCTGGGCGCCGTCCAACTCGGGTGTGTCGGCGGTGTTCCTGCCGGATCCGAACCCGGAGTTCGGCCAGTGCGTGCACAAGATCGCCAAGGACGCGGGCGACCCGGACCGGCTGTATCTGCAGAACCACTGGGGGGTGTACCGGAGCGACGACGCGGGCGGGCACTGGACCGACATCGGCGCGGATCTGCCGTCCACGTTCGGCTTCGCGGTGGCCACGCATCCGCACCGGGCCGACACGGCCTACGTCTTCCCGATCAACGCCGACGCGGACCGGGTGCCCGCCGAGCACCGCTGCCGGGTCTTCCGCACCTCGGACGCGGGCCGGACCTGGGAGCCGCTGTCCAAGGGCCTGCCGGAGGAGGACCACTACGGCACGGTGCTGCGGGACGCCCTGTGCACCGACGACGCCGAACCGGCGGGGGTCTATTTCGGCAACCGCAACGGCGAGGTGTTCGCCTCGGCCGACGACGGCGACAGCTGGCAGCAGCTGGCGGCGCATCTGCCGGACGTGCTGTGCGTGCGGGCGGCGGTGATCGGCTGAGACGCGCGGGCGGGCCGCACGGGCGCTCGGTCGGGCTTTCGGGCTTGGCCATCGGTTGATCACCCGCATGTCCGCGGCAGTAGGGTGACGCCCGTGGCACCACGACCCTTGCATGAAATCGTCGAACCGGGCTGGGCGAAGGCCCTGGAACCCGTCGCCGGACGGATCGCCGGAATGGGCGACTTCCTGCGCGCGGAGATCGCCGCGGGACGCACCTACCTCCCGGCCGGACCGAACGTCCTGCGGGCCTTCCAGCAGCCCTTCGACGAGGTACGGGTCCTGATCGTCGGTCAGGACCCTTATCCCACCCCGGGACACGCGGTGGGCCTGTCGTTCTCGGTCGCGCCCGAGGTACGCCCGCTGCCGCCGAGCCTGATCAACATCTTCCGCGAGCTGAACGCCGACCTGGGCCTGCCCCAGCCGTCCAACGGCGACCTGACGCCCTGGACCCAGCAGGGCGTGCTGCTGCTCAACAGGGCGCTGACCGTGGCTCCGCGCCGCCCGGGCGCCCACCGCGACAAGGGCTGGGAGGAGGTCACCGAGCAGGCGATACGGGCCCTCGCGGCCCGCGGCAAGCCGCTGGTCTCCATCCTCTGGGGCCGGGAGGCCCGCAATCTGCGTCCGCTGCTGGGCAGTCTGCCGGCGGTGGAGTCCCCGCACCCGTCGCCCAAGTCGGCCGACTACGGGTTCTTCGGCTCGCGTCCGTTCAGCCGGGCCAACGACCTGCTGGTCCAGCAGGGCGGCCAGCAGGTGGACTGGCGACTGCCGTGACCGTCCCCGGGTATCTGGCGGTCGACTCCGGAGGCTCCGGCCTACGGGTCGCCGTCGGCGTGCCGGGCCGGGCGCCCGCCGCCCAGCGGGAGTCGCGGGAACCGGTCCGCACGGGTGCGCGGGGCATCGATCCCGCCCATCTGATGGCCCAGCTCGTCCCGCTGGCCCGGGCGCTGGCCACCGAGGCCGGGATCGGCCGGCTGGAGACGGCCGTCGTCGGCGCCGCCGGGTTCGCCAGCCTGGGCGACGCCCTGCGCACGGAACTGCCCGGCGCCCTCGGCCGCGAGCTGTGCGTACGGCGGGTGGCGCTCGCCGCCGACGCCGTCACCGCCTACGCCGGCGCTCTCGGGCCGCGTCCGGGCGCGGTGCTCGCCGCGGGAACCGGGCTGATCGCGGTCGGCACCGATCTCACCGCCTGGCGCCGGGCCGACGGTTGGGGCCATCTGCTCGGGGACTGCGGCAGCGGCGCGTGGATCGGGCGGGCCGGCCTCGAGGCCGCGCTGCGCGCCCACGACGGCCGGGACGGCGGCTCCGCACCACTGCTGGCCTGTGCGGAGAAGCAGTTCGGGCCGGTGCGCGGCCTGCCGGGCCTGCTCTACCCCCGCTCCGACCGACCCGCCGTACTGGCCTCCTTCGCGCCCCAGGTGGCCACCTGCGCAGCGCAGGACCCGGTCGCCGCGGACATCCTGCGCGCGGCGGCCCGGCACATGGCCGAGTCCGCGGCGGCCGTGTGCCCGGCCGACGGCACGCCCCAAGTAGCGCTCACCGGTGGCCTGTTCCGTCTGGGCGATCCGCTGCTCACCCCCCTGCGCGAGGAGTTGGCGAGTCGGCTGCCGTACGCCCGGCAGGTGCCGGCCGAGGGCGATCCGCTCCATGGCGCGGTGCGGATCGCGGCCGATATGGCGTCCGGCCGGCTCACCCTGCCGGGTGAAAAGGCCATGCTCTACGTGGTCTCGGTACAAGCCGACTGAAGTCCCCCGCACAAGCGGATCGCCCCCTTTTTCAGCCCTTTTCACTCCTTGTCGTCCCCCTGCCGTCCTTTTGTCGGCCTATGTTCTCGGCACGTGCTCCGAACATGTGTCATCCGCTTGTCACTCATCAGACAAAACCGGACGGAAACCGCTCACCTGCACCCTCCCCGAACGGAGGAACCCCCGAAGCCAGTAACATGCGGCGCCATGAGCACCCCCACTGGGCCCGAGTCCGGCCTGCCAGTACGAATGCCGCGACCCCGCCAGCCCGGACGGCACCGCCGACCGGAACCGCTGGTCGCTCCCGAGGGTGCGCCGGCGCTCGCCCTCGCGGTGCCCGGTGCGCCCAGCGCCGCCACGCGCGCCCTCGCCGAGGAGGTCGTGAGCATCGCCCGCTCCGAGCTGCCCGGCCTGGACGTCCGGATCGGATACCTGGACGGGGACGACGTCGAGTTCCCCACGCTCCGTTCCGTGCTCATGCACACCGCCGACGAGCGCACGGCCCGTTATGAGCAGGCCGTCGCCGCCGGGCTCGAGGGGCTCAAGGAGCCCGACGGTCCGGTCGCGGTCGTCGTACCGCTGCTGGCCGGCCCGGACAGCGCCCTGCTGCGGCAGATCCGCCAGTCCGTGATGGACAGCCGGGTCGCCGCCGAGCTGACCGATGTGCTCGGCCCGCACCCGCTGCTCGCCGAGGCACTGCACGTGCGGCTGTCCGAGGCGGGCCTTGCCCGGGCCGACCGCGCGCGCCTGTTCACCGTGGCCACCGCCGCGGACGGCATCATCCTGGCGTCCGTGGGCGGCGAGGAGGCCGTGCAGGCGGCCGGGATCACCGGCATGCTGCTCGCCGCGCGCCTGGCGGTGCCGGTGATGGCGGCGGCCCTGGACCAGGAGGGCTCGATCTCCTCCGTCGCCGAGCAGCTGCGTTCCTCCGGCTCGCAGCAGCTGGCACTGGCGCCGTATCTGATCGGACCCGAGATCGACCCGGCGCTGCTGGCGGCGGCCGCCGAGGAGGTGGGCTGCGCCACGGCCGAGGCGCTCGGCGCGTACCCGGCGATCGGCAAGCTCGCCCTGGCCAAGTACACGACGGCGCTGGGCATCTCCCCGCAGCAGCCGCAGGGCATGCCGGTCCGCTGACCACACGCCGGCACACGGCACGCATACGACACAGGGCCCCCTCCGCACCCGGAGCGGGCCCTTCGCCTTGTCCCGGGCGGTTGGGCGGAGACGCCTCGGCCGGGAATCTGGAGGCGCGAGTCAGGTGGGGCAGGCGGGAAGCGCGAGGCGGGGGCGGGGCCTCAGCCGAAGACGACGCAGGAGGCCGCGGGAACGGGCACCGAACCGTCGTAACGGGGCATCCCCGTAGCCTCGTCCACGGCGAACCACGTCACCTCGCCGGAGCGCTCGTTGGCCGCGTACAGGAAGCCGTCGTGTTCGGCGAGCGCCCGCGGCCAGTGCCCGCCGCACGGCACCGTGCCGGTCAGCCGGAGTGTCCCGCCTTCGACGGCGAGGACCGACAGGACGTCCTCGCCGCGGGTCGCGGTCCACACGAAGCGACCGTCGGGCGCCACCACGATGCCGGACGGATAGGCGTCGCCGGCGGGCGCACCGGGCAGCACGGGGACCTCGGTCAGCGGCTTGAGGGAGCCGGCCTCGGCGTCCCAGCGGCACACGGTCACCGTGGGGGTGAGTTCGTTGACGACGTAGGCGTACGCGCCGTCCGGGTGGAAGGCCAGATGGCGGGGGCCTGAGCCGGGGCGCAGGGCGAACTCGCGGTGCAGGGCGGGGGCGCCGTCCGCGAGGGTGCACACCCGTACCGAGTCGGTGCCGAGGTCGACGCTGACGGCCCACCGGCCGCTCGGGTCGGCCTGCACCTGGTGGGCGTGCGGACCGCGCTGGCGCCGGTCGTGCGGACCGGAGCCGGTGTGCTGCAGCCGCCCCGAGGGCTTGGCGGCGAGCGTGCCGTCCGGGCGCAGGGGTACGGCGGTGACGCTGCCGGAGCCGTAGTTGGCGGTCAGCACGTGTCCGGCGTAGAGGCCGATGTGGGCCGGTCCGCAGCCGTCGACCGGTACGGGCGGTCCGGCGAGTACGGGCCTGGAGCCGGCGACGCGGTAGGCGGCGACGGCGCCCTCGGCCGTCTCGCTGACCGCGTAGAGCGTCTCCCCGTCCGGCGACAGGGCCAGGTAGGACGGGTCGGGTAGGTCGTTCACGGCGGGACCCAGGATGAGGGCGCCGCCGTCGGGCGCGACCTCGGCGGTCACGAGGCCGGGGCCGCCCGCTGCCGTGAACGAGCCGATGAACGCCCGGCGCCTGCCGGGCCTGCCGTCCTCTGCCACCGCTGTCCCCTCTCGGTCCTCGGTCGAGCCCGTCCCGGGCCGACGGTAGCAGCCGACCACGCCGGTCTAGACCAAGACGGCGGGCATGCAGGGCGGTTCTTCTCCGCGCACACCCTTGCGCCGACTCCGCACCCTCGCGTGGCGGCCCGGGCCGCCGCGAGCCGCGCCCCTGAGGACCGGCTCGCCGGCCCCCACCAGCTGCGATCCCTGGGCAACCGGCTCACCGCGCAGTCCAACCGCCCCCCAGCTCACGCCTCCACCGGCCGCGACTCCCCATGACGAGCTCGCGCCCCCATGACGAGCTCAGGCCCCCACCAACCGCGACCCCGACGATGCGCGCAGGGGTTCGGCCAGGTCGGCGAGGGCGCGTTCCAAGCCGTGCAGGTGGGCGAGGGCCGGTTCGGAGGGCGGCTCCGCGGCGCTGTGGACAGGCTCCGGGCGACCCGCGGTGAGCACCTCGACGGCGGCCTCCACGCGCCAGCACGCCGCGGCCAGGCGTGCGTCGTGGGAGGCCTCGGGATCGGCGGTGACCGCCACCAGCCCACGGACCTCGCGGGCACAGTCGTCGAGGAGCGCGAGGACCCGGCGGGCGCGCCGCTTGCGGGCCGGCATCGGGTTCAGCGGGTGCACCAGCGGGGCCACCGACAGCCGGACCCGGCCGAGCAACTGCTCCAGTTCGGCCACGCGAGGCGCCGGGTCTGCCGTCGGCGAGCCGGCGAGACGTGCCGCGGCCTCGGCCGTGCAGGCGTGGACACAGCGCAGCGCACGCTGGATCCAGGCGTCCGTGATGGCGTGGGTGGTGACCGGCAGGACGAACAGCACGGCGAGCGCGGCGCCCAGCGCACCCACGCCGGTCTCGGCCAGGCGCAGGGCGAGCAGGCCGGGATCGAGGACGCCGAGAAGGCCGTAGAGCAGTTCGGCGAGCAGGGTCACCCAGAGCATCATCCAGGTGTAGGAGACGGCGGCCGTGTAGAAGATGCCGAACACGGCGACGGCGACGAGGACGGCCGTCGGGATGGCCGCGCCGTCCACGGGGACGGCGACGAGGAAACCCAGGCAGATGCCGATGACCGTGCCGAGGACCCGGCGGAAGCCGCGGACCAGCGTCTCACCGCGCGACGCGGTGTTGACGAAGATCCACCAGGTGGCGCCGACGGCCCAGTACCAGCGCTGTCCGGACACCAGCTGGCCCACGACCAGTGCGAAGCCCGCGCCCGCGGTCGCCTGGACGGCCTGCCGGGTGGTCACCCGGGCCAGATCGCGCCAGGCGGACGACGGGGGTCCCCCCGCTCGAGCGAAGCCGAGAGTGGGGGAGGAGGGTACGGCGGCCGGGGGCAGCCGGCGCTCGTAGCACCACACCCCGAAGCGCACCACGGCCGCGCTGAGCACGGACAGCAGGACGGCGGCGTACAGCTCGGGCAGCTGCGCAGGGGTGGCGTGCAGGAACTGGGCCACGAAGAACGTCATGAAGGCGAACACGCCGAGGCTGTGCCCGCGCGGTCCCCAGCGGCGCGCGTACACCCCGGCGCCGACGACGCCCAGGAAGGCCAGGTCGCGCGCGACGGGGACGCCGTGCAGTTCGGCCGCGACGGCGAGCACCGGCACGCCCACGGCGGGCAGCAGCGCGGTGGTGACCGCCTGTCCGCGCACGGTCGGGTCGGCGACGGTGAACAGGGCGAGCAGGGCGGCGAGGCCACCGGTGACCGCGCCCCGGAGGGAATGCCCGGCGAGGAGGCAGACGACGACCGCGAGGCCGATGCCGAGGACGGCCCGCGCGGCGAAGCGCAACCGCGCCCGTCCCGGGTCCGGAGCCACGAACATCCTCTTCACCACTGCTGCCCTCCCCAGGGAACACCGGCACGGAAAAGGCGCCGCGGGGATCCGCAGCGCCATCGACAGGTCCATGAGAGCATCACCGAGGTCACTGGCTCAAGTGTGGTCCGATCTACTGAGCCATTGGTCCAGCACCGAGCGGGCAGCCGTGTCGGCCGGAATGCCAACGGACCAGGTCGCGCGGCATACGGGGCGGTAAGGATCCTGAGCCATTGGTACAGTCGTCCATCATGGCCGTGGACGAACTCGACACCCGCATCCTGCGGCTGCTCCTGGAGCAGCCGCGCACCAGCGTGCGCGAGTACGCCCGCATCCTCGGCGTCGCCCGTGGCACGCTCCAGGCCCGAATGGACCGTATGGAGCGGGACGGCGTGATCACCGGCACCGGGCCCGCCCTCTCCCCCGCCGCGCTGGACCATCCGGTCCTGGCGTTCGTGCACATCGAGGTCACCCAGGGCCATCTGGACGACGTGGGGGACGCGCTGGCCGCCGTGCCGGAGATCGTGGAGGCGTTCTCGATCACCGGCGGCGGGGATCTGCTCGCCCGGGTGGTGGGCCGGGATACTGACTTCAGCTCGTCGGGGTGAATCTTCACGAAGTCCCTGATGGGCATGGATGGGTGGCTGTATCCCGTGGTGTGTGAGGTATGCGGATGGGGGCGGCCTGACCCCTGAGGGACGT
>NZ_JBVJVY010000042.1:0-61066 GCF_055603265.1 Streptomyces sp. NPDC037288
CAACCTCACCAAGCGCATAACGGACGAGACGACACCAACCTGGCGAGGGACTTACTAGAACAGAAAGGGCAATTCGCCTAGATCAAATGCCCTCTGACACGGCAGCTGTAGCCGGGGGAGGGCAGCCGGAGAAGCCCCGCCCTCACCCGGGCAGTCACCCATCCATGCACCACGCCGGGTCGCCAAGGCCGCCGAGCACCCCACCACGCGTAGCCCCGTCCCCGAAGAGGAGTCACTATGGCCGTGGAACGGCACACCTCAGGGTGCAGCCGGATACCGTACGGTCCTATCGCAAGCACGGGCTGCTGCCCCCGCCCGACCACATCAAGTGGGGGAGGCCCTGCTGGAACGCCGACACCATCCGCGGCTGGGTCGCCTCCCGCCCCGGCAGCCGCGTGCGCAGAGACGACAGCTGATCTCTGTGGTCAGCCAGTCGTGTGTGGCGGCGTACTCGCGCATCCCGGCGGCCGGGGGGGTGTTGGGGTTGTCCCAGACGAGGACGATGGGGGTTTGGAGCTGGACGTGGTCGCGGACGACAAGGCGCGGTAGTCGCTCCGGTGCGTGTGCACCTCGGTCCCAGGTCCGGGAGGGCGGCGGTGTCACCGCCTGCTCGTCGCGCTCCAGCGCCCGGCGGGCGGGACACCGCCAGGACCAGGCGTGCCGGTGCAGCCGCCGCCACACCGCCGCGAGCAGTTCAGCCGGAAGTTGCGGGCGGTCACCGCCCTGATCCGGGCCACGGTCCAGCGCTGGTCCTCCCAGCCATGCACGGCCGGCCCCCGCGCCGCCGCTCCGCGGTCAGCCCACCACCGCCCCGGGTCGGGACTGCGCTGACCGTGGCTGGCCCGGCCGCCGTCGACCGCAAGGGCTGGTCCCTGAGGGGGTTTCAGAAGAGTTCGCGGTACTGGTTGAAGCCGGTGTCTGTCTTGACTCGGGACACGAAGGGGGCGGCCGCTTTGCCCGTCCCCTTGTACAGCCACAGGTTGCCCTTGGGGTCGCGGGCGAGCAGGTCGCTGTGGCCGTCACCGTCGACGTCACCGGTGGCCACCAGCTTGTTGAACTGGTTCCAGCCGGGACCTGCCTTCACGCGGGACTCGAACGGCTTGCGCAGATCGCCCGTGCCCTTGTACAGCCACAGGACGCCCTGCTTGTCGCGGGCGACGATGTCCGGCTTGCCGTCGCCGGTCAGGTCGCCCTGGCCGGTGATCTGGGTGAACCGGTTCCAGCCGGCGCCGACCTTCACGCGCGGTGCCAGCGAGCCGTCCGCCCTGGTCTGCAAGCGCCACAGGACACCCTGCTTGTCGCGGGCCAGCAGGTCGGGGTGCTTGGCGCCACCCAGGGTGCCGGGGGAGAAGACGACGTTGTACTGACCCCAGCCGGTGGCCACCTTCGACAGGCGCCCGTTGCGCCAGAGATTCAGTGTGCCGTCGTCCATGACGTGGTACTCACCGTCCTGGTAGCCGGTCAGATCGGGGTCGATCGACACCCCGTACCTGAAGTGCGGCCAGACGTAGGCGCCCGACCGGTCGTCGAAGCCGCCCTTCCCGTCGGGCATGTAGGCGTACATCTGGCCCGACGGCAGGATCCCGGAGAGGAAGAAGAACGGCGCGGCGGGGGTGGGCTTGTGCTGCCCGGCCGCGGCGGCGCTCCGGGCGACGTTCTTCGCCGGACCGGTCGTCGCGGGGGCGCCGGCCAGAGCGGTGCCGGCGGTGGCGCCGACCAGGGCGACGGCGATCGCCGACGTGACGAGACGCGACAGGGCGCGCGCACGCCCGGAAGACTGCGTCATGTACGACTCCATGAGGTATGCGGAGAGGTGTGCGGAATCAGGCGGTGCGCTCTGCATAGGTGTTGGGGAGCGCCCGCATCAGTGTCCGGATCTTCGCACGTCTGTCGCAGTGGTTGTGTGGTGGGGTGCGGAAGGCGCAATTCTGCCCAGATGGCACTGCGGAAGGACCGTAACCGCCTTGCGCCGCGGCCCTTTCCTGTGGCCGAAAAGGGTCGGCCTCGGCGGGTGTTCCGCGGGTGTGCGCGGAATGTCGGCGTGAGTTGGCCTCAGGGGTGCTGGTGCCGCCTTGGTGAGGCTGAGCAGGCCGGGCTCGGGTTCGGCGAGGATGCCGCGATGCAGTTCCTGGATGAAACAACCGGCCCGCGACTTCGGTGCCGAGTTGCGGCGTCGTCGCGGCGGTGGAGCCGGCGTACCCCCGAGCCGTGCCGGGCCGGCGCCGGTCCCGCCGCGGTCACCCCGGCCCGCCGTCAGGGCCGTTCGGGAGAGCCGATCCCGCGCAGTATCCCGAAGGCGCGCAGCAGGGGTGCCGGGCCCGTGTCCGTGTCTCCGGACGCCCGGCGCGCCCTGCGGGTGCGCAGTACGGCACGCACCGCGGACAGGGCGGCGCACGCGATCACTGCGGCCGTGAGGTCGGCGTCCGGCGTGTCCGGCGGCAGCCTGCGTTGGACCAGGACGGTGAGCCGCTCCTCGAAGTCGGAGAAGGCCTGGACGAGCCGGGCGGTGACGACGTTCTCGATGTCCTGGACCGGGTGGCTGAGGGCGGTAAGAGTGGAGGCGGCGAACGGCTCGGCCGCCTCCAGCAGGGCGTTGCACACCGCGTCCAGGGGCTCCTCGTCCGCCGGACGCCGGGCCAGAGCGTTCTCGACGTAGGCGAAGATCTCGACGCCGTCCGGCAGCAGCAGCGCCTCCTTGCTCTCGAAGTAGCGGAAGAAGGTGCGCACGGAGACGTTCGCGTATGCGGCGATGTCGGCAACCGTGGTGGCCTCGAAGCCTCGTTGTCTGAACAGGCGTGCGGCCCCTTCCAGCAGGCGGCGCCGCGTCTCCTCCTTCTTGCGTTCGCGCAGTCCGGCGGGGGTGATCTCACTCGGCATGGTCCGAAGCCTCCCGCCATGGTGTCGCGACTGTCAATTGACACCCCTGTCACCCCCATGGCGGTCGCGGTCCGGGCCTGCTGCCTTCCAGGGGCGTCGCACCCGCGAATGGCACTACTGCCAATTGTCATTAGTGCCACTTCTTCCCTAGAGTTCGTGTCACTCGTGACACTTTCCTTGGGAGGCCACAGTGGCCCGACCTCTGCAGCACCCACCCGCGCCGACCGGGGCGCACAGCGCAGCACATCCGGCGACGGACTCCGCCGCGGCCCGCCGCGGACTCGGCCGTCTCGGCGGCTTCTGCGCCCGGCACCCGGCGGCGGTGATCGCCGCCTGGCTGCTGGTCCTCGTCGTCGCCCTGGCCGGCCGGCACCTCGCCGCGCCCACCTTCAGCGACCAGGTCAGCCTGCCCGGCACCGCCTCACACACCGGCGCCGATCTCCTCGCCACCTCGATGCCGCAGGCGGGCAGGCCGGGCGGCAAGGTCGTGTTCCACACCGGCTCCGGCACCGTGGCCGACCAGCGATCCGCGCTCGACCGGACCCTGGCCGACCTGCGCGATCTGCCGCACGTCAGCGCTGTCTCGGCGCCCGTCACCAGCGCCGACGGACGCACCGCGTACACCACCGTCGCCTTCGACGAGCAGCTGAAGAGCCTCGGCCACGACTACACCGGGCAGCTCGACAGGGCGACCGGGCCCGCCCGGGCGGCGGGGCTCGGCGTCGCCTACGGCGGTGATCTGGATCAGGTCGTCCGTGCACCGGCCGATGACAAGCTGAGCGAGGGGGTAGGCGTCGTCACCGCCCTGGTCATCCTGCTGTTGGCCTTCGGCAGTGTCCTCGCCGCGCTGCTGCCGCTGATCACCGCGCTGATCAGCGTCGGGGTCGGCCTCGGCATCGTGGGCATCGTCGCCGCCACGCTCTCCTTCGCGACCTCGGCCACCACCCTTGCCGGCATGATCGGTCTGGGCGTCGGCATCGACTACGCCCTGTTCCTGACGACGCGCTTTCGCCAGGACCTCATCGACGGGCGCGACCCGGTCGACGCCGCGGCCCGCACCGCGCACACCAGCGGACGCGCCGTCCTCATAGCCGCCCTGACCGTGGCCGTCGCCATGCTCAGTCTCTATGCCTGCGGGCTGGCCTTCATCGGCAAGATCGGCCTCGCGGCCACCCTCGCCGTCGTCGTCACCGCCGCTGCCGCCCTCACCCTCGTACCGGCAGCCCTGGGACTGGTCGGCAGGCGGATCGACCGGCTCCGGCTGCGCCGCCCGGTCGCTGAGGGCGCGGTGGCCGGCAAGGGCCAAAACCGCTACGCGGACGTCGTCGCCCGATCCCCCTGGACGTTCCTCGCCGTCGGCGTCGCCGTCCTCGGCGTGTGCTCCGTACCCCTGCTGTCGATGCGCCTCGGACACGTCGACGCCGGCGCCGACCGACCCGGCAGCAGCACCCGAACCGCGTACGACTGGATCGCGCACGCCGACGGGCGGGGCTTCGGTCCGGGGGTGAACGGCCCGATCGTCACCGTCGTCGACGTGAGCGGCGCGAAGTCGCCCGTCGACCGGATCACCAACGCCGTGACCACGGCCCTGCGGACCACCCACGGCGTGGCCGCCTTCACCCCCGTCAAGACGAGCGCCGACGGCAGGATCCTCGTCAGCACGCTCACCCCGACCACCGGCCCGCAGGACGCCGCGACCGGCGACCTGCTCGACAACCTCTCCGAGCGGACACTGCCGAAGGCCCTGAACGGCACGGGCGCCCAGGCCTACCTCACCGGAACCGTGGCCGGCCAGGCCGACTTCCGGGACACGGTCGGCACACGGCTGCCCGTCGTCATCGGCATCGTCCTGGTCCTTGCCTTCCTGCTGCTCATGACCGTCTTCCGCAGCCTGGTGATCCCGCTCAAGGCGGTCGTGCTCAACCTCTGCACCACGGCCGCGTCCTACGGCGTCCTCGTCGCGGTCTTCCAGTGGGGCTGGGGCGACTCACTGCTCGGGCTCTCGGAGCCGGTGCCCATCGAGTCGTACGTGCCGATGATGATGTTCGCGATCGTCTTCGGGCTGTCCATGGACTACGAGATCTTCCTGCTGTCCCGGATCGCCGAGGCCTGGCACCGCACCGGTGACAACCGGCTCGCCGTGGGGGAGGGGCTGTCCGCGACGGCGCGCGTGATCTCCGCGGCGGCCTTCATCATGACCGCGGTGTTCCTGTCCTTCACCGCCTCGCCGACCGTGGTCGTGAAGATGCTCGCCCTGGGGTTGGCGATCAGCGTGATCATCGACGCCACGGTGGTCCGCCTGGTCCTGGTGCCGTCCGCCATGTTCCTCATCGGCCGGGCGAACTGGTGGATACCCGGCAGGCTCGACCGGGTCCTCCCGCGCCTGCACGCCTGACCGCCCGCCGACCGTTCCGGAGCAGTGACCACGTGACATCGAACCGCCGCGGAAGGACCCGCGTCATCCTGGTCGCGACCGCCGCGACCCTGGCCCTCCTCACCTGCGCGACCGACCTCCTGGTCGAGCACCGGACCGAGGAGCGGGTCGTCGCCCGGGCCTCGCGCCGGCTGAAGCCGCAAGGCCCGGTGCACGCCGATCTCACCACCCCGCTCGCGGGCCTGCGCACCCTCGGCGGGGACGTCGGAGACGTCGAGGTGAGCGCGAAAGGCGTACGCCGTCAGCACGCCGTGCTGGATGTGACCGTCCGTCTGAGAGACGTCACGACGAACGGTGACAGCGCAGGCGGCACCGGGACCGCCACCGTGGGGTACGACCAGGTGACCCGGCGCCTGGGCGCGCTGGGCAACGGCCTGACGGCCGGCGGTCAGGACGGCGACTTGATCCTCGGCGGAGGCGTCGGCGGCCTGGGACTGCCGGTCACCGTGCGGGCGACCTTGTCCACGACCGCGCACGCCTTCACCATCACGCCCACCACGGTCAGCGTCCTCGGCCGAAGCGTGGCCGTCGACGACCTCGCCGACCTGCCGGCCGGCTCCGGGCTCCGCGACGAGCTGGAGCCCAGGACCGTAGCCGTCACCGGGCTGCCCCGCGGCGTCGCGCTCACATCGGCGCACGCCACCGGCGACGGCCTCGTCCTCGGCTTCTCCATCGCCGCCGGGCCGACACCGGGCGCGGGCGGGGGACCTGTCTGACCGTCCGAGCGGCAGATGCCCTGGGGGACCGACGGGAGCCGAGGTCTCCTTGAGTGCACGCACAGCCTCGTCGTGCGTAAGGCGGTTGGCAGCGACGAGGCCACCGAGTCCGCGCGGTGGCAACCGCCGTTGTCGGTCACGATGCGTTCGATCCGGGTGAGGCCGTGGGCCGCGAACCAGGCGCGTGGCCTATGGACCGGCACCTCGGCGGCCCGGCCGCGTTCCTGGGTGTCGTGGCCGTCGTCATGAGGGGTTGACCCTTTCGGTGGCGGCGAGGTGGGTGGCGATGCGCTGCTGGTTCTGAACAAGCCTTAGGCACAGGTGGCGGAGCTGGTGCAGTTCGGTGTCGGTGAATCCGTGGAACAGTGCCGCCATCGCCCGCTGTGTCGGTGTCCGGAATTCGTCCAACCATGTCAGGCCGGCGGGGGTGATGCGGACGAGGATGGACCGGCGATCATCGGGGTCGGGGTCGCGTCGGACGAGCCCTTCTCGTTCGAGTGTGTCGACCAGACCGGTGGCGTTGCGGGGAGTCATGCCTGCGGAACGAGCGAGGTCACCGAGATTCGCACCGGCTTCGCCGAGCGTGCGCAGCCGGATGAGGACATCGCTGGCTCCCGCGCTGAGACCACGGCCTTCCGATCCGTGGGTGCGAAGCCGCTCAACGGACCTGTGTGCGGCACGCGCCGCGGCAGCCGCCTCCAGGCGCAGGGTGTCACCCCCTGCCATGAACTCGGCCATGGCTTCCCGGACTTGAGGGTCATAGAGCAACCCGTCCGCGTTCTGGGCGAGCTGCTCGAAATTAGTTACCTGCTTCATAATGAAGTAGTACGCGATCGGATCGGGTACCGTCAAGACGCCGAAGGGACCCCGACGGCAGCCCTCCGCGGGCAACACACCCGCAGCCAGGGCCTGGTAGGCCCAGGCCATCGAGCACGTTCGTCATGGCCGGGCGGGGTCGTGCCGCGGTTCTTCCGTCAGCTGAACTCGACGGCATGGTCAACGGCCCACCTCGCGAAGGTGCCGGCCGGTCGGCCGGTGAGGCGCTCAACATGATCGGTGGTGCGGTTCGACTCAGGCCGGTGCAGCGAGGCAGCGATCAGCGCTTCCACCAGCCGCTCTGGACGTCCGTCTGCGAGCATTCTCGACCGCGCGAGGTCAGCGGCGACCACCTGGAAGCGCAGACGGCGCCGGAGCGCGACACCAAGAAGAGCGACTTGGTCGGCGCGACTCAGTACCTCTGGTCCTGTCAGCAGGTAGGGTCCGTGGTCGAGTTGGTGGTGGCGCACGAGCAATGCCGCTACGACGGCATCAGCGACGTCGCGCTCGTCGACGACGGCTGTGCGTGCGATGTCCGGGCCTGACACCACGTCGCCCGCCCGCAACTGGGTAACCCATCCACGGGCGTTGGACGCCAACGTGTCGCTACGCAGCACTATGGGACGCAGACCGGCATTGCGGAGCAGAGCTTCCATATCCGCGTGCACCTGAACGATGGGATCACTCTGGCGAGCCGCTTCGTCGTCGATGGCTGTCGAGGACAGGTAGACGACACGGGGTGCCGCTGCGACGAGCTCCGCAACCAGGTCGTGGGCGGGGGCGGAGTCGAGCAGCGGCCAGATCAGAAAGACAGCGTCGATGCCCACGAGCGCCGCGCGCACGGCAGCGGGGTTCGTGAGGTCGCCGACCGCCCACTCGACTCCGGCGCGCGGACCGGCCTGATCGCGCACGAGGCATCGTACGCGCGCGCCGTGTGCTTGGAGGCGGTCGACGACCTCACGGCCGAGGTTGCCGGCCGCGCCGGTGACCAGGATCGATGAACGGCAAGGGGAGCCCGTGGGGCCAGTGACATCAGGCATGATCGAGACGCTAAGGGTTCAGGTCGACATGAAGGCAAGGCGCGTATCGTGAAGACGATCGGAGAAGTAGCCGCAGGACTCGGAATCGAAGCCCACGTGCTGCGGCACTGGGAAGACGTCGGGGCACTCACCGTGCGTCGCGACGGCAACGGCTACCGCATCTACGATGACAACGCTGTGGAACAGGCACGCACGGTACTGAAACTGCGGCGCGTCGGGCTCTCGTTGCCCGAGGTGACCGCCGCCATGGCGCCGAAGAAGTCGGCGGCGCAGGCGGTCGTGAGGGCGAAGATCGCTGAACTCGAAGGCGAAGTCGTCCAGAGGCAGGAGGCAATCACCTTCCTGCAGCACACCCTTGAGTGTCGGCATCGCTACCTCGACGACTGTCCGGACTGCGCGACTTTCGTCCGTGAAGCCTGAGCGGAGAAGGCCCCGTCCGCAGCTTGGGGATCTTCAGGCCTTGAACTGCCCGATCTGCGCCGCTCTGCGGGACATGACCGAAGGTGGGGGACGTGCGCGGCCCCTCAGTCGATGCAGAACTCGTTGCCCTCGATGTCCAGCATCGGGATGCACGAATCGTTGCCGTCATACAGCGTTCGCACGTGTACCGCCCCGAGCGGGACCAGCCGTGCGCACTCGGCCTCGAGTGCGGCGAGGCGCTCCTCACCCACGAGTCCGGTGCCGACCCGCACGTCGAGATGCACCCGGTTCTTGGCGGCCTTCCCTTCGGGGACGCGCTGGAAGTACAGTCGCGGACCCACGCCTGAGGGGTCAACGCAGGCAAACCATGCGTCCTGCTGCTCAGGGGGCTGCGAGCGCTTGAAATCGTCCCACGTGGCATGTCCCTCGGGTGGCGGCGGTACGACGTACCCCAGCACCTCGCACCAGAAACGGGCGAGGCGCTCAGGTTCTGCGCAGTCGAAGGTGACTTGGAACTTCTTGACCGGCATCACCGGGCCACCGTATCGGCGTGTGATCTTCAGTGAAAGCCCCAGGATGCCATCGCCGCGCAGGGCGAGCGCCTTTCGTCAGCCTTCTGCTGGGGGACTTCCAGCATCCAGTGTGTCCTGTACTGGCCGACAAGCCGACGTCGCGTGAGCGTGAGCCGGTTCGGTCTGCTCCGCATCGCCGTGCGAACCGCGGCTTTCCTGCGGGTGCCCCTGCCTCCCTTCTGCATGAGCTGACCAGGGCGTTGATCGTTTGTTGATTGCTGTGAAGAAGTATGCCGAAGTCAGCTGCGCACGATCCTCACAAGGGAGTGTGCGTGATGTCTCCACCCTGAAAGGGGGTGCGGTGATGAAGCTTCTCTTCGCCATTCGCAACAAGGTGTCGGCTCACAAGAGCCTGAAGGCCAGCGCCTGGTACTTCTGGTACTGAGCCGACACATACCCGTAGGTACCCGTAGAACTCGGTGAGGTCGTCCCCGCCGCACGATGGGGACGGCCTCACCGGCCCTCGGCTTTTCCCGGAGACCCCACATGCGTACCACGGTGTTCCATCCACGACTTGCCGCCCTGCTCCGGGATCACCTCGGCCAGGACGTCTTCCGGCTCGAACCCGACACCGTCGGCGTCGCCGGGCACGAGGTCGCCGACAGGATCCTCGCAGCCCGCCGCGCCACCGAGACCGAACGGCCCACGTTCAAGCCGCTGCACGGGCGCTCGATCTCGCGTAACGAGGCGTCCTCGGTGATGCGGACCATCGGCGGTGACGTGCGCGAGGCGCTGAAACGGCCCCGGCCCCGGCCTGAGGACCTCGATCTGTCAGGGGTCTGGCCCCTCACCGGGCATCTGTTCCTGCGGGACCTCATCCTCGGCCAGGATCCCTACCGACTGCGGATCCTGATGAGCCGCAATCTCGAACTGACCCCCAAGCTCACGTGGGCGGTGATAGCCGCGGGTGCCGCGCTCCCGGGGCGGGTGGGGCGAAGTGGCGGCCGAGTGACGGGCATCGGGGGGCTGACGGCGGACGCCACCGGCTATCACGAACGCCGGTACGCCATGGGCATGTACCGGCGCGCGGCGGCCCCCGTGTGCTTCACGGTCTCCACCCTGGTCGCGAACGCGCTGTGGCTCGGCTCGCCGTTCGACTCCGGCACGCCGAACCGGCACATCCTCTACGAGGCCATGCGGCTGCTGCCGCCGTCGTGGAACATCCTGCGCAACGCCTGTTCCGAATACCCTGCCGTCGACCGGCGCATCGGCGCGGGCGACGACGTCCTCGTCCTGCCCCTCCTCTCCCATCGTGACCCGAAGTTGTGGGAGGACCCGCACGAGTTCCGTCCGGAGCGCTGGGACATCCTCGACCCCGACACCGCTCCTGGCTACCTTCCCTTCGGCCACTCCTCCGAGCGCTGCTGGGGCCGGCACATGGTGATGCCGCTCGCCGAGCTGCTCCTGGACCTGACACGCGGTGCGGGCCTGGCGGTCAGCCCCGCCCAGACCACCGCCAGGGTTCCCCTCGTCGGGCTGCTCGGTGTGGAGGACGTACACGTGACCAAGGTGCGCGATGCTGCCGCCTGAGCCGTCGCACCACTCGGAGACCACAGAGATCGTGGACGAGTCCTTCGGCTCCCGTCCGCACGACGTCTACCGGCGCTGGCGCGAGGAGGGCGGTGTCCGCAAGGTCCGCCTCCCGGGTCCTGCCCCCTTGGCCGGCTGGGTCGTCACCGGCCATGCCGCCTGCCGGGCGGCCCTCGCCGACCCCCGGTTGAGCAAGGACGGCGCGACCGAGTTGTTCGCACGCTACGCCGGACTCCCCCCGGGCGGCCCCGGCGGAGCGCTCACCACGCACATGCTCAACTCCGACCCGCCCCGCCATACCCGCCTGCGCCGGCTGGTGCAACAGGCCTTCACCATGCGGCGGGTGGCGGACCTGCGCCCCAGGATCGAGGCACGTGTCACCGCACTGCTGGACGCCCTGGACGGTGCGGACGAGGTGGACCTGATCGGCCGGTTCGCGCTCCCGCTCCCGCTCGCGGTGATCTTCGACCTGCTTGGCGCGGACGCCGACGACCACGGGATTCTTCAGGTCCGGGGTCACTCGGTGACCGGCGACGAGGGAGACGGGGAGGTCTCCGCCCTGACGGCTGAGGCGATGCTGGACCGCCTGCGCGCCCTGGTCGAGGACAAACGCGCGCACCCCGGTGACGACCTCCTCTCCGCTCTCCTCGCCGCACAGGACAACGACGGCCGCCTCACGGAGCAGGAGGTCACCTCCATGGCGTTCCTGCTGGTGATCGCGGGCCACCAGACCACCGTCAACCTCATCGCCAACGGCCTGCACGCGCTCCTCACGCACCCCGGGCAACTCGCCGCCGTGCGCGCCGACGCCTTACTGATCCGCGGCCTGATCGAGGAAGTCCTGCGCCATGAAAGCCCGTTCGGCATCGCGAGCCTGCGCTACACCACGCAGCCGGTGAGGATCGCAGCCACGACGATCCCGGCGGGGGAGTTCGTGCAGATCGCGCTGCTGGCCGGCAACCGCGATCCGGACGTCTTCGAGGACCCCGACCGTTTCGACATCACCCGCGACGCCTCCCGGCACCTGGCGTTCGGCCACGGCATCCACCACTGCCTGGGCGCACCACTGGCCCGCCTGCAGGCCGAGATCGCGTTCAGCCACGTACTGCGGCGCTTCCCCGGCCTGCGACCGGCCGATCCGACGCATCGTGCCCCCCGATGGCAGAACAACCCGCGACACCGCGGACTGCTCAGCCTGCCGGTCCGGCTGCGCTGACATCGTGCGAGGGGATGGGTTCGTACCCCGCACGCGATCCTGTCCCGCGACGTGACCGGCTCCCAGCCGTGCCCGAACCGGAGCCGAGTTCCAGTCACCAGGCGTTCGAGGAGGGGACTCGGTGCGTCGAGCCGTGCACTGTGACGTGGCTGCGCCGACGGCGTCCATCTGTTGAGGGGGATGGACGCCGTCGGCGTCGAGGGGCCGTTGTGCCGTGGGCGGGGCAGGGCACCCCCGTGGCCCTGGCGCGCTTGGGGCACTGGGCCTGTTGAGCGACCGAGATCAATGATGTGCCTGTGTGCCGGCGGTTGTCATTCGCACAGCGTCCACTTCGGTGTGCCTGCCGTCCACGCCTGTTCGGGTCAGCAGCTGGTCTCGTAGCTCGCTGGGTGTGGTGCCGTGTGCGGTGCGGAAGGCTCGGGTGAAGTCGCCGGGGCGGGGGTAGCCCCAGCGGGTGGCTATGGCGTGGATGGGGAGTTGGAGCAGACGGGGGTCCGTGAGGTCCTTGCGGGCGTGGGCCAGCCGCTGGTTGCGTATGTACGAGGCCACGGTCAGCTGCTCCTGCTGGAAGAGGCGGTAGAGATAGCTGCGTGAGATGTGGTGGGCCGCGGCGATTTTCACGGGGGTCAGGTCCGGGTCGCCCAAATGTTGCTGGATGAACGACTTGATGCGCAGGATCAGGGCGCGGGCATGCGTCTCGGGCGGCAGGTGCGGTTCCGCGTCCAGGGCGTGGGCGAAGACGGCGGTGACGAGATCGGTGACGACCCTGCCCAGCCGCTCGGCGTCGGCCGCCCGGTAGGAGGAGGTGTCCGAGGCCAGCTGCACGAGCAGCCCCGCCAGCAGTGCGCCGATGCCCTCGCGGCCCGATATCCGCCGTCCGACGACCCCGTCCGCGCGGCCGGCCGGGAGGTCCACCGCGGCGCGCGGGACCTCAACCCCGACGATGGTGACCGGGTCGGGCCCGGTGGAGATCTCGTAGGACCGGGACGAGTAGTTCACGTGGAAGTCGTCGATCCGGTACCCCACGTGCTGCCTGCCCCAGCTTGCCGCGCCGTCGCCGCGCCGCAGCAGGGACAGGTGGAACACCTCCGGGTCGGACTGGCGCACGAGCCTGGGCGTCCGGCGGAACACCAGGTGGTCGAAGGTCGCGGGCCACACCGTCACTTCGCCCAGCCCGATCACGCGCTGGTCCCCCCGGTAGTCGGCGCTGCGATCGCTGCTCAGGTGCATCGGCGCGTGCGTACGCCCCAGTTGCTCCGTCCACGCCTCGAAACGGTCGCTCGCCGGCAGTTCCTGGGTGGTGAAGACGGTTTCAGGCAACACGAGGGTAGTCAACCACAGGGCTGAGCAGGGGCCGTCAGGCGTGCAGGGGTGCGGTGCCAGGCCGTTCGCCCATCAACTCCCCCCGCGCCGCGGTCGGTTCATACGTGGCCCTTCTCCGGGTTTGCTGAACCTGTGGCGCGACGTTGCGGGAGACCGCCTCGTTGGGAGCCGCAGGCCGGTTCTCAGGGAGTGGGGCTCTGTGGCTGCGGCCAGCGGATCACTGGCTGCGTCCCCTTCGCTTCGGGCAGCACCGCGCGGAGCTGACCACGAAGGCGTACGCCTTCGGCATGTCGGTGCGCCAACGCCTCACCGCCACCGGCGCTTTGCCATCCAAGCCGGTCCCCCCCGATCAGGGCCCGCTACGAGAACAGTGTCTGCGGCGCCTCGTACGGTCCTCACATGGGTATCACCTCGGCCTGGTCCATCAGCGCCCACAACGACGACTTCATCAGGACTCTTGCTCCGCGGCTGCTCCCGCTGATCGCCGCGGAGCGGGACGCCCCGTTCGCACGAGAACGCTGGGACCGCTGGCGCCGGGAGTCTCTGCCCGACTTCCGGACCTGGCGGAATCCCTTCGGCCGGTCCAGCCGAAGGGAGGCGGACGCGCTGGACTCGTTCCACGAGCTGACCGTTTCCGGGGACCACGTGCAGAAGATGTACGACGGCCTGTCGCCCGACGACGACTTCTCACTACAGCTTGCTGCGCCGAGCCGACCCACAGAGTTGTACGGCCCGTGGGTCGTCCAGGCCGATGATGCCGCTGAGGTAGGACAGACGATCAGCTCGTCGAAGATCCAGCGGTGTTCGGCGGGCGAGACCCGGTGATCGTCGATGCCGGGCGCGCCCGGCGGGGCCGGGTAGCGCCTCCGGCGTCGCGAGCGCGACCACCTCGATCGGTGCCGGGAGCGGCGGTATGCCACCGAGGAGATGCGGGGCTCGTCGGGATCGGTGAGGGCGGATTCGGCGACCGCGTCGAACTGACAGGCGAGGACGTGCCCTTCGACCGCAGCCCGCCAGCGGGTGGTATCCGGCCGGACCTGCGGCGCCGACGGTGCGAACGGCCCCGCCGCGTCGCTCCAGCACCGCCTGGACCAGGTCGGCGGCCTTCGTCTTCGCCGCCCCGGGCTCGCCACCGACGATCACCTCGACCGGCTGCTCCTGCGGCACGCTCTGACCGCAAATTAAAGGATAAATCGAAAGTAAAACTTGGGGTCCAAATTCAAAGGTAAATTATGGTAGGGTTTCGGGTGGAGGTGAAGCATGCCGACGGAAGACGAGCTGTTCGCTGCCGTGGACGCGCTGCTCGCGGGAGAGCCGGAGCTGCCCGAGGCAGCCGAGCGGACCCGGCTCCGCGAAGCGGCTGGCGTCACCCAGGCCCGGCTCGCGCAGGTACTGCAGACGACGACGCAGACGGTGAAGAACTGGGAGGCCGGCCGCTCCGAGCCGCGCCCCCCGCGCCGCCAGGCATATCAGCGACTCCTTGACGGATGGGCGGAGCAATTCCCCGCCGACGCCGGCCCGGCCACGCCCGTGCAGGAATCGGCGGTGCCGGAGACGCTCACCGGCCCAGCGGCCCCGTCGCCGGAGGTGCGGCCCCTGCCCACAGCCCCGGCACCCGAGACCGCGGCCATGACTGATTCCGAGAACACCCAGGGCCGCCCTTCCGAGAACACCCAGGCCCGCCCCTCCGAGAACATCCAGGCCCGCCCCACCGCAGGCACCGCTGCTCCGGCTGCCGTGTCGCGTCCGGCGCGCACCGCCAGGCCGTCGTCGTCGCGCCGCCCGGCCGTCCGGAAGGCCGTCCCGGCGAACATCCCGGCGGGCGGCGCAGATCCACGCTTCGAGCACGGGCCGCTCGCGGTGGTCGACGTCGAGAATGGCCAAGTGGTGGCGTACTGCGCTGGCGGCCTGGTCCTGGAAGTGCCTGCCAAGTCCTTCCCGGGCCTGGTGGAGTGGACCCTGAAGGAGGCGAAGCTCGGGCAGCCGAAGCTGTCCGGCCCGGGCAAGGACGCCGACCCGCTGCTCGTACTCACCGAGTCCGCGCTGGAGCGTTACGGTCTGCCGGTCGCCCTCACCGACGAGGAGCGGCTCGCCGGTCGAATTCCGGAGGGCCACAAGGTCATCGCGCAGCTGGCCCGCGCCGACTGGAGCCTGACCAAGAGAGGCTTCGGACCGTGGGCGCGGATCTACCGCCCGGCGCAGGGCTCGGAGCGGGCCTGCGTCCAGCTGTGCATCCCGTCCTGGCACGCGCTGGACTCCCGCCACTGGGGCAACGCCGCTCAGCTTCCGCCGGCGGAACTCGCCCAACTCCTGACCGTGTACGCCACCCGCGTGATGACGCCGCGCGGCTCCACGGCCGTGACCGGCCTGGAGCTGATGACCGCGCTGCACCCGCCGACCCGCGCCTCCGAGCCCGACGCCGACGGTCGCCGGCACTCCGAGCACAACCCCGGCTCGCTGGGCAAGGACCCGGTGGACTGCGCGCCGTGCGAGGCCCCGGACGGGCACCCGCTCCTGGCGGACCTGCCGCGGTTCCACGTGCGCGGCCCGGCGGAGAAGCTGTTCGAGGAGGCGTACGACTGGGCACGGCCGATGACCGATGCAGAGTGCACCCTGCGGTATCTGGTCGGCGTCGACGTGAACCTCGCGTTCGGCGCCGGCGCCAACGGCCTGACCGTGGGCCTCGGCGCGCCCACGCACGTCAAGAACCCGGTGTTCGACCCGAAGCTGCCCGGATCGTGGCTGGTCGACCTGTCCCACGTCGACCTGTCCCGGGTAAAGGTCGGCAAGGACAAGTGGGCGGACCTGGACGCGAGTCTGATGCCCAGCCCGTTCACTCCGAAGGGCGAGCGCCCCGAGGGCCCGGCCTGGTACACGACGCCGACCGTGGCGTACGCGGTGGAGCTGGGCTACGAGGCGCGCCCGAGCGAGGCGTGGGTCCGCCACGAGAACGGCCGCTATCTGGACGGCTGGTACAACCGGCTCCGTGACGCCTTCCTCGCCACGATGGCCGACCTCGGCGTGCACGCGGACATGGCGCCGGCCGACTTCCTGGCCGCCATGGACGGTTACAAGGACCGCGACCCGCAGCTGGCGATCATCGTCTCCGCGATCAAGGCCACGGTCAAGGGCGGTATCGGCAAGCTTCGCGAGCGCCCGCGGGGTGAGGGCTGGCGGCCGGGCCAGCCGTGGCGAGCGCTGTCCCGCCCGACGTGGCGGCCGGACATTCGCGCGGCGGTCATCTCCCGCACGCGGATCAACCTCCACAGGAAGATCGTCAAGCACGCGGCGTTCACCGGGCAGTACCCGGTCGCGATCCTGTCCGACTGCGTCGTGTACGCGTCCAGCGGCGAGTCGCCGCTGGACTTCCTGCCCTACCGGGACGGCAAGCCGCTGCCCGGCGGCTTCAAGCTCGGCATCAACCCGGGCCTGGTCAAGCACGAGGGCACCCAGACCGTCCTGTGGGGAGAAGAGGTCCGCGAGCGGTTCAACGCGCCGGAGCTCAACCTCGCCCGGTACATCAAGGACGGCACCGTCACCGACGCCGACAACGGAGAGTAGGAGAGGGCGATGACCCTGTTCGGGGACGGGCTGGATGCCGCGGTGCAAAAGGCGTTCACCCGCCCGGCGCCCAAGAGCGCCGGCGCGCGGATGCGTTACCTGGTCAGGCAGCTCAAGGGCACCAAGGCGGTCGCCCAGCTCCTGCGCATTTCCCAGCGCACCGTCGAACGGTACGTCAAGGACCAGATCAAGAAGCCGCGGCCTGACCTCGCGGCGCGCCTGGAGCGCGAAGTGAGGAACCGGTGGCAACCGCAGGTCCGCGCCAGGGCGCGCCAAAGGGCAGCGACGACCGGCGGCATCGTCATCGACACCCAGGCCCGGATCGGCTACACGGCGCCGATCGGTTCGACGGACGATGCACGGCTCCGCCACCTGACCGTGGCGCTGCCGCCCCGCTACGCCGCCCGCCTCTTCGCTGCCCAGGAGGCCGGTGCCAGCGACCAGCAGCTCACGGAGATCGCGGCCGAAGGGCTGAGGGAGGTGTACTTCCAGGACGACGGCCGCCGTGCCGGCCAGCTGGAGGAGGTCCGCCTCACGGACATCGAGCACCTGGAGTTCGACCTGTAGCAGGCGCGGACCGAAGAGCCCACGAGCGAAGACGGGCAGTCGGGCCCACCGTGTCCCGTGATCAGATAGCGTGCTCGCTCATGGGGGAGCTGATATTGATCAGGCACGGCCAGACTGAGTGGAGCCTGTCGGGCCAGCACGCGGGGCGCACTGACGTTCCGCTGACTGACGCGGGTGAGGCATCGGCCAAGGCGCTCGCATCGAGGTTGGCCCGACGCCCGCTGGTCGGCGTGTTCAGTAGTCCGCTGAGCCGCGCCATGCGGACGGCCGAGCTGGCGGGACTGGCCGGCGTCAGGCCCGATCCCGACCTGGTGGAGTGGGATTACGGCGGCTATGAGGGCCTGACCGCAGCGCAGATCCGCGAGGGGCGGCCGGGCTGGGACCTGTGGCGGGACGGCGTCATTCCCGGCGACGTTGACCATCCCGGTGAGCGGCTCGAGCAGGTGGCCGCGCGTACGGACGCGGTGCTGGACCGGATCCGGCCGCTGCTGAACGACGGCGACGTCGCCGTGGTCGCTCACGGTCATCTAGCGCGCGTGCTCACCGTGCGGTGGCTGGGCCTGGACGCGTCGGCCAGCCGGCTACTGGGCCACCCGCATCCGGGAACTCTGAGCTTCCTGGCCACTGAGGATGGGCAACCGTTCATCTCTGCCTGGAACGTCCCGTAGTCAGCCCGCCGCATCACGCCTGCCGTGAGAGGCGCCGCCAGCGTATGAGAGCCGCAGCGATGCCGGCGAAGGCGAGGAATTGTTCTGCCTTGCGTTCGTGACGGCGGTGCAGACGGCGGTAGCCGGCCAGCCAGGCCAGCGTCCGTTCCACGGTCCAACGGTGGCGGTCCAGGCGCCGGATGGACTCAGCAGGCAGCTCACGACCAGCACAAGCACCTGGAACGGCGTCACTGAGCCGGGATCGGCTGGGTGAGGTTCACCGGGTTGCCGTCGGGGTCCTGGATGTGGGCGACGCGCTGTCCCCACGGCATGTCGTTGGGGCCGCCGCGGACCGAGCCGCCCAGCGCCGTTACCCGGCCGAGCGTCTCATCGACGTCGTCGACCCCGATGCTGAGCAAGATCCGCGAGGCCCCCCGGTCTCCCGGGTTCGCCTTGGCCACCAGCCCGAGGTCGGTGTCGCCGATGCGCAAGCCGAGGTAGAAGACCGGGCCTTCCTCCGGCACGCGGAAGATCTCCCTGGCGCCGAACAATTTCGTATAGAAGCCGAGCAGGACGTCGTGGTCGGCAGTCAAGATCACTGGCTGGATGGTGGACATGGCACTCCTGTCGAGAACGGTCGTGTCGCTGGGTAGACCGTTCGAGGACGGTGAACTCATCGGCACAACCGCCCTGCCAATTCGACTTGCCTACCGGGAAAGACGGAGCTAACTTTCCCGGTAGGCAAGTAAACGCGGGGGCGTTCCGGCCTGATTCGGTCCGGCGCGCCCCGGCGATCCAGCAACGTCTTCGGGGAGGCGATGGCATGACCACACCGGTGGATGCCGAGCGGGCCTGGCAGGATCTCCAGCGGATCCGGGTGCCGCAGGAGCGGGTGTACGACGAGATCGAGCGATGCGCGCACGGGGATCCCAAGGCCACCTACATCACGGCCGCGATCATGTGGGTCTTCCTCGCCGGCATGGGACTCAACCTCCCGGCGTGGGGCCTGTGGCTGACGCTCGCAGCCTATATCGGCATCCTGAGCACCCTGGTTGTTGTCTACAGCCG
This sequence comes from Streptomyces sp. NPDC037288, assembly GCF_055603265.1. Taxonomy (NCBI): domain Bacteria; kingdom Bacillati; phylum Actinomycetota; class Actinomycetes; order Kitasatosporales; family Streptomycetaceae; genus Streptomyces; species Streptomyces sp. NPDC037288. Next base: position 18,788 of record NZ_JBVJVY010000042.1, read on the forward strand.
CCGCACCCGGATGCGGCTGCACCGCTCCAGGTACAGCTGGCGCAGCTTCGCCACGTTCATCGCGGGCGGGTGCCTCACCGGCGGCACGACCGTGCTCTCCGACCACCTGGCGGACTCACTCGCCCTGCCCTGCCCCAGCCTGATCACGGCCACCGCCGCAGCTGCCGTGTTCGTCCTCTTCACGGGACCGGCGAACCGCTGGGCGGTCAGCCCACTCCGCGAACGCGCGCTGCGCGGCCACGCCACACAAGCCATTCACGAGGAGCCGGACCTATGAGCACCCCCACGGGCTTCGACGAACTGATCCATCCCTCCACCCGGTTGTCGATCGTTGCCCTGCTGTCCGCCACGGAATGGGCCGACTTCCCGTTCATCCGCGACAGCCTCTCGCTCAGCGACTCCGCGCTCTCCAAGCAGCTGCACACCCTGGAGGAGGCCGAGTACCTGGAGATCCGCAAGGAGGGCGGCGGGCGCAAACGCCGCACCAAGGTACGGCTGACGGCCCGCGGACGCACTGCCTTCGACGGCCATGTCGCCGCTCTCCGCGCCATCGTCGAGGGCGCGGGCCCCGCGGCGGCGCAGCAGACGGCCCCCGAACAGCACCACGCGGAGGCGAGCCGATGACCAGCACAGCCGCCGGCTCCCGCCAACCCGTCGTCACCGCAGGGGAGTTGCGGGTGTCGTACGGTAGCACCGAGGTGCTCCAAGGCGTCGACCTGGACATCCACCGCGGGGAGATCTTCGCCCTACTCGGCCCCAACGGCGCCGGGAAGACCACCACCGTCGAGATCCTGGAAGGCTTCCGGCAGCGCTCCGCCGGCGAGGTCCGCGTCCTCGGCAAGGACCCGGCGCACGCCGACGAGGCCTGGCGCGGCCGGATCGGCCTCGTGCTCCAGTCGTGGCGCGACCACCGCCGCTGGCAGGTCGCCGAGTTGCTGCGGCACTTCGCGACGTACTACCCCGATCCGCGCGACCCGGAAGAACTGTTGGAGCTGGTCGGTCTCACCCACCGAGCCCGGCACCGGGTCGACCAGCTGTCCGGCGGCCAGCGGAGGCGTGTCGACGTCGCGCTCGGCATCGTCGGCCGCCCCGAGCTCCTCTTCCTGGACGAGCCGACCACTGGCTTCGACCCCGAGGCGCGGCGCGAGTTCCATGACCTGGTCGAGCGACTGGCCCGCGACGAGGGCGTCACCATCCTGCTGACCACCCATGACCTGGCCGAGGCCGAGCGTCTCGCCGACCGGATAGCGATGCTGGTCAACGGCCGTATCCGGGCCTGCGGCACACCCACCGAGCTCGCCCGGCGGGCCGCCGCCCAGGCGGAGGTCCGCTGGACGGCACCGGACGGCGCGCCGCGCCGCGAGCGCACCGCGAATCCCTCCCTGCTGGTCTGGGAGCTGCACCGCGAGGCCGACGGGCCGATCGCCGACCTGGAGGTCCGCCGCCCGACGCTGGAGGACACCTATCTGCACATGGTGCACCAGGACGCCGGCGGCACCACGGGCGCCCGGAGCGCCGCGGACGCCGGAACCGCCGGCAACACAGCCCTGGTGGGCGCCGGAACGGGGGAGGAACGATCCACATGAGGGAGACGGACATGACAGCGGTGCGGCACGGGACCGCGCGGGGCGGGACCGGCACGACGGACGGGGCTGCCGGCGGGGGCACCGGCGCCCCGGGGCCGGACCGCGCCCGCGGCCGGCGGCTGCGCTCATGGCAGGCCGGGCTGCGGCGCGGCGGTATCGAGGTGCGTCATCTCCTGCGCAACCGCAAGGAGTTCGTCAGCTATCTCAGCAATGTGGTGGTCGCCCTGATGGTCGCCTCCTTCATCCATGACGACCTGCCCGGCACCCATATCCCCGCCGCCCACCTGACGATCGCCGGGTTCGCCGCGTATCTGCTGTTCCAGGTGGGGCTGATCAACCTGCCGCAGATCCTGGTGACCGAGCGCGACGAGGGCACGTTGCTGCGGCTGCGGGCCACGCCCGGTGGCATAGCGGCCTATCTGGTCGCCAAGTCCGTGCTGATCGTCAGCATGGCGATGGGCATCATCACCGTCCTGCTGGGCGCCGCCGCGTTGTTCGTGGACGGGCCGCTGCCGCACAGCCCCGGCGGTTGGCTGACGCTGATATGGGTCATCGCCCTCGGTCTGCTCGCCGTCGTACCGCTGGGCGCGGCCATCGGCGCCGTGCTGCCCAACGCCCGCGAGGCGCTGGCGATGATCATGCTGCCCGCGATGGCGCTGCTGGTGACCTCGGGGGCGATGTTCCCGATCGGCCGGCTGCCGGTGCTGGTGCAGGACGTGGCATCCGTCTTCCCGCTCCGTTGGATGGCGCAGGGCGTGCGCTCGGCGCTGCTGCCGGACGCCGCGCGGGTCGCGGAGCCGTCCGGCTCCTGGCAGCTGCCGACGGTCGCGCTGGTGCTGGCCGGCTGGGCCGTCGTCGGCTTCCTGCTCGCCGTCCCGCTGCTGCGCCGCGCCGCCCGGCGCGAGTCCGGCTCCCGGCTGACCGAACGCCAGGGCAAGGCGCGGATGAGCGACGCGCTCACGATATGACGCGACATCGCTTTGGGGAGCTGACCATGCCAGCGCCCTGCTCGCCCTCAAGAATCACACGGGTCCGGAGGACGCCGAGGCCGTCTTCGCTGTGCTGCGGCGCCGACCGGACGGCGAACTGCTGTGCAACGCCCTGGGCACGCGGGCACCGTCCTCGCAAGCTCAGCGCGACCGCGGCTACGGCCACGACAAGTACCGCCGCCTCGCCTGGGACCTCGGCGTGAAGCCGCTGATCGCGCGACGCGGCACCGAGCACGGCTCCGGCCTTGGCATCCAACGCCGGGTCGCAGAGCGCGTCTTCGCCCATCTGCACTGGTTCGCCGCCTGCGATTCGCTGGGAGCTACGCGACGACATCCACGAAGCCTTCCTCACTCCGGGATGCGCACTGCTCTGCTGGCGACGCCTGGACTCAGCAGTCGCCCGCCAATTCTTCTGCAGTGCGCGAGTGACACCGGCGATGACGGCGGTCGTCAGCACCCCGCCGAAGGCGATCAGCAGGTAAGCCAGCCACTGCTGGCTGTCGTTCGACCAGTGCCAGGTGGTGCGCTGACCCAGGCCACCGACGGGGATCAAGAGGTCGAGTGTGTAGACGAGGGGCTCGAAGGGGGCGCCTTGACCTCGTTGGACTGGGTTGGGGGAGTGAATGCTGAAGGACAGCGTGCCCAGCAAGGTCAGCGCGAGTAGCCAGACGCCGGCCAGCCAGGGTCGGTAGCCGTAGCCAACGGTAACGTCGAGCAGATGCCCCCACGCTCGCCCCGCCGGATGCAGTGTGCTGCGTCGGTGACGCTGCTTGGCCAGGAGCACCCGACGCGCATCGTCATCGTGGCCGGCCATCCGGTACCAGCTCGCCAACTGCTCGTACGGCTGTGGGCTGTAGCCGGGGCTGCGACGTATCCACTCCACACGGTATGCCACAGGGTGTCGACGCCCCACCGCCTCCCGTCGTTCACCCGCCTCGACGGCCTTGATGGAGCCGTAGACCGAAGCCGTCCAGCTCCCTCCACGTCCGGCCAGCTGTGCTCACTGTCGTGGAGACAGGACACCTGCGCGCTTCGCAGGTCCACGGTGCCTGACGGCGGCCGGGCGAGGGCGAAGTCAAAGTCGGCCACCCGCATCAGGAGGCCCGCCAGGGCCGTGCCGTCACCGTCGGCTGCCGCGTTCAGGACAGCTCCTTCGAAGGTCAGGTCGTCTGAGACCCGGGCGCCGCGCAGCCTCACAGTCCCGTCTGCGGTGAAGCCTCCGCAGAAGTTCAGCGTCGACGCCACGACGCTGTCCAGAGCCAGGGCCACTCCGCGCGGCCCTGGGCGTCCCAACGGTACGGGCACTCCAGGTGTGCACCCTGCATGAACAGTCCACCTGGCAACCGCGCTCCCAGCAGGCGTATGCCGCCACGGGCGGTGAACCCGTGCATGCAGAAGACACCGCCTCCCTCCGCAGCGCACCCGGGGGACACGGCAGGGCTGTCCACGGCCACGGTCAGCATGGGCTCGGGCAAGGACCACGTCACGCAGTGATGCCCTTCACCGTGGTGTGCCGCCGTTCGGGTGCCTGCTCCTGGGCCCGGCGCGCGGATGGAACACGGTGGTGCGAGCGTGGAGGGAAAGCCGGCAGTACCGGCACTTCCGGCTGTCGTGCAGGAACTCGCACGGACGGTGTCGTATCTCCGGGCGCTGGAGGTGATGGACATGGGCGAAGGTCGTCCGGCCTGCATCGTCTCAGCGTGGCGGCATCCCCACGGCGCATCGTGAGATGACGGCATGAAGCGTGAGATCCCACATGTCGCGCTGGGTGGATGGAACGGAGCAGGGTCATGGCGCGGGCGATCTGGACAGGAGTGATCACTTTCGGACTCGTTACCGTCCCCGTAGGGCTGTACACGGCAACGGAAGATCACACGGTCCACTTCCATCAGCTGCAACGCGGCACGTCCGACCGGATCCGCAACCGGCGGGTGAACGAGCGCACCGGCGACGAGGTGGACACCAGCGACATCGTCAAGGGCTTCGAGACGGGCGAGGGCGAGTACGTGATCGTCGAGCCCGACGAACTGGACGAGATCGCGCCCGGCCGCTCGCAGACCGTTGACATCTCCGACTTCGTCAACCTGGACGCCATCGAGCCGGTGTACTTCGACCGCACCTATTACGTCGCCCCACGTGGCAAGGAGTACACCAGGGTCTACGAGCTGCTGCGTGCCGCCCTCAGAGAGGCGAACAAGGTGGGTATCGCCACGTTCGTCATGCGCAACAAGCAGTACCTGACGGCGTTGCGCGCCGAGGACAAGGTGTTGGTGCTGCAGACGCTGCACTGGGCGGACGAGGTCCGCGACCCGGGGAAGGAACTGCCTGAACTGCCCTCGGGCCGGGCCGGCCGTGGCAAGGAACTGCAGATGGCGCTGCAGCTGGTCGACGCTCTCAGCGGTGACTGGGATCCGAAGCGGTACCACGACACCTATCAGGAGAAGGTGCGCGAGCTGGTCAAGGCCAAGGCGGAGGGCCAGGAGGTCGCGGCGGCCGAGGTGCCGCCGGAGGCGACCAACGTCATCGACCTGATGAAGGTTCTCGAGGGCAGCTTGCAGGCCGCCCGCTCCGGCCGCGGCGGTGAGGAACCGGCCAAGCGCAAGAGCAAGCCCGAGCCGCGCAAGACCGCCCGAACCGCTGCGGCCAGGAAGACGGCGAAGACGCCGGAGCGTAAGGCCCCGCCGAAGAAGGCCGGGGCGGCATCGGCGCGCTCCCGCGGCCCCGGCACCGGCGGCAAGAGCGAGTTGCAGAAGCTGAGCAAGGCGGAGCTGTACCAGCGGGCGACCGATCAGGATGTTGCCGGCCGGTCCAAGATGAGCCGAGAGGAGCTCATCGACGCACTCGCGAGCAGACGTCGCCGCAAGAAGAGCGCCGCCTGACAGGAGTCCCCGCCGCATGATCGGCCCACGGACGCCACCACCTGCTGCGGAGGACCACTTTTGGCTCCGGGTGCCGGCGAGTCGCGAGGCGTGACAGAAGCTGCTGGACCTGTTCGCCGCGGATTCGCCGCGGACCTGCAGCACCAGTCGGCGAACGCGTGGGCGGAGCTCCAGGACGAGGACCCCGCTGCCCTGGGCGCCGATTCCATTCTGGGCATGGGCGGACAAGAGGACCCGGGGCATGGAGATCCTCCCTTATGGTTGCGCTTCTGGCGTCCCAGCGGCGGGCGTTGAGCGCCGCCGCATCGTTGGCACTGTGAAGGGAGCCGGGCGTCCGGCTCACGTGTTCTCGTCGTCGGCGGCGAGGATGGTACGGCTGGCCGCGAAGAGCCGTGCGCAGCGTTGTGTCATGGCTTCGGGTGACTGGTCGGGGTGATTGACCCACCAGCGGACCAGGGCGGTGCACAGACCGCGCCAGGCGTATGTGAGGGCGTCGGCGTCAAGGGGGTCGCGGGATCCTGCCTCGTGCAGGAGGCCGGCGGTACCGATCGCGGCGAGGTCGTCGATGGCGTCGCGGTAGTACGCCGCGCGTTGGGCGGCGTCGCTGTCAGGCGGCAGCGTGGCGTCGTACAGGACGAACCACGCCTCGCGTTGCCCGTCCAGGGTGGTGAACAGAGCGTGCAGCACGCGCAGGGCGGTGGGCGGCGCGCCGGAAGCGGGTTCGGCCATCGCGGCGCGGATGGCGTCCAGCAGCCGGTCGCCAACCGGGTTAAGGCAGGCGAGATAGAGGTCTTGCTTGCTGCCGAAGTAGTGGTGCAGGAGCGGTTTGGTGACGCCCACGCGGGCGGCGATGGCGGCGACGGTCGTGGCCTCGTAGCCGTGGCGGCCGAACTCCTCGGTGGCCGCGGCCAAAACCTGTTGTTCGCGCGTGGCCCGGGGCACGCCCTTGGTGCCGGCTCTGGAGGAGGGTGCTGTCATGGAAGCCGATATTACCTTAGGGTAATTTTCTGTTGGGTAAATTACCGGACCCCCGCTGGGAGCACACTCATGCCTGCCACCCCGTCCGAACCCAGAACCTCCCGCACCCGCTCCTGGTGGGGCTGGGGCTACGCCGACGCCCACCCCGACGACGCCGAATGCGCCGCCATGGGCGCCCTGCTGCCGGGCACCCTGGCCCGCCCGCTGCCGATACCCCGGGTTACCGACCTGCTGATCGCCCGCCCCCGCGCGACACCACCGCCCACGCTGGCGCACCTGGTGACCGCCAATCCCGAAGCACGCGCCGCTCACGCCATGGGCAAGGCCTACCGTGACGTCATCCGGGCCCTGCGCGGCCGGCCCGGCCGGATCCCCGACCTGGTCGCCCGGCCGACCGATGACCAGGAGGTGGCTGACCTGCTGGACTGGGCCGGCGGACAGGGCGTGGCTGTCATCCCCTTCGGTGGCGGCTCCTCGGTGGTCGGCGGCGTGGAGTACCGCGGCGACGCCCATCGCGCCGTGCTGTCGCTCGACCTGACCTCGATGGACAGAGTCCTGGAGATCGACACCGCCAGCCGCTCAGCCCGCATCCAGGCCGGCGCGCTAGGTCCCGTGCTGGAAGAGCAGTTGCGCCCCCACGGCCTCACCCTGCGCCACTTCCCACAGAGCTTCGAGTTCTCCACCCTCGGCGGCTGGCTTGCCACCCGGGCCGGCGGTCACTACGCCACCGTCCGCACCCACATCGACGACTTCGTGCAGTCCCTGCAGGTAGTCACACCCGCAGGCTCCGGGACGTCCTGGCGTCTGCCCGCATCCGGCGCCGGACCGTCTCCGGACCGCCTGTTCCTCGGCTCGGAGGGCGCGCTCGGCGTCATCACCGAGGCGTGGATGCGCCTGCAGGAGCGCCCGCGCTACAAGGCCTCGACGTCCGTGGCCTTCGCCGACTTCCACCAAGCGCTGGGCGCGGTGCGTGCCATCGCGCAATCCGACCTCGCCCCGGCCAACTGCCGTCTGCTCGATTCAGGCGAGGCACTGCTGTCCGGCGCCTCGCATGATGGCTCGGCCGTCCTGGTCCTGGGCTTCGAATCCGCCAGCACCCGCGTCGACGAGCACCTCACGAGCGCCCTGGAGCTGGCCCGCGCCCACGGCGGCCGCGGCAGGGCGCCGGCGGCGGATCGCGACGCCCCGGCCGACACGGCCGACACGGCCGTCATCGCCTGGCGTTCGGCGTTCCTGCGGATGCCCTACCTACGCGATGGCCTGGCCCGCATGGGCGCGGTTGTCGAGACCTTCGAGACCGCCGCCACCTGGGACAAGGTTCCAGCCCTGATCGACGCCGTCCGCGCCCAGGTCGGCGCCGCCGCCTTGAAGGCCACCGGTCACCCGGCCACCATCAACTGCCGCCTGACCCACGTCTACCCCGACGGCGCCGCCCCCTACTTCACCGTGGCCGTCGCCGGCCGACCCGGTGACGAAGTTGAGGTCTGGGACGACATCAAAGCCGCCGCGAACGACGTCCTGCACCGCTACCGCGCGACCATCACCCACCACCACGCCGTCGGCCGCGACCACCGCCACAGTTACGACCTCCAGCGCCCGGAGCCCTTCGCCCTGGCCCTGCGCGCCGCCAAGGACGCCCTGGACCCCAACCGCATCCTCAACCCAGGCGTCCTGATCGACTAAGCAAGACGGCGGAAAGCTGTCGTCTCTCGTGAAAGTGACCGAGGAAGAAATGAGGTGCCGCCCGAAGTCGCGCTCAAGCGCTGTCACTTCTGGGGTTCTGGCACAACTTCTGTGGTGACTGGACGCTGAGTGATGATCCAGCTTTCGGCGGCATCGGCACAGGTGTGTGTCTGAGCCCGGTCGGCCACGTGCCGGGGCAGGCAACAGCCAGGGTAGGCACGGCGATCAGGTGCCAGGAGGCGCTTTTGTGGCGGGCACACGCCGGTCCCGGCGGCGATCCGCTGGACCGAGTCCGGAACCGCCACCATGCCCACCGACCCCGGCGCACGCACCGTACGAGCCCTGGACGGCACCGGACCACAGGTGCCGTGCGAGTCGGATCCGGGCCTGGCTGCCAAGGCGGAGCAGGCACGTCCCCGCCGGGAGGGCAGCATCGAGCCAGGGGGCCGGGGGGCCGGGGGGCCGGGGCGTCGGTGTGGAGGACAGTGCTCAGGCTCAGCGGAAGGCCGTCGCAGGCTGGCCAAGGCGTGCCCGGTCCGGGCATCGCCCGGCCGCCGAACCGGCGTGGCCGGCGGCTTCCCCGCGACCGGCTGCCGTGAGTTGGAAGCCGGGCCGGACGAGGCGGGCGAGACGGGCGGCGAAATCGGCACCGAAAGTTCGGCGCAGAAGTCGAGCAGGGCAGTGCGCATGGTCTCTGGGTCCATACGGGCCGTTGAGCGCCTGCCTCTGACAAGCGGGACGCGGCGCCGAGTTCGGTCGCGGCTCGTTGGGGAAGCGGTCAAATGGGTGTGCGTGAGGTCCCCTTGCGGAATCGGCCGCCATGCTTCTCCGGGTATTGCCGGCTGCCGCCCTGAACATGGACGGGACACCCGCGGACGACGATCGCTGCCCAAGCACCGTTCACAAGACAGCGGCAGAGACGCCCCTGCCGGGCAGTTGCGGCTGCTGCCGGGGCAGGTGGGCGGCAGGCCAGGGCGCGGAGGGCAAGACCCGCGCCAGCTCGTGACGTACGCGGTCGGCTTCACCACGAGCCTGGGCGGGGACATCTCCGCGCTCTGCGACAAGCCGGTTGAAGATCGGGGTTTCCTGGAACATGCTGGGACCTTTCTCCTGAAATGGGCACGGCTCGGCACCCGCCGCACAGCAAGACGATCATGTGACGGAATGAGTATCCAGGGTCGCGGAAGGGGCAGCGACCAGCCGGGCCTCAAGCGGCAGACCCGCCGGCCACGGATCGATCACCCGGGCGTCCCGCTCGCGGGGTCGCCCACTGGCGGGAAGCGCAACAACGCCACCCACCTGCTGCCTATGCGACGTTGTCCGGAGATGTTCATTACCGGTGGTGTGCAAGGACTTCAGGAAGACGCTGGTGGAGACCCTCCACATGCGCCCCTCGAACAAGCCGATCGCCTGGACCATGATGTTTTTCACCTGGTCCAGGTGAACACGCGTGAGGCCCTCGTGAAACTGATGCGTAGATCAGGGCCGCTGTGCGGGGTCGCGACTGAATAGTCCGGCGACGAGTGCCATGATCGTCGGCGATAGGCCCGTGCGGCTGGCCGCGTTCGGAGATCACCGGGTGGACGTCGCGCTGCCTTGTCGTGGTCGTAGCAGCGGTCGGTAGCGGCGGGGACCTTGTCCGGCAGGGGAGCAGTTGGGTGACGTCGTCGCGGTTGCCGCCCGCCAGGGACATCCCCGAGCGGGATGCCCTGGGTGTCGGTGAGGATGCGATGTTGCCCCGGTTGATCTCTCGGGCTTGCCGTTGGCAGCAGCCGTCAGCTCGGCGGCGACCCGAACGACGCCCGCAATCCCTGGATGGAACCGGCCGACCCGGGAGACAAGTCGGCCGACGGCATCAACCACAAGACGGATCCGGTGGAGACGAAGCTGCACACCGCGGTCTGCTTCCGGAAAGTGACCCTCCAGGCGGCGCCGACGGGCGGCGCCGCACCGGAACGTCCAGCGTGCTGGCAGCTCGGATTCGGTTGAGGGTCAGCTGAGTGCAAGGGAGGTGTCGTCGATGACGTATGAGGTCTGGAGAGACTGGTCTTCGGTGCCGCTGAAGGTGATGGTGACGGTCTGGCCGGCGAGGGGGGACATGTCGTAGGTCTTCTGGCTGTAGCCGGTGGCGGCGTTGAGATTGGAGTAGGTCGCCAGGATGGTGCTGCCCGCCTTGACGGTGAGCTTGTCGTATGCGGTGGAGGTGGTCGTCTCGGCGGTGTCGATGTGCAGGTACAAGCTGAGGGTTGCCTTGCAGCCCGACGGGATCGTCACCGACTGGGAGAGGGTGTCGGTGTGGGAGCTGCCGTAGCCGTCCAGCCATGCGTCCCACGTGCCGCTGTGTGCGGGCTCGCCCTGTGAGCTGTACTGCCCGATGACGTTGGCGCTGGCGGACCACACCGTGTTGCCGGACTCGAAGCCGGGGTTGCCGAGCTGCTGGCTCGTACAGGTGCCGCCGCCGGCCGGGTTGACCGTCCAGGTGAAGGTGGTGGAGCCGGAGGCGCCCGTGTTGTCGGTTGCGGTGGCGCTGACGTGGTAGGTGCCGGTAGCGGTGGGCGTGCCGGAGATCAGGCCGGTGCCGGAGGCGATGGTCAGGCCGGGTGGCAGGCCGGTCGCGCTGTAGGTGAGCTTGGCGGACGCGGAGGAGTCGGTCGCGGTGATCTGCAGGCTCGCCGAGCTGCCGACCCTGCCCGTCTGGTCGCCGGGGTTGGCGACGGTGACGGTGTTGCCGCCCGTCTGGCCGCCGATCGGCAGGCCGCCGGTCGGTGCGTACATCGCCACGTCGAAGGTGCTGCCGCTGGGGCCGTGGGCGATGGGGATCACGGTGACGGCGTTGCCGCCGGGCAGGACGGACGTCGAAATGTAGTCGCCGAACATCCGGCCCTGCGTGGTGTTCGGCAGCCAGGCCAGCGTCATGGGGCCGGCGAGCTGGGTCGGTGCCGTCCACGTGGCACCGCCGTCGGCGGAGGAGACGTAGCCCGCGTCGAGCTGGCAGGTCGTGTCCGTGCAGGAGGCGTTCGGGTAGTAGTAGTACGTCAGCCCGATGCGGGCGGTGTCGCCCGAGCTGCTGGGGTCCACGCCGATGCCGGGCACGAAATGGTCGGCGGAGCTGCTGGCGGCGTCGATCGGCACGCGGCCCGGTGAACTCCACGAAGTACCGTTCGTCGAGGTCGATATGATGATGTCGTTGCTCGTGCAGTTGGTACGGAAGCGGCAGTCGGACCAGACCACATAGACGCGGCCGGAGGCATCGACCTCCGAGGACGGCAGGGGCCCTTCACGCAGGGTGTCGAGCCGGGACATGTCGGTGGCGTCGTCCTCAAGCCCGGCGACCGGGTGGTGCGAGACCGTGGCGATCTGAACGCTGGAGCCCCAACTGCTGCCACCGTTCGTGGAGGTGAACGCCCGTTCGCTGTCCTCGCTGCCGGAGGAGAACGGCACGACGACGGTGCCGTTGGGCTGCACGACGGGCTGACCGCCGAGCCCGCTGGGTCGGTCGGCCGGGCTCTGCTGAGCGCCCCAGGTCGCGCCTCCGTCGGTCGAGGTCTTCATATGCTCCGCGTCGCCGGCGTTGGCGTCGTCGTATTCGGTATAGCACCGGCCGTAGTACGGGCTGGACGGGTGGTTGTCGCAGACCGTCCAGTTCTTGTCGTCGAAGGTGCCGGTGGAGAGGATGACCGGGGCGCTCCAGGTGTGGCCGCCGTCCGTGGAGCGGCTGACGTCGACGTCGACGCTGTTTCCGGAGCGGATGCCCAGCCATGACACCATCCACACGCCGTCCTTGGCGTCGTAGGCAACGGAGGCGTCACTGGCGGCGGAGTAGGGGCCGCCGGTGTTCGTGGTGGAGTTGGGCAGGAAGCCGTGCGTCCAGCTCTGCCCGTTGTCGGTGGAGGTCGCCCACCCGATGTTGGACGCGCCTCCGCCGGAGACCCGGCCGACCTGGAAGGCGGCGACGACGGTGCTACCGAAGCTGAAGGTGTCCGGCTCGACCTCGGTGGCGTGCTGGGCCTGCGAGTCGGAGTACGGGTCACTGCTGACCTGCGCCAGAGAGGAGGCAGCGGCGTGAGGGGTCACTAAGGCGGCAGCGGAGCTCGAGGGGTTGGCGAAGGCCGGGGTGGCGAACGCCATCGCCGCGGCCAGAGCACCGATGAGCAGGGAGGCTCTTCCTCTTGCCGGTCTGGACATGTCGCTCCTGGCGGTGTGTGGGTACCGGCGACCGCTGACAAAGGGCGGTACAAAACCGGCGGGAACGCGGCACGGCGGACTCGCATCAGGTGATGCAGGGGTTTCGCATGGCTGCACCACGGACCGACGCGTGCGCGTCGTGCTTGGGTCCGGCATGGCGGCAAGCCACGCCGACGACCGATCAGCGAGGCGGTGCGCTCCAAGCGGCGGTGGTGCCCGGCGGGTTGGTGGTCCCGATCGCGCCCCTGGCAGGTGTCGCCGACTTGGCTGCTTTCCCGCCGCTTCGAGCTGCTGGGCTGACCGTGGCCGCACGCATGGTGAATGCGGTGATGAGCCGTCTTGGGCTTGGTGTGGAGCGTGACACTGAACATCCCTTCAGGCAGCCGGGGGGCGTCCGGCGGTGGGGGTGAAGGACGTTCGCGCGAGGTGCACGCGTGTTCGCAAGGCGGATTCTGGACCCGTACATGACACCGCGCAAGGGGTGGCGCCAACTCCGCCGGCGCCCCGCACCTCGCGCACTCGGTCTAGGCCCTCACGCATCGCAGCCCGGCGACGCCGGTCGAGGTACGTCTTACGGCCCGACTGGCAGAACGTCGTCAACCCCGCGCCGTTGCCCTCGCCCATCCCGGCGAGACGGTACGTGTGATCCTCGCCATCGTGTACGCCGCGACCTGCTGAATGATGTCGACTGTGCCTTCGTGGAGCGGTATCTGACTGCTCGCCATAACCCACCCATCAGCCGACTTCACGGGCTGACCCACCGCGAGCAGCACCCGACTGTCGGGGCACAGGCGCACTCCGCTGTCCCAACGTGCCGGCGCCCTCACGTATCTCCGCCGAACCGGGCCGGCACGGTCGAGGGAACTCAGTAGAACTTGGAGGGCTGGACCGTTGGGCTGGAGCTGCCTCCGGATTCGAGCCGGGCGACGCGCTGGTTGTAGTCGTCGACGCTGCCTGGCTGAAGCGTGTAGTCCTCGATCTGGCCGTTCGACTGAGGCACCTGGAGGGTGAGAGTGTCGCCGGTCAGGGTGCCGTTGATGACCGTGCTGCCCAGCGTGAACTTCACATTGAGGGTGACCCGGGACCCCGTCAGCGTTCCAGTGACGACCCCACGCTGGTGATCAGGGCTGCTGTATTTCACCTCGGTCTCGTCGAGGGTGCCGGTGATGTTGCCGTTCCGTGTCTGGGTCTCGAGGAAGCTGACGGAGTTGTAGTCGCTGCCCACGAGCGTGCGGGGCAGGCCGACGGCTACCTCAGGCACGATGGGATCGGTGCCGTGTCCGGCGCCCTTGCCGGTACCGCAGCCGGCGGTTGTGAGTGCGCAGATGGCAGAGGCGGCGATGGCCGCGCGTCTGGTGATCATGAAGCCCCCCAAGGCTGTTCAGCGCAGACTTTAACCTCGGCGGGCACCGCCAGCGTGGTGATTGACAACAGTCGACGCTGCGTTCTGTCACGGCCTGTTCAGTGTCCCCACTCGTCCGGCCCACGCTTGCCCGCCGAACCTAGGCCACCGTCGCCGTGTTCAGGGCCGGGCCCCTTCTCAGGCCTAGTTACGACCCGGTCCGCGATTGAGCACACGGCGTTCCGGCCTGACGGGGAGTGTGTACCACAGACGCGACCGCTCAGCCGACGCCGATGACGACGTGGTCCGGCATCTTCAGACCGCGCACGGCGGCCTGGCGCCGGCCGCAGGCCGCGATGGCTGGCCCCCGTCCGGACACACCGGTCCCGCGCCGTGAAGGTCGGTGCACACGCCTGGGGGAGCGGGTCTTCGGCGTGTGCGAGCATCCGAACACACCATCACAAGTCCGCCATAGGCCTGCCACAGGCCCTCGCGAACCGCCAATATCACTCCGTGAACAGAACCATCACCACCGCAGCCGCCACTCTCCTGCTCGCCAGCCTGGCCGCCTGCAGCAGCAACAGCGGCAGCAGGTCCTCGCACCAGCAGACCTCCAACGGGAAGGCTGGCGCCTCCGCGACGCCTGCCGCCGGCAAGCGACTCGACGCTGGCAGCGCGTTCACGCAGATCGCCGGCAAGGTCGCCTCCGCGAAGCTGTCCGGCACCGTCACGGCGGCCGACGACCCGAACCATCTTCTGGGCCGGCCGAACCAGTACACGTCGAAGGTCACCTTCACGGACTCCCGGATCAAGGCGAGCGACGTCGAGGGTACGGAGAAGGGGGACGTCGAACGCGGCGGCGCGGTCGAGGTCTTCGGCAGTCCGTCGGACGCGCAGATCCGGGCGAAGTACATCCAGGCCGTCACGAAATCGATGCCCGCGCTCGCGGAGTACGACTACGTGAGCCGCACGATCCTGGTCCGCGTCTCGCGATTCCTGACCCCGGCGCAGGCCCAGCACTACAAGGCAGCCGTCGATGGGATCGGCTGACGGACTATGCCACACACTGGCCGCATGACGGACATGGACCAGATCGTGACGTGGCTAGGTCCTTTCCGACAGGTCGTGTGACTCGCCTGGCTGTGGATGGTTTCGGCGAAGTGGAGAAGTGGGGCGGGGTGACATCGGCTCGATCAACGCCCATTGCGCATCCGATAAGTCGCTGGGGCCGGGCTCTCTGTGTATGCCCCGCATCCCACGATGGACATGCCCGGCAGAAGGCTCGCGTTACGATCAGTACCACGATCGAGCGATCTCGAATCGAGAAAGATCGGACTTAACATCCTTAAATGCCCCGTATGAGGTGGCAAGCTCCACCGCCGTCCGGAGCAGGCGGGCGGGCGTGCGAAGATCCAACGGTCGGATACGCGCACTTCGAAGGACGGCTATGTTCGCGATTTCTCTGGGGGACGGGGCCGAGCTGCGGCCTTTGGAGCCGTGGCAGGCCGAGGAGTTCCTAGCGCATATGGACCGGGGCCGGGAGTTCGTCGGTCAGTACATGGAGCTGCCCGACCTCGCCACAAACCTCGACTCCGCCCGCAGCTATCTCCAGCTTTACGCCGACAAGGCAGCCACCGACACTGGCCGACTGTACGGAATCTGGCTCGACGGCACCCTCGTGGGTGGCGTCTCCTTCCCGAAATTCGACGCCGCCGCCGGTATTTGCGAGGCAGGCTGCTGGCTGGAGCCCGCCGCCACAGGCCGGGGCCTGGTCGGACGTGCGGTACGGCACATCATCGACTGGGCATTCAACGAACGCGGCATACACCGTGTGCAGTGGCTGGCGTCGCCGAAGAACACACCCAGCATCAACGTCGCCAAGCGGCTCGGCATGACCCGTGAGGGCGTCCTGCGCGAAACCTACCTCTACCGGGGCGTCCGCCACGACGCCGAGGTCTGGTCGGTGTTGGCACGGGAGTGGCAGGGCTTGGGCAGCTGAGCAGCCTCTTCAAGCCCTTTTACACGGCGACCCGGCAGGTTGCACGGCGACCCGGCAGGCACGCGCCGAGCTGGTCCAGGCTGGCGGCGATCCGCGACAAGGCATACAAGACCCCGCTGTCCATCGCGTTGCGCCTGCTGTGGCCCAAGCGTCAGGAACAGCGCCCCCGGTCCTGGCGGCCTGACTGGCGCATGAGCATGGCCGCCGAAGCCTCCGTCCGACACTGGACGGTGGCCTTCAAGGCCGTCCGGGAAGGCCGTACACTCCTCGCTCTGCGCAACGTCGACGGGGTCGTCTTCTGACGCCTCCCAGCACCCCGCCCGACACGTACCGGATCGGGGCCGGCTTCGGTGAAGTGAAGGCCAGGTTCATCCAGCGCGGCGGGATCATCCCCGAAGGCACGACTGATGGCCGGACCCCACCGGCCACGGCGGCTCCCCGGGCGCCACGCTTCCGCGACATCATCCACCGCGCCTACGAGAACGCCGCCATCGTCCCCGATGACCCGATCCCCGACCATGTCAAGAAGGGGGCCAGTTCGAGATCAGTGGCATGGTCAAAACGGGCGACGACGAACGCGAGCGCGGTGAACTTTGGCTGGCCGGCGAGTTCACCGACGCGTTCGAGGACCACTTCGTCAACGACACCATCGTGGCGGACATCGGTGACGGCACCGCCGGATGGGAGCTTCACGGCACCTCGTACTCTGTAGAACTCAGACGACAGCACCCCCTGAGCAGTCGAAACGCCCACCGCAGCACGGGAACCCAACGTGGGCAACCACCCAACGGCGCGCTCCCTGGGATCTGCGAGCCTACGAGCTACAGAGCTGAGCCTTGCTGGAGGAAGCCGCCCGCGCGAGCTGAACGATCCGACGCCCGGGACGCGCTGCCCGACGGCTCCTTCATCCGGTGAAGTCTGGCAACTTCGGGCGATCACGCGGGTCCGCGCCTCACACCCGGTCACTTGACTCGCGTTTCGCGGGCTGAATCGATGCGCCGAAGGGCCGTACCTCCGCAGCCACCTCGCGGAAGAACGGCCCTTCGCCGTGAACTGGCCACGGCCCCGCGTCGGTCGGATACGCTACGCGTCCAAATGACAGGGGGAGCAACGGATGTTCGACAGACGGCTGAGAGCGACACTCACCTTGGCGGCGATCCTGCTGGCCACGCTCACCGCCTGCGGCCTCGACGGCCCCGATCCCGTCTACGGCCTCAAGGACGACCTCCGGCACATCCCCCGGAAGACCATCCCAGCCACCCGCCCGCACATGGTCAAGCAGTGCACGACCAGCACCGTCCGGGTCGGCCACTCCTCCACCACCGGCTCCGGCAGCCACCGCCGGACCCGCACCTGGTACACCACCGAGCGCCATCAGGACTGTCACAGGGTGCAGCACGGCACCGAGTCCTACCGCAAGGAGATCCGCCCGGAACGCTGGTGCGTCCGCTTGGACGACGTCAACGGCGACGACGACCGCGACAACGTCTGGTACCGCGTCGACCGCCGCGACTACAACCGGGTCCAGTTCGCCCACTACCACACCCGTGTGAAATTCGTCCCGGCGTCCCAGAGGACCTACTGCTGACGGCACGGCAGAACGAGTGCGCTCTGGCTCGCGGGATGCGTAGCGGTGAGGCTGCTGGGCTCGGGACCCGCGAGCAGATGGAGTCCATGCGCATCGTCTGGTCGCGGTGTGGTGTGATCGCCCCCCGGCTTGAGGGCCGGGCCTTTGATGCACTGCCAGCGGTTGCTTCAGCAGGTCTAATCCAGACGCCTGCGTACGCCACGATGGCACCGGCGGCGGTCGCGGCGCCGCGGTTTCTGACGGAATCAAAGACCTGTCGTAGCGGCTTGAACAGGGCGGATCCGGCCCGTGGGGGTTCGCCCTTGCGGGCCGGCCGCAGCAGGCGGACTCCCGCCTCGGTGAGCTCGTGTTCGAAGGTGCGGCCGTAGTAGTGCCGGTCGGCGATGAGGGTCTGTCCCGGGCGGGAGGCTACGAGGTCGGGCTCGGCGTGGAGCATGTCGAGCAGGGTCTGCCGTTCGTCGGCCTTCCGCCGGTGAGCGTGAAGGCGAGGGGCAGGCCGTGCAGAGTGCACACCAGGTGCAGGCGCAGGCCCCAGAAGTACCGGGAGTGGCTGGCGTAGTAGCCGTACTCGGCCCAGCCAGCCAGGTCGGATTGCTCTGCGGTCTCGCGCCACGGCGCCAGGTGCGGCGATTCCTTCAGCAGGTCGTCGGTCTTCACGTAGAGCGCGGTCGCGAGGGAGTCCAGGTCTGGCGTCACGACCGACCTTCGGACTCCCTCGCTTCATGTCATGCGCGCCAGCGAGCCCTTCTGTGACCTGCCAAGATAGGTGTCACCAATTCTGCGGGCCGACCTGGGCTTCGGTGGCGCAGCGGTCGCGCCACTTGTCAGCAGATGGTCGACCTTGTTGCCATGTGCTCCGAGTTTCCGGCCCAGTTGTCACCGAGCACATGGAGATTCGGCAGGTCGGAGGATTCGTGAATAGCAGTCAGGTCTTGCGATTCGGATCCCGGGTCACGATTGTTGGAGCCGGTAGCGGTGCGGGGCGTTGCCCCGGGCACCGGAGCGTGGGCAAGGACGGCCACCACGGATCTGTTCGAGATGTGTGGGCGCAGCGGCATCAGCCTGGCGGGTGATGGCCGCCGTGCACATCACCAGGGCACTACGCCGGCGTCGTCGAAGAACTGTCCGGTGGGGCCGTCGTCGGGCAGGGTCGCGAGTTTGATGGCGATCGCCGCGCCCTGTTCGGGGCTGCGCACGCCGCTGAAGCCGTTGAGGTCGGTGGCGACGTAGCCGGGGCAGCCGGTGTTGATCAGGATGTTCGTGCCGCTAAGCTCCCGGGCGTATTGGAGGGTGACGGCGTTCAGGAACGTCTTCGACGGCGCGTACGCCGCGGACACCGGACCTGCCGTCTGCTCGGCGGCGGGTCCTGACTGCCGGGTGAGAGAGCCGACGCTGCTGGACATGTTCACGATCCGTGGTGCAGCGGAGCGGCGCAGCAGCGGCAGCATCGCGTTGGTGACGCGGATGACGCCGATCACGTTGGTGTCCACGACCGTGTGGATGGTGGCGGGGTCGATCCGGGTGGGCTCCTGTGGCATGTCGCCTGCGATGGCGGCGTTGTTGACCAGCACGTCGAGGCGTCCGGCCTGTTCGTCGATCAGCCGTGCGGCGGCGGTCGCGCTCGCGTCGTCGGTCACGTCCAGCGGTACGGCGAACGCGTCGATGCCAGCGGCGCGCAGTTTCTCCACCGCGGCGCTTCGGCGCTGGTCGTCGCGGGCGCCGACGCCGACGCTCCAGCCGAGGGTGCCCAGGCCTGCGGCGATCTCGTAGCCGATTCCCTTGTTCGCGCCGGTGACCAGCGCGATCGTCCGTTCAGTCATAGGGACGATGCTGCCTTCGGGCCTCGGCAGGGGTCCAAGACCGATCGAGTGCGCAACGATACCGTCAGGGTATTGATCCGGGATAGCGTGGCCGGATGGAGACCCGGGAACTGCGGTATTTCGTCGCTGTCGCTGAAGAGCTGCACTTCGGACGTGCCGCGCAGCGGCTCGGGATCGCGCAGCCACCGTTGTCACGGGCGATCCAGCGGCTCGAACGCCGGCTCGGGGCAGTGCTGTTGGATCGGACCAGTCGCACTGTCACGCTGACCGAGGCCGGCTCGGTGCTGTTGGTCGAGGGCCGGGCGGCTCTCGACGCGGTCGAGGCCGCTGAGCGTCGGACCCGCCGCGCCGCCCTTTCCGTGACCGGCCGCCCCGGCCTGGTCCTGGTCACGAAGGCCAGCGCGTCCAGGGAACTGCTGGCGAGACTGCTCGACGCGTACGCCGCCGAACCCGGCGCGGTCCCCGTCGACGTCATCCTGTGCGGTCCGGCCGAGCAGGAACGACTCCTGCGCGAGGGCCGGGCCGACGTGGCGCTGCTGCACCGGCCGTTCGACTCGACGGCCGGATTCCACACCGAAGAGCTCAGCACGGAGAGTCAGGTTGTGGTCCTGCCGGCCGGGCATCCGCTCACCGCCCGGGCCTATGTGCACATGGCCGACATCACCGGGCTGCCGGGCCTGCCCCTCCCACGCTGGCCCGACCCCGACGGCACCTACCCGCCCGGACCCGGCCCGCAGGTCCGCGACCATGCGCAGTTGTTGCAGCTCGTCGCGCTCGGCCGTGCCTGTGCGGTCTCACCGGAGTCGTGCCGAGCTCAACTGCACGGTGACCTCGCCGCCGTGCCCGTGCTGGATGCGCCGACGGTCACCACCGTGATCGCCTGGCCACCGCATAGCCGGTCCAGAGCCGTCGCCGACCTCATCCGGACTGCGACACGTCTCCAGTAGCTCCCACCCGCCCGGTCAGGCTCCACCCATCGTGGCCCGGCTCAGGCGGCAGATCGCGGTGGGTGCACGCGGCTGGTGTCAGTCTGCGCGACCAGGTGACATCCATCTCGACCACTCACACCCTCGCATCATTCATCTAGTCCTCCCTCACGGACCTGCAGTCACTGGGTAGCCACGCCGAACAGCCACAACCCGTAGGGCATGACGATCAAGGGAACCGACATCAGCAAGCCCATCCTCCAGGATGTCCTTGAACCGACAAAGAGGCCGAATGCCGTCATGAGGATGGGCCAGACGACCAAGACGGCGAAGACGATCACACTCGCACCTGAACCCATGCATGCCCCCTCTTGTCACCCGCCCGGCGTGCATCGGCAGTCTTCTCTCCGATCACGCACCATTATTTGAACACGTTCAAATGGCTCGTGGCCAGTGATCTGACCCGTCTCGTTCGCCGGGTTGGAGGGGAGGAGCACGGTGTGCGTTGAGATCGTCCTCGCCGGTCTGCCGATCGATCGCGATGACGTCGAGGACGCGTTGGAAGGCGCGCTGGGCCCCGACGGCGAGATCACTGGAGCGGGCAGCGGCACGGGACGCTGCCGCCTCGACGTGAAGACCGACGCAACCTTGGATCCCGGCCCCACCTTGGATCGGCTGCGTGCCACGCTCGGCGAGCTCGGCGTCGAGGCATACGCAACGTTCAACGTCAGCAACTGATCAGGCTGCCGCTCGGGCTCACCAGCGGATGCCCTTCTCGCTGCGGTTACGAGCGCGTTCGCGACGCTGGGCGGCGAGTACGTCGCGGTGGCGGGCGTTGGTGTTGCGCCATCGGAGGTACGCGGGCAGGGCCCGGGTCTGTGCTGGGTGGTTGCGGTGGTGGGAGTTGGCGATGACGAACTGCCGCAGCGGTCCGAAGTGGGCCTCGATCGGGTTCGCCCACGAGGCGTAGGCTGGGGTGAGGCACAACTCGACCCGGTCCTTCTTCGCCCCGGCCGGGCGGCCCGGATCGACCTCAGTGCGGCCAGGGTGTTCGCGCCGCCCTTCTTCATGCGGTTGACGCCCCAGAGTTCGTCGTCGCCGACGGAGTAGCAGCTGTGGAAATAGCGCACCCCGTGCGTGCGGTGGAAGGTGGCGGGATGCCGCTCGGGCCGGCCATGGTCGACGCGTAGCGCTCCGCAGGCGCCGTCCAGCGCATGCACCCCCGGTGCCCCAGAGCCCTGCGGCGCCTACGACTCGGGCATGCGCGAGGGATCCTCGCACCGGCCACTGATAGCGAGCCGTCGTCTACGCTCGACCTGTTCACGTACCAATGGGAGGGGGTGAGGTCCGTGCTGCTCACAGACCTGGTCGAGGTGACGTCACCGGACGAGCTGGGGGAACTGCTCGGCGAGCCGACACCGGGCGCGCTGGTCAAGGTCCGGCCGAGCCTGCACGAGCACGACCGCCAGTGGCTGGCCGCGTCGCCGCTGTGCGTGGTGGCGACCTCGGACGCCGACGGCACCTGCGACGCGTCACCGAAGGGTGACCCGGCCGGGTTCACGCTCGTGCTGGACGACACGACGATCGCGATTCCCGAACGTCCCGGGAACCGCCGGGCCGACGGGTTCCGCAATATCCTGACCAATCCCCACGTGGGGCTGCTCTACCTGATACCCGGTCGCCCCGACACGCTGCGCATCAACGGCCGCGCGCGCATCCTGCGCGATGCACCATTCTTCGACGACATGGTTGTGAAGGGGAATCGTCCACAGCTGGCCCTGCTGGTCGAGATCGACCAGGTCTTCTACCACTGCCCGAGGGCCCTGCTGCGCGGTGGAGTCTGGCAGCCGGAGACCTGGCGGCCGGAAGCGGCGCCGTCCCGCGCGGTGCTGGCGAAGGCGCACGATCGCCGTTCGGAGAGCGTGGAGGAGCTGGAGGCGTACTACGGTTCGCAGTACCTGGAGCGCCTGTACCAGTAACTGGTCCCTACGGTGTTCTGCGGGCCGCGGTGTCTTCGTATGGTTCACCCACCCAGGGGCGTCGAGCGTGGCTCTGACTGATCTGCCGCTGGTAGCTGGAAACGATTGGCCGCTCGGCGCCCCACGACGACTCGGCTGCCAACGAGGTATCCCCTCGAGCTACCGCGGCGAAGGCAGGACCGACGCCAAAGACGCCGCCGTCATCGCCGGCCAGGTCCGCATCCGCCGCGACCTGCACCCCTTACAGGCCCTTGAACGGTCCTTGCTCGGCGGCCACGGGATTGGCAGAGAAGCTCTGCGTGTCGAAACGCCGACGGAATTCGACTATGTCCGGCTCGGTCCACAGCTACGGCAATGCCGCCGTAGCTGCGGAGTGTTAGCGGTCGTCGATCCGGGACTTGTACTCCACAGGGAGCGTGCTCAGTCGAGGGCGTCGAGGGCGTCGAGTGCGGCGAGGATGTCGGCCGGTTCGGCGCGGGTGGTGTAGTCGGTGTTGACGAAGGCCCAGCGGATCATGCCCTGGCGGTCGATGACGTAGGTCGCGGGCACCGGGAGGGTGCGGGTGTGGCCGCCATGGGCCCGGTCGAGGTCGATGCCCAGGCGGTCGTAAACGGCGGCGAGGTCGTCGGGCAGGTCGAAGGCGAGGCCGTACTGCTTGGCGGTGTCGGAGCCGACATCGCTCAGGACGTCGAAGGTCAGTTCGTGCTTCTCGGCGAGGGAGAGGGACTCGTCGGGGATCTGCGGGGAGACGGCGACCAGGCGGGCTCCGCGGGCGATGATCGCGTCGTGGTGCTGCTGGAGTGCACGCAGGGCGATGTTGCAGTACGGGCACCATGCGCCGCGGTAGAAGGTCAGTACCACTGGGCCCTCGGCGAGCAACTCGTCCAGGGCGAGGGCCTGTCCGGTGGCTGAGGGAAGGGTGAAGGACGGGGCGTCGGCGCCTACGTTCACAGCGCGGTCGGCCTGGCCGGACTGCGCCAGTTCCTGAGTGGCTCGCTGCATCACGGCGCGGACGTCTGCGGGGATCTGCTTCTGGCGGCTGTCGTAGAAGGCATGCAGCTCGGCATTGAGGCTCACGGGGGGCTTCCTTCCGGCAAGATTCTTAGAACGACTGTTTCAAGATAGGGGCTCGGGTGCACGCCGGGCCAGTGCCTGGGGAGGTATCTTGGAACTCTCATTTCAAGATGGTGGGGTGGGTCATGCCGGACGTCAAACACTTCGATCCGGACGCGGTCCTGGACACCGTGGTGCGGCTGTTCTGGCGACAGGGCGTGGCCACGACCGGCGTGCAGGACATCGTGAACGCGACCGGACTCAACCGCTCCAGCCTGTACGCGACCTTCGGTGGCAAGCAGGAGCTGTACCTCGCTGCCCTGGAACGCTACGTAGAAGAACGTTCCGGCCCGAGGCTCAGCCTGCTCACCGGGGACGACCGCGGGCTGCCGGCCGTCACGGAGTTCTTCAGCCGACTGATCGAGACGCGCTGCGCGGGCGAGTACGCCCAGTGGGGCTGCATGGTCTCCAACGCGCACGCAGGTGTCGAGAACGGCGATCCGAAAGTGCGCGCCGTGCTCGACCGGCAGCACGAACGGCTGCGCGAGGCGTTGCACGCCGCGCTCTGCACGGCGCAACGGCGGCACCAGATCGCTGCGGGAGCCGCCCCGGACACCGCGGCCGAGGTGCTGGCCCTCCTGGCGCACGGGGTGAATCTGCGCTCCCGTGCCGGAGCGGACGCACGGCAGTTGCAGAAAACCGTGGAGGCGGCCATCGATGCGGTGACCGGCCGGTCAAGCCCGTGAGGAAGCGGCTCACGTCATGGGTGAGCAGCGAGCAGCAGGTCAACCAGGTAGGTCTCTTCCAGCACCTCGTCGGGGAAAGCCTCGCGCAGTCGCCTGCGTTCACCGGCGAGAAACGCTCGGTTGGCGGCCTGCTCCAGGACAAGGAACGCCGAACGACTGCTGATGTTGGCCAGATGCGTGTCGAGGGTGACCATTCGCTGCCAGCGGATCTGCCGGCGCACCACCCGTAGCCCTGTCAGGCCCGCGAGCCGGACGGCCTCCCTGTCATCGGGACGTACCGCGGAACGCGGAGGCACACCGCAGTGGTGCGCGAGGCGCTCGTGCTGGGCACGAATCCACGGCACATCGAAAGCGGTCGTGTTCCACCAGATCGCGAGCGCGCCGTCCGGGCGCAGCACACGCAGTGCCTCAGGGACGGAACGCCCGGTATCCGTCCACTGCCAGGACTGTGCGTAAGTGATGAGGTCATGAGAGGAATCGGCGAGAGGCAGGGCATTGCCGTCGCCCCGGACGATCGGCACGTCAGGGAGGAACCGGCGAAACTCGACGGCCATCCCCTCACCGGGCTCGACCGCGATCACCTCAGCACCCCGCTCACACAGCAGCGCGGTCGCAATGCCCGTCCCCGCACCGACATCCGCGGCGCGGACCCCCGCCAGAGAATGGCCCATGAACTCCTCGACAGAGTCGAAGAGCGCCGACGGATACGAAGGGCGGCTCGCCCCGTACTGGTCGGCAGCCGAGTTGAACGAATGAGCACGTTTTCTCGAAGTCATCCCCCCATCATCGTTCCCCGACCCTGTGTAACAGGAAAACCGAGCACGCAACTCGGCGATCGTTGCTGGTAACAGCTCTCTCGCACACGTGTGGCCGGCGCCGTGAATCGGGAAGGGTCCGCACGTCCCCCGGGCGGCAGGGGTGAGGTGCCGTCCCGGCCGGCGACGTTGCGGAAGGTCGGGATGCCGAGGTCAACGGCAGTGGTCCGGCGGGCCTGTTCCGCATCCAGCTGCGCGCTTGTCCTGGGCTACGGCGAGGCTGACCTCAGGCCCTTCCAACTCGCCCTGCCAGCCGTTGCGTCCGGCCCCGATGATGCGGGCCACGAGGTTGTCGCGGACGTGCCTCGCGCGCAGACGGCCCGGTGCACGGTCGGCAAGCAGGCCGATCACCGAGGTCGCGTAGGCGTGGGCGGTGCCGATGGAAACACCGAAGCCGACCGCGATCTCCGCGAGGGTGTCGTGCCTGCTTATAGGAAACCAACAAGGTTCCCGCGCCAGTGAGATGAGGTGTCGAACACATCCCTCAACGGCACAGGAGCCTTGTCCGTTGCGGATGCCTACCTCGTCACCCGGCCAGCAGCAATGCTGAAAGAGCTCAGTGACTACTCCAGTCGACGGGAAACCATCTCTCGCGGTTGCCGGTGCGGGCGAGGATCCCGATCCCCTTGTCAACTACCGGTCTTGCAGCAGACGATGAGGGCATGGACGGGGAGACGGCCAGGCGCATCATCCGGTCCCAGGACGAGGAGGTACGGGCACGACTGCGACAGATGCTGGCCGAGCGCGGCCGTAAGGCTCAGGCCGTCGCGGCAACCCTCCGCCCGTGGCGGAGTGGTTCAGCCACCACCCTCTTCACAGGGCGTGCAAAACCCGAAGCTCTCCGCGCGCTCGTCGATGCAAGCAGATGGGCATCTGCCAACCGGGGGCTTCCGGGAGGGCTGCGTTACATGATCGCGGTCTCCGGCCACGAGTACGGCAGCCTCGGCAGCTCCGAAGTGGACCTTCAGTACGAGGAGCGGGACCTTGAGCGCTTCCGGCAGGGAGACGCCGACGCCGGGAGAGCCATAGAGAACGTCTATCTCCTCGCCGAGCAGATAGCGGAGAACTGCCGGGGGGCACAGATAGTCGGGTCGGCGCTCGACATCCCCGATGAGTCCCATCCGCCCCGGTACGGGCAGCTGCTCGAGGGAACACTCGCCCGGCTTGTGGCTGAGGACCTCGCCGACCACATCAACACCGGTCGGGCACTGGAGGAGCGGCTGACCGTCGGCGGGGTCGGGGAGACGACCGTGCAGTCCTGGCGCGCGAAGGTGCTGGAGTCGACCGCCATCCCTTATCTACTCGGCTTTATGGATCTGACCCGGGGTCTCGGAGCCTGTGAGAGTCCGGTCGTCACCGATCCGGTGGTTTTGAGCCGGGCCTATCTGGCTCTTGGTCTGGCCTACTTGGAAGAGGTGCAACAGCGCATGCCGGACTATGCCGAGGCGTCGGGGCAGGCAGTGCCCGAACCCAGCATCTCGTTGTCCTTCAGCGGGGGGACCTTCTACGGCGGTCAGTTCGCCGCACAGATCGCGAACATCAACTCCACGATCGCGGGTGTCGTCCAGCACGGCAGCCCGGATGTGGCCGAGGCTTTGAAGGAGTTGGAGCAGGCCGTGCTGCGCCAGGCCGGCTTGGATGAAGACGAGCGGCGGGACCTGCTCGACAATGTCGGGTATCTCGCCGAGGCCGCGCAGACTCCTTCTGAACGACGAAACCGTGGAATTATCAGATCGGTACTCTCGTCGTTGACAGTTGCGGCAGCCAGCGGTGAGGAACTGCGCCGGGCCATGGACGCCTGGGGCGGAGTGCTTCACGGCCTCCTGCCCTGAAGGACGGCGTCCCCGCCGCACCCACGACCTGACCTCGGCGCGTGCCCACCGGACACCGGATCTGCGAGCGCCAGGACGTCCCGGCCCTCGTCACCGCACCTACCTTGGCGCCTGTCCGTGGGTGACGACACCCCTCAGACGCCCGCCGGGCCGCGACCCCGCCCGAACACAGCGAACCCTCAACCGCGCGCTGTCCGCGGCACGAGCCACACCGGTCAAGCGCGGCGTCGGGCGGCTGAAGGCGTGGCGAGTGCCGCAGGGCCCGGTGCAGCCCGAACCGAATGTCGTCAATCGCCGTGGCCGTCCTCACCCTGGAGCGGCAACGCTGAAAAGGCTCACTGATCCGTTGACGATGGCCACGCTTCCGCTCGATCGTTTTCACTACCGCGCTCAACGCTCCGACAAGCGCGTCGGGGGCAGGTCGTCGAACACGGCCGTCCTCGTGTGACCGAGTGCTTGAGTTGGCCGGGCTGGCCAACTCAAGCACACACCGCGGGGCGGGCCTGCGGCATGGTGGGGGGACCTCCTGGGCAAGGTCACGCTGCGTTGCGGAGCATGGCTGCCGCAACCGCGCGTGCCTCCGCTGCGGGAGCCGACGTGCGTTCCCGCAGCGCGGTGACGATCGCACCGTCCATCAGCAGCACGAACCGTCGCGCGAGTGCCTCGGTGTCCTCGTGCCCACTCTTGGCGAGCAGGCTCGCAACGTACGCGGTGACGCGCTCCTTGTGCTCGGCAGCCACCCGGTACGCCGCGCTGCCGGTGTCGGCGGTCTCGGCCATGGTGTTGATGAAGGCGCAGCCGCGGAAGTCGGCGTTGGCG
Source organism: Streptomyces sp. NPDC037288 (assembly GCF_055603265.1). Lineage (NCBI taxonomy): Bacteria > Bacillati > Actinomycetota > Actinomycetes > Kitasatosporales > Streptomycetaceae > Streptomyces > Streptomyces sp. NPDC037288. The sequence goes on from NZ_JBVJVY010000042.1 coordinate 46,007, forward strand.
AAACGCTCGGCCAGCGCATGGAAGACGTCCAGGGGCTCTCCGCCGAAGGCGTCCACGCGTTCGGCCAGCCAGGCGCGCCAGGCCTGGTCGCGTCGTTGCAGGACGGCCACAACCAGGTCGTCCTTGCTGGCGAAATGCCGGTAGAAGGAGGCGCGGCCGACTCCGGACTCGGCCAGGATGCGCTCCACGCCGACGGCGCGGATGCCCTCGGCGTAGAAGAGTTCCTCGGCGGCGTCGAGGAGGCGTTCGCGTGCGTGGGTGGCCATGGCACCAGGCTATCCCGATCTTGACGATTACGGAACCGATCAGTACCGTCTTGCCGCACGGAAACGGAACCGATCGGTACCATCTGGAGGACTCGTGCCACGCATGCCACAGCTCGCCGACGACCCCTCGGGGCTTCTCGACCAGACCCGCCGCCAGCTCGGCCGACTGCCCAACCTGTATGCGGCGCTGGCCAACGGCCCGGCGGCACTCGCCGGGTACCTGGCCCTGCGCGATCACCTCGGCCGCGGCGTTCTGCCCGCCCGCCTCCGCGAGCAGCTCGCGCTCCTGGCCGCGCAGGAGAACCACTGCACGTACTGCGTCAGCGCCCACACGCTGCGGGGCCGGAAGCTGGGCCTGAGTGACGAGGACCTGATCCGCACCCGCGAGGCTGCCGACGACACCGACCCGCACGCCGACGCAGTGCTGCGGCTCGCTCGCGAGGTCATGCGCACCGGCGGCCGCGTTGAGGACACCGCGCTGGCCGAAGCCCGCCGAGCCGGGGTGACCGATGCCGAGCTTGCTGAGATCGTCGCCCACATCGCACTCAATACGCTGTCCAACTACTTCAACCACCTTGCCCAGCCGGACCTCGACTTCCCGGAGGTGTCCGCGTGATCCGCGAGTGGCGCAGGGGCTCGGTCGAGCTCGTGTCCGGCTACACCATCACCGACGCCGAGGGCCGTTCCGTCAGCCGCGCCGCGGACGTCGACTTCGCACTCGAGGGCGGCTTCGTCAACGTCCGACTCCCTGGCGCCCGCCACACCCAGGTGGTCTCAGCTCCGGCCGTCCGTCTGATCACCTGCGAATCCTGACCTCGCGCACTGGTTGGCCTTCTCCGCAAGGCGGCCTCCGCACCCGCCTACCGGAAAGCCCTGCGTCTCCTGCCCAGCGTGCCTCTCTTTGGGAGTTGGGCAGTTGATCGGATGTGTCTGTCCGGTGACAGATCATGGATGCGATGTGGGACCGGATCGACCCGCTGATGCCGGCCGATCCGGTCCGTGGACGGCGGTGGGCCGACCATCGCCGCACTCTCGGGGCCATCGCGTGGACGTACCGCACAAGGTCGCCCTGGCGGGACCTTCCCGACGAGCTCGGCCCCTTCAAGACCGCCCGCACACGGCTGCTCGGATGAGCCGTCGACGACAACCGGGAGATGCCCCTGACCGGCGTCCTGGCAGCGGCAGACGCCGACGCCGGCATCGACTGGACCGTGTCGGTGGACTCCACCATCGTCCCGGCCCACCAGCACCACGCCGGAGCACGCATGTCTGCGGTGATCTACCGGTGGCGTTCGCGCGAAGGCATGAACGGCATTCGCAGCCGGTTGGCATCCTGTGACACAGGCGATGCGCCAGCACTGTGGCAGCTACGGATCGCGTCTGCATCAGGCCGATGACGGCATCTGGGTGGCGTACGCACGGTGGCCGGATGCCGCCACTCGCGAACGGTGCCCGGGACTCGACCTGGAAGGCGGAAGCCCTGAGAGTAAGGCGATCGCTGAGCGCATCCCACAATTCGATGTCATGTGGTGGACGACCTTCTCGAAGAACCCCGCGACCAGGGTGTGTCCGAGGGGTCGTCATCCGGCCGGACCGTCCGAGACGCGTTGGCGTCGGTGGAAGCAGTCCTGTGCCGCCAGCACATCGTCTCCGTAGGCCGCTGCCCAGGCACCCAGGGCGCGGATCGGGATGAGCAGGGCGGTGCCGGCCTCGGTCAGGGCGTAGTCGACGCGGGGCGGCGCTTCGGCGTAACGACGGCGCCGCACCAGGCCGTTGTACTCCAGCCGCCGCAGCGCCTCGTTGAGCACCTTGGGGCTGATCCCGCCAATCCGGGCCAGCAGCGCGCGCGGCCGCATCGGACCCGACTCGCCGAGGACGTAGATGACCACGCTGTCCCAGCGGTTGGCCAGCACCTCGACGGCGATCCGAGCCCGGCAGTCCGCCGCAAACGGAGCTCCGCCCAGGTCGTCCTCGTCCCCATCCACCTGTCCCATACGGACATCCTGCCCTGGCCGATGCCTACCAGACGGTGCGCATCGGCTCGCCTAGCGTCCGGGGCATGACATTCCACGACGCGAACAGGAGCAGGACGATGCGCATCGGCATTCTCGGCACGGGCGCCATGGCGGAGGCACTGGGCGGGGCCTGGGTACGGGCCGGGCACGAGGTCATGGTGGGCGGCCGGAACGTCGCTTCCGCCGCCGCTACGGCCGCCCGCATCGGGGCCGCCGCGCACGGCGGCCCCGCCGAGGCGGCGCGGTACGGCCAGGCCGTACTTCTTGCCGTCCCCGCCGATGTCGCACCGCAGGTGGCCGGGGAACTGGCGGCGGACCTCGCCGGACGGACCGTCCTCGACTGCACAGTGCCGATGCGGCCCTCCAGCGACGGCGGCCCGGTCCTCTCCACTGCCGGAGGTACGGACTCGGCCGCCCTGCGCATCGCCGCGGCCGCGCCCTTCGCCCGTGTAGCCAAGGTGTTCGGCATCTGCCACGAGAGCATCTGGGCCCTGCCACAACCGGCTTTCGAGGGTGCTCCGCTGGCGGTGCCCTACTGCACGGATGCCCCGCCCGCTGACGCTGTGACGAGGCAGTTGATCACGTCGATGGGCTGCACCCCGCTGCCGTGTGGCGGTCTGGAGCGGGCGGCGCTCCTGGAGGCTGCAGCGGTCTTCGCCATCGGCGTGTGGTGGTCCGGCAGCGAAGTCCGCCACGCTTTCCCGGCCCCAGCCCTGGCCCCCGGAGCCGTCGACGACTAGGGGTGGGCGTGTCCGTGCTTGGGCCGTCTGAGCAGCGACGAAGTGTACTGATCACGCTGCGACCGCCGACACCTGCGGCGTTGACAGATCAAGCACACCATCCTCGAACGCTGTGACCGACGGCCTCACCGCCAATGGCGTGGTAACAGCGGCGGCAGGCCCACCGGCCCTGATTCGGCGCCCTATGCCCACACGAACACCGTCCATTCCGGCAGGCAGCCCCCGGGTGAGCCGTCCGGGGGCCGATGACGCCTCTTCTGCGCGCGGCAGTCGAAGGGAAGAGGTGTCGACGGTGGGGGCGGAGCCGGTCAGGCCGGGGCGGGCCGCAGGGCGGCGAGTGAGGACCGCGGGCCGTTTCCACCGTTCACAGGTGCTCCCAGTCGACTTCGGGGTCGAGGCAACGGCCGCGTCGACGGACGCCGTGGTGCGGAGCGCGGTGTGGAGGGCCCCGGCGCGGCTGGTGCCGAAGCGGACCTCGGTCGACTGCGGTGGGCGGATGCGTCCGAGCCGCACCATGTGGTCGAAGTGTCTTTACCGGCCGCTGCTCAGACCGCGTCGCTGTGGAGTGGGAGGACTCGTCGCGGTCGTGTCAGGGACGCGAGGGTGGTGCAGCTCTGGCCACTCGGGCGGGGATCCGTGGTCGACTCTCGTTCTCATCGGCGTGGCCGCGCAGGCCGGGCGGAGTACGGCGTCGAGTTCGGACTCGATGTTGGTGGTGCCTCACTGGCCGGGGGAGGTCAGCGCCCGGCTGGCGTCGACGTTCTGGGAGTGGCCGAGACCATATGGGGGTCGGCATTCGAAGGCCGCCTGGGTGGGTGCGCGTCGAGCTTCGGGCTTCGGCACCGCGGTCCTGCTGCACGGCGCGACCTCCTGATCATCGGCCGGAACCGTCTGGTCCCGGTCCCTGAGCCCCTGAGCCCCTGGGCACGTGGGTTCGGCACGGGGGCGCGCCCCTGCTCTACGACCTGCCGGGATGCGGCGGTGGCGATGGGCCCGTCGAGGTCGCGCCGTAAGCTGCGTCGGGTTTCTGATTCACGGGAGGCGTGGGTGGGGCGGGAAATGGTCCTCAGTGGCCGGTACGAGCTGGTCGAGAAGCTCGGACAGGGCGGTATGGGAACGGTGCATCGCGGGGTGGACCGGCAGCTGCGCCGTACCGTCGCAGTCAAGCTGCTCTCCTCCGAGTTGGCCCACGATCCGCAGTCGCGAGCCCGGTTCCGGCGCGAGGCGCACGCGGCCGCCGCGCTGAACCATCCGGCGGTGGCCACCATTCACGATGTCGGCGAGGAACCGCACCCGGATGGGCCGCGGCCCTACCTGGTCATGGAGTACGTGCAAGGCGTCACCCTCGCCGAGGCCCTGCGTGGCGGCCCACTGCCCGTCGCCGAGGCGATCGATGCGGCATGTGCGGTACTGGACGCGCTGCGGCACAGCCACGAACGCGGCATCGTGCACAGGGACATCAAGCCCTCGAACATCATGCTCACCGGGCCCGACACCGTGAAGGTCCTCGACTTCGGCATCGCCAAGGCGTTCACCGAGGCCGCCACCCGTATCACTGGCAGCGGTGCGGCGGTTGGCACTCCCGCCTACCTTTCTCCCGAGCAGATCAACGGGGCGGAGGTCGATCATCGGGCCGATCTCTACGCGATGGGGTGTCTGCTGCACGAACTGCTCACCGGGCACCCCCCGTTCCGTGGCGAATCGGCCTTCGCCGTCATGCACCGGCATCTGTTCGCCGAACCCGAGCCCGTCTCCCTGTTCCGGCCGCACATACCGCCGGCGGTGGAGGCGGTGATTCTGCGCGCACTGCGCAAGGACCCGGCGGAACGGTTCGCCGATGCGGGACAGATGCGCGCGGCCCTCACCGACGCCCTGACACAGACCTCCGTGCCGACCGCCCGGGACAGCGCGCCGCGGCCCCCGGTGACGCAGTCCGGCGGCCGGACCGCCTCCCGGAACAAGGTCCGTGTCTCGCTGCGCCCTTCGGTCGACCGCGCTCTGGCCCTGCTCGGATGTCTGCTGTCGGTGCTGTGCGCACATGGCCACCTGGTGGACACCGCTCACTTCGGCCGGGTCGCCATCGCGGCCGGCGTGTTGGGAGTGGTGACACTGCCGTGGTCGACACGCCTGTCGTGCGCGGTGAGCTGGGGTCCGGTGGCCGAGGCCGTGGCGGTCAACTCCGAACTGCGGCGCGCCGACGTCGGCTGGAGCCATTCGTACGTCGCCATCGCTGCCCTGCTGGCGCTGGCCGCGGCCTGCCTTTTCGTCGGTGCGCTGGGTAGCCGGGAGCGTGGTGCCGGCTCACTGGTTGCTTTTTGGTTCAGTGCCACGGCGTCGGCCTGGTACTTCCTCGACGACCTGCACAAGCTCTTCGTCTTCTACCTGCTGCTGATGCTGGTGGCGATGGCCACAGCGTCGTGGGAAGCCGTCGCCCTCGTGCGGCGCCGGGCCGGGGACGGGCGGGCAGCGCCGGAAGGGCCGTCCGCCGGCGTGGCGCCGCCTGGCCGCCGGCTCACGGGCACGTTGCCCTGAAACCTCAGATGATGACGAGGGCATCGAACGGCCCGCTCTCGGCGAACGCGGATGGGACTCGGGGCTGCTCAGGCAGAACTCACCGAGGACGGGCGCATCGCGGTCTGCGTATCATGCACGGCACCGTCCACATGCGAATGGTCTTGAACCTGAGAGCGGTCCCTCCTCGCGGCCAGAGGGGGAGCGCGCACGCCTCAGCGGTGGTGCGAGAACCGTGCTTGCTTTCGGGCGGTGTCTCTTCGATCAGCCGGCTCGCCGTCATCGGCATGTGTTCATCGCCCGCGCCGCCGAGCGGCTCACTCCTCTTACCTGGGCCGGGTAAGACGAGAGCCGCTCGGCGGGAGGACAGGCGGGGCCGCTGCTCAGCGTCCTGCTAGGGGCGGACGTAGGGCCGGGTCATGATCTCCATGTTGTGGCCGTCCGGGTCGTCGAAGTAGGCGCCGCGACCGCCGAACAGACGGTTGATCTGGCCGGGTTCGGTGTGGCTGGGGTCGGCGTAGTAGGTGGCCCCGACCGCCTCCAAACGGGTGATCATGGCATCGAACTGCGCGTCGGGCACGAGAAAGGCGTAGTGCTGCGACTGGATCGGCTCGTCGCGCTTCTCGTAATAGTCGAGCGTCACGCCGTTGCCGAGGTCGACGGGCAGGAACGGCCCGAACGGGGCGCCGACCTTGAGGCCCAGGATCGCGGCGATGAACTCGGCGGACAGGTGCCGGTCGCTGGCGTAGATGGCGGTGTGGTTCAGCTGGACGGCGGCCGCCGGCAGCTCGGATTTGTGCGGGTACTGCTGGTCATGGGACATCAGTGATGCGTCTCCGGTCTTGCGGTCTGCTGGAACGGGGCGCCGCGCGCGGGCGCCGGGAGCAAAGATGCGGAGAAGGGGGGCGGGCCTCTTGCCCGCCTCGCGCTCACGCCGAGGCCGGGAACCTCACTCGTGCATGGCCCATGGCCGACCCGGCAGTCACGTGACTGACCTTAGTGACCAGTGCGGGGTGAGGCAACGCCGTTTCCTGGCTGTGCTCCGCCGCAGGCCGAGTCGCTGCCGGAATCGGCCTGGCTCATGTGCCGGCACTGACCGGGAAAGAAGTCGCCCACCCCGAGGAGGCCGAGCCGCACCGGCCCGACTACGGAGGCCTCGGACCACCGGCCCTGCCCCGTTGCCGGACCCCGCCGCGAGCCCTGTTCCAGCAGGTAGCCCAGATCACCACGGACAGGGTCGCCGAGGTGACCTGGCGGCAGGGCAGCAAAGGGCGGATGACCTCACGGTTCGCCGTACTCACCATGCGTCCGGCGGGCGAGCAGTCCCTGGCCGCCGCCCAGGAGGCAGGAGGCAGGAGGCAGGCACTACCGACGGGACGGCGTCCTGCCCGCTTACACCGTGCTGGTGGAATGGCCAGCCGGGCAGGACGCTCCAACCGGTTACTGGATCTCGAACCTTCCCGCCACCACGCCCCGTCGAGGAACTCGTCCGGTGGGCGAAGAAGCGCTGGCGGATCGAACATGGCTACCGTGAACTCAAACACGGACTGGGCCTGGAGCACTTCGAGGGTCGCACCTGGCGCGGCTGACACCATCACGTCACCCTCGTCACCGCCGCCCAGGCCTTCCTCACCCTGCGGCGGCTCGACCCAAACGCAGACACGTCGGCCTGACTCTCTACCAGGTCCTCGACGTTCTTCAGGAGCTGTTGAGGTGCTGGACCGGCACCCGCGCCATCTGCGGCCGACCCCCGCCGACCAGCAGAAGCAGAACCTGGCGAAGCGCTTCTAGGACCTGTCCGGGCGATCATGCAGGTCTCGTGACGTGGATGGCTGGCCCATCCCCCCGCCGGCTGTTGCGGATTCGTAGAAGCGCGAGCCGTCCGGGCCCGTTCAGGCGGAGTCGGGTCTCTGCTCTGCCGCGGTGTCATAAGCGGCGCGCGCCTCGGCGATGGCGGACCGATGCCGCTCGGCCCAGCTCACCAGTCCGGTCAGCGAAGCGTGGAGTTCCTGGGCCATGGGTGTGAGGCTGTACTCGACCTTGGGCGGCACGGTCGGATACACGGTGCGAACGAGCAGTCCGTCCCGCTCCAGCCTGCGCAGGTTGAGGGTGAGCATCCGTCGGCTGATGCCTTTGATAGCGCGTTCCAGTTCGGTGAAGCGGACGGGGCCGTGGGCGGCGGCGATCAGGATGCCGATGCTCCACTTGCCCGCCACGCGGTCGAGCACCTCGGTGACCGGGCAGGCTTCGTCCCTCAGCGCTTGTGTAACACGGGTGTGACTGCGTGACATGAAAGTGCCTCCTTCCGATGACCAGCAAGGTTATCGATGATGACTGTTGTTACAAGTCGTGAACCTAGGGGGAAGAGATGTCTGTTCATGCACTCGTCGTCGATCCGTCCGCATCCGCGGCCGTCCGCCTCGCCGAGGTGCCCGACCCCGTGCCCGGGCCGGGCCAGGTCCTGGTGGACGTCTCCCACGCCTCGTTGAACTACGGCGACCTCAACGACGCCCGCTCCGGGCGGATCCCGGTTGGTGCGGTGCTCGGTTCGGACGCCGCCGGAGTGGTCATCCAGGCCGCAGCCGACGGAACCGGCCCGGCGGTGGGCACCCCAGTGGTGGGCATGACCTCGGGGGCGTTCGCCGAGCGCGTCGCGATCGACGTGGCTGCGCTCGCCGAGGTGCCGAAGAGCTTGGACCTGGCGCAGGCGGTGGCGCTGCCGGTCGCCGGAGTCGCGGCACTGCGCTCGCTGCGGGCCGCCGGGCTCGGACCGGACAAGAGGGTATTGGTCACCGGGGCCTCCGGCGGCGTCGGACGGTTCGCCGTCCAGCTGGCGGCGCGGGCCGGTGCCCACGTGATCGCGTCCGTGGGCTCGGCTGCTCGCGGGGAGGGGCTGGCCGAGGCCGGTGCCGACGAAGTGCTGATCGGACTGGAGGGACTCCAGCGACCGGTCGACGCGGTCATCGACAGCGTCGGCGGCCCTCAACTGGTCGCGGCATGGAACCTGCTCACTCCGGGGGGCAGCGTGCAGAGCGTCGGCTGGACATCCGGGGAGCCGGCGGTCTTTCCGCCATATGCGACCGTCGGTCCGGCCAAGTCGCTGACCTCCTTCGTCATCGAAGGCGATGTCGGCGCGGACCTGGCCGTTCTCATCGAGCTGGCCGCTGAGGGGGCCCTCACCGTCGAGATCGGCTGGCAAGGACCCTGGTACCGCTTCGACGAGGCCGCCGAGGCCCTCCGTGGACGCCGTGTCTCCGGCAAAGCGGTCTTGGCAGTGGCATCCGGTGACCTGCATGCCCCGGTACCTTCTCCGCAGGACCAGGTCCGGCCGGACGATCACGTGCGGAGCCACGTCATAGCGGGTCGGGGGACGGCGATTCTTGGAGCCAGGCGCCCTGCCGAGCCCGGCTGTTGAGGGATTCGGTGCACGGGCAGGACAGACAAGGTGCGGGCGGAGGTTCCGAAACCCCGGGCGGACGCGGGCCGGGGTGAACCGTGCGGGCTCGGCCGGCCTCTGCCAGGGGCGGCGGAGATCCGCCGCGGCTTCGCGGGTGAGCCGGAGCCGGGTGCGGGCGGCGATCACGAGCCACGTCCAGCGGTCTCCGGCCTCGGGGGTGCGGATCTTCGGCCGGGTCCACCCCAGGCTCTGCTTCATCAGCCGGAAGGTGTGTTCCAGGTCGAAACGCCGCAGGAACGCCTGCCAGCGCATGTCGACGTCCTCCTACGACGACACCACCGTCACCGACGTCGCGAAGGTCACCTTCCACCACATGGTCGCCCTCGCCGAAGCCTGGCGCTGCGGCGCCGACCAAGGCTTCTGGTGCACGTACGCCAGGACTGCACCCACATCAAGTCGCTCTGGAAGCCGACCACCACCGACAGGGAGCAGGCAGCGCTGTTCTCGATGCTCGATACCTGCACCGACTGACCCGCTGTGGACATCGCCCCCGCTCACCGGACAGGCCCCGGTGAGCGCGGTGCTGCATGGGGCGGAGAGGGCAGGATGCGAACCTGCGTGGACCCCAGAAGGGCCCGACCTTGAGGCGTGCTCGCTGGTCCCCGATCAATGACTCCGGGACCTCTCCGCGTTCCCGGCGCCAGCGGTGTCCCGGGCCGTTCACGTGAAGCGGAGTGACAGGGGTAGCTGACAGGCGGCTGATATGTCCCCGATGGGGTTCGCTGAGGTTGACGTCCACGACGTTCAGACCGGCCGCGCCGCGTGTGTCACGGCGTGCCGTCGGCCGGTGTGGACGGCAGTGGGGTGTGCGGCGGGCGGCGGCCCCAGGCGGAGACGGTCATCTGGGGGATGTCGATGAACGCCGGGTCCTGCAGCAGTTCGGTGAACTCGCCGAGGTCCGCCTCGGTGACGAGGCCGCCGGCCAGGAGGGCGGGGGCGGTTCGCTGGATGAGCGGACGCCAGCGGTCCTTGTCGAGTCCCCCCATGCAGCCGAGGTTCCCGGCGTAGGTCACCTCGGTCAGTGCGTTACGTGCGAGCAGCGCGGGCAGTCTGCGTGCCCAGGTCATGTCGGCGCCGTGCTGCCGGCAGGTGTGCTGGTAGGCGGTGAGGAGGCGCTGGACCAGCGGGAAGGGCGAGTCGGTGGGCGGCAGGTCGTAGGGTTCTTCGACGACGAGCCAGCCACCGGGGGAGAGCCAGCCGGCGGCCCGGGCGATCATCTCGTCCCGGTCGGGAAGGTGGCAGAACAGGTAGCGGGCGTGGATGAGGTCGAAGGTGCCGGGCGCGTAGTCGTGCCGTGTGATGTCGGCTTCCTGGATCTCCAGGTTGGCGGCCCGGCCGGCCTCGAGATGGCGGGTGTCGAGGTCGACGGCGACCACGCGGCCGTCCGGGCAGCGGGCGGCGAGCCAGTAGGCGATGGAGCCGGCGCCCGCGCCCAGTTCCAGGCAGTTCCAGGACGCCTGGACGGGAAGGCCGTCGATGATGTTTGTGGTGAACGTGTCCACGCTGCGCTGTATGGACTCCAGGCGGTCGCGTTCGCGCGGGTCGTCGTTGCCGAGCATGCCGGTGTTGTAGGGAGTGGTGGCGGCTTGGCGTTGTGTCACGGGTTTCGCCTGTTCGTGGGAGGAGTGGTTGGGGCGGCGGTCGCCGGCACGTGCCGGCCGGTGTGGTCCGGCGTGACGGCGGCGCGCGAGAGCGAGGACGGCTTGGGGTGTGGCGTTTGCCCTCGCGGAGGCGTTCTTTCCGAAGGAACAGGCGCTCGGCCGGGCGGTCGGCCGAGCGCCTGTCGGAACTCATGTTACGAATCAGTCGAGTTGCCTGACGGCCGGGTTGTCGCCGGTCGCACCGGCATCGGCGGGGGGGGGCAGGCGGTGTTGTAGATGCGGGGCCCACGAGTGGGGGGCGGTGTTGGTGGCGGTGCCGAGAGAGACGGGGGGTGCCGAGGACGGCGATGGTGCCCGGCTTCACCGGACCGAGATGGTCACGGGCATGGCGACAACTGAGGCGGTGCCGGCTGCACTCGCAGAGCTCCGCGAGGATCCCGACACCGGCCAGTGGCTGTCGGATGAGACCGTCATTGGCCTGGTCATCCGTGCTCTCCAGTGCCCTCGGTTCCAGGCCGTCGTCGTCAGTACAAACTCCGAAGGGGCCGAGGAGCCCCGGCTCCCCGGCGCCCAGCAGCCCCGCGCCGGTCAATGTCCTAGGTCCCAAGATCGATGGCTGAGCTTCTCAGGTGGGATTAAGCGGGGGTGACGCCGGTTCCGGCGTATAGCTCGGGCTCAAGCGAGAGGACGGTGACCGGGTCGCCGGCCTTGGCGGCCTGCCATGCGATCGCGGCCGGGTGTGTCACGGCCCGCGGGGCGCCCGGCCAGGCGATGGCGTCCCGGGCATGATCAGTGGTGAACGGCGCGCTTTCGGCGAAGCGCGGTACCGCGGCGTGCGCGCCGGCCCCGGGAACCCGCGGTCGGCGGCTAGGACGGACAGCGAGGGATCAGGACCCGGCCGGTGCCTCGCGAGGCCTCGATGTACAGCCCGGTGAAAAAGGCGTCCGCCTGTCAGAGGGCGGCCACAGCCTGGCGCGCCTCGCGCCTGTCGCGCTTGGTCGACTCGAAGCACGCGTACGCAGCCGGCTCAAACGGCTCCGGTATCGCCCCAATGTCCTCGACGACTTCATCACGGAGACCGGGCTCTTTCCCGATCTCTCACCGCAGCCGCCCTGAAAGCTGGCTTGAGATGCAGGCCGATGAGCGTTCAGTGCATGTGGAACCACCATGCCGACGCGAGGTGAAGAACACCGAGGAGGCCGGCGGAGATGGCCATGCCCCTGTTGCGCTGCTGTACGCCGATCGCGGAGTCACCGGTCTGGGCCAGGCCGGCGATGGCGAGAACGGGGGCGACGGCAGACCGGTCGCCCATGGCGAACAGGGCCAGGGTGACGGTCGCGAGGGGGATCGCCCGGGCTCCATAGGCGTTCGCGTAGAGATGTGTGCCCCCGTTGACAGCCATGCCCTTGGGCAGGGCGAGGCCAGGCCTGATCATTCCGGCGATGCAGAAGCCAGCCGAGGTGAGGGAGGCGAGGCAGTTGGCCGCAATAAGGATGGCCTGGGCGGTGAAGTTCACAGTTATGTCACCCCGTGAATCATTCTTAACGTGAATGGTTTTGGAAAGCTATCATTCTCAGCATGAGTGATGTCAATGGGGCGACGGCCGGCGATACCTCGGGTCTGACCTCGACTGTGGTGTTCAGGCTCGGCACTCTCGGCACGGAGGTCACCGACCGGTTCGCACGGGAGATCGAGGGGCTGGGCCTCAAACCAAAGCATGTCGGTCTGATGGCTGCGCTCCGCCGTGCTGCCGTGGCGTCCCAGCAGGAACTGGCCATGCGGATGGGGGTTGCGCCCAGCCTGATGGTGTCGCTGGCCGACTACCTGGAGGGTCTCGGTGCGGTTCAGCGGGTCCGGGATCCGCAGGACCGCCGACGGCAGGTACTGACACTCACCGAGGAGGGGCAAGGCCTGCTGGACCGCTGCACGTCCATGGCGCGGGCCCTGGACGAGGAGTTCGTGGCCGGGCTGACGGAGGAGCAACGCAAGGCGCTGGACGAGGCTCTGCGCATGATGGCGAACCGTGCCGGCCTTCCGTAGAGGACCAGGGAAACGGGACGGCCCCTCGCTCATCGGTCGTGAGTGAGGGGCCGTTACTGTCTTTGGCGCTTCGAGGTGGCGGATGTCATCGGACTCTTGCTCGGCCTCCCGCCGCCGTCACCCTGAAGCGCCGAAATCGGTAGCGCTGGCACCGCGTCGTCGAACTCCCGGGGGTGCCGCCGAGTCGCTTGCCCGCGGCCAGGTCGCCAGCGCGCGCCCACGACCTCGCCCAGGAACTACGCCTACAGCGCGCGGCCCTCAGGTGGCGCATCGGCACTCCACGCGCCCTATGTGATCACAGTCACACAAGCTGTCTGAAGAAACCTTGTCGGTGCGGTTCCCTGCCGAGGCCGAGTAGAGAGTCTTACCCCAGGAGGAAGTCACTTCGGATGAGTACCGTGCCAAAGCCTGCACAAGGCGTCTCGGGTAGCAGTCTTCGGCCAGCTGCACCCTCTGATCTGGTGGTCTCCTACTTTCCGCGAGGAACATCGAGTGACGAAACATCTTCATCATCGGCGTCCGAAAGCCCATCTCGACCTCACCGTGGGGGTCGAACCCGACGGCTCACTATCGAGGAGGCTGTTCGAGAGGCAACCGACGAAGGTGAAGGCGTGCGACCTCGGAGCCCATACTCGCCACTTGGCACACGCGTTGGCTGCTCGCCACGCAGCCCTTCTGGGAAGGGAGGAGCTCGTCGACGACTTCACCATCCACGTGATCGGGCGACGCGGAGCCCAGTGGCGTGAGGCCGTCTCCACCGCCCTCCTGGGCACCTGGGCCGACCCTCTCCAGCATGGCGGAACCCTCGGAATTGAGGCCCATGCCGCTCGACGATGGCTTGTCCCTCTACGATCTCCTCGCCAGCCGACCGGACCCCCGGCTCCTCGTAGCCGAAGCCCCGTTAGGAGACCCTCGGCTCGGCGCGGTACTGCGCGTTTTGCGTCCCGACGAGCAGGCTGTAGCTCTGGCATGGGCCTACAAGGGAGTTGCCACATGGGTGGACGCCGCAGCATGTGCTGGTAGTGACGCTCCAGAGGCCTTCGGCGAGCACGTGCGCCGCAAGGTCCGGCGCCTAGTCACCCAGTTTCGCAGCCGCCAACGGGACATCGACAAGGCCAACCGCGCACATACAGCGGCTTCATCGACCAGCCCGCGGCCGAGCACGGACCGCCTGTCTAGCCCTGCGTGCCGAGCTCTTAGCTGCGGCCCGCCGCCTTCCAGAACAGCTGAAGCTCAGCTCCTCGACGGCTGCAACTGGAGCCAGTAGGCGCCGAGCCGGGCGACAGGAGTCCAGGTTCCTGGGCGACTCCCCGCCTCAAGGGCGATGGCATCCAGACCGTGATACTCGGCGCCACCTGCCTGTACTAGCTGCTCTTGGCCGTATGGCTCGGAAGCCACCACAGCTCATAGCAAGTCAGCGCCGGCCCAGGGTTCGTGCCTCGGCGAATACGGGCTGGTCAATCCCTAGTACGTGCCCGACGACTGGAAGGAAACCGTCTACGTGGTGCTTAGTCTGCGCTTCCAGACCGGTAGGTTTCTCGAAGAGTCCCGGGTCGGCGGGTTGAGCCTGTCACAGCTGTCGGTGGGCTTCGTACGACTGCCCATGCACGCGGTGCTCAGCGCGGGCTTCAGCGATTTCCGCCTCGGTCACCTGCTCAGCGGTTAGCGCTCGCATCCCCCTGTGGCGGAGCATCCACATGGCGACGGCCTCCTGGACGCCAGCAGGGAGCAGGGGGGTGCCGATGCCCCGCTCATTGCGTCGATCGCGCGGTGCCGGCCAAGGCGAGCAGACTTCGGTCAGCGCGGAATAGAGCTGGTCATAGCCCGGGGAGCGCTCCTTTTCGCCTCGCTCGATCAGGAGCTGTTCCTTGCGGCGCCGGTGGTATGGGACGTCGGGGTGCGAAATGGCCAACGATTGCACGGGCGTTCTCGCTGCGCAGGACGGCGCTGCTGCTGGTGGCCTGTGCTCAGGTCCGCCATACGCGGCGCGCCTGGGCATCGGATACGACGGTGTCGTTGATCAGCCGCATGTGCAGGACCACGCGGATCAGCGTGTGGTGGGCGACACGCGGGAGTGGTGAGCGTTGCCGGGCTTTGAGCAGCTCGGTGGAGAGTCGGTGCTGCTCAGCCGAGTACAGCCTCGCATCGCTGCCGCGCCGGGTGGGTTTACGGAACGTCGGTGCACCGAGCAGACCGACCTCTGTCCAGTCCGTGATCACCGCCGGACTGGCCTTCGTGCGCGGGCCAGCGTGACGGACGATGCCCCGCGCGCGGATCCGCAGGAGTGCTCATAGATCATTTCGATAGGGCTTCTTAGTAGGACTCCGTTAGGTCTGTCTTGATCTTGGTGTTGTGTGTGTCCTGCTGGGCAGGGGTTGGTGGCAGGTGGTGCAGATGCCGGTCCAGCACCTCAAGACGTCTTGGAGGGCG
>NZ_JBVJVY010000043.1:0-59183 GCF_055603265.1 Streptomyces sp. NPDC037288
AAGTGATGAGTCGCATCGATACGTCGAAAGGCCTCAAACTGGCACAGCGACAGAACTCTCATACCGGCATGAGGCATACCTGAACGCCCACTGAGAACCCGTACGAAGTCGAAGGGGCCCGGACATCCCGTCCGGGCCCCTTCGCGTTGCCACCACCGCGCTCGATAACGGATGGGATTCGGCCAGTGGCCGAAACCTTGACGCCCGCATACCCGGAGGTAACTATTCCGCTTACCGGTTCGGCATTGCCGAACGCCGGTCGATCATTGCCGAGCAGGAAAGGGACGTCATGCGCGCCAGACGTACACGACGGACAGTCCGCCTCCTCACCGTCACCGCGGTGGCCGCCCTCTGCGCCCTCGGCCTCACGGCCCCCGCGGGCGCCGCCGGCACTCCGCCGCCCGGCGCCGACAACTGGTCGTGCAAGCCGGACTCGGCCCATCCGCAGCCCGTGGTCCTGGTCAACGGCACCTTCAAGACCTCGTACGAGAACTGGCTGACCCTCTCGCCCGCGCTGGTGAACGCCGGGTACTGCGTCTTCTCCTTCGACTACGGCGGCTTGGAGACCGCTCCGGTCCCGGACTCCGCGGCCGAACTGCGCGACTTCGTGAACGCTGTGCTCGGCGCGACCGGCGCCAAGAAGGTGGACGTCGTCGGCCACAGCCAGGGCGGCATGATGCCCCGCTACTACGTGAAGTTCCTCGGTGGCGCGACCAAGGTCGACGACCTCGTCGGCATCGTCCCCTCCAACCACGGCACGAGCAACCCGCTCGCCCTCGCGGCCGGCGCCACCGTGTGCCCCTCCTGCGTCGACCAGACCGCCGGCTCGGACTTCCTCCTGAAGCTCAACGCCGACCCGGAGACACCGGTCGGGCCCGACTACACGGCGATCGCCACCCAGCACGACGAGGTCGTGCTGCCGTACACCAGCGCCTTCCTCAACGGCCCCGCCTCCCACGTGACCAACGTGCTGCTCCAGGACCGCTGCCCGCTCGACACCACCGAGCACGACCAGGCGCCCAAGTCCCCGCTGGTCGAGCAGTGGGTGCTCAACGCCCTGGGGCGGAACGGACCGGCCGATCCCGCCTTCGAGCCGCGCTGCGTCAGCGCGGGCTGAACCCCGGGGAGCTGGGTAGATTGGTGCGCGACACCCGCCCTCAGCCGATCGTGCAGGGAGCCGCCATGCCGTTCAGCCGCCTGGCCGCCGCGACCACGCCCACCGCGCACCTCGGACTCGGTCTCGCCGCCGTCGGCCGTCCGGGCTACATCAACCTCGGCCGGGAGGAGGACCTCCCGGCCGAGCGCACCGTGGACGCCCTGCGCGAGCGTACCCACGAACTCCTCGACGCCGCCTACGCGCAGGGCGTCCGCTACCTGGACGTCGCGCGTTCCTACGGCCGCTCGGAGGAGTTCCTCGCCGACTGGCTGAACGCCCGCCCCGATGTGAACGACGTGGTCGTCGGCAGCAAGTGGGGCTACACCTACACGGCGGACTGGACGGCGGACGCCGAGACGCACGAGGTCAAGGACCACAGCCTGGCCACGTACGAGCGGCAGCGCGCCGAGACCGACGCGCTGCTCGGCGACCGGCTCGACCTCTACCAGATCCACTCGGTGACCCCGGACAGTCCGGCCCTCACCGACAAGGACCTGCACGCCCGGCTCGCCGAGGCCGCCGCCCAGGGCCTGACCGTCGGCTTCTCCACCAGCGGCCCCGCCCAGGCCGACGCCGTCCGCGCCGCCCTCGCCGTGACCGTCGACGGCGAGCCCCTCTTCCGTACCGTCCAGTCGACGTACAACGTGCTGGAGACATCGGCGGCACCCGCACTCGCCGAGGCCCACGACGCCGGGCTCACCGTGATCGTCAAGGAGGGCATGGCCAACGGCCGGCTGGCCGCGCCGCACGCACCGCAGGTGCTGAAGACCATCGCCGAGGAGGCCTCCCTCGGCTGCGACGCCGTGGCCCTCGCCTGGATCCTGCGCCAGCCCTGGGTGGGTGTCGTCCTCTCCGGCGCCGCGACCGTCACCCAGCTCGCCTCCAACCTGCACGCTCCCGCCGTCGACCTCGACGCGGACCGGCTGACGCGTCTCGCCACGCTCGCCGAGGACCCGCGCGCCTACTGGGAGCGGCGCGGAGAGCTGCCCTGGCACTGACGATCACCCGCTCTGACCAGCGGCTATGAGTCACTCATGCCTAATGTGAGACATGAATGTCTCATGTGGGCTATCCTTGTCTCATGGCCCTCGACCGTGACCAGGTGCTGCGCAGCGCCGCCGCCCTGCTGACCCGTAAATCCACCGCGACCATGGACGAGGTCGCCAAGGCCGCCGGGATCAGCCGGGCCACGCTGCACCGCCACTTCGCCGGGCGTGACGCGCTCGTCCGGGCGCTGGAGGCGCTCGGCATCGAGGAGTGCGAGGCGGCCCTGGACGCGGCCCGACTGGACGAAGGCCCGTCGGGGGAAGCCGTCCACCGGCTGATCCGCGCCATCGAGCCGTCGGCCGGCCTGCTGGCCTTCCTCTACACCGAGAACCAGCTCTTCGAGGGCGAGGAACAGAACCAGGGCTGGGCCCGCATCGACGAACGCCTCACGGCCCTGTTCCGGCGCGGGCAGGAGAGCGGCGAGTTCCGCATCGACCTCACCCCGGCCTGGCTCACCGAGGCGCTCTACGGCCTGCTGGCCTCCGGCGCCTGGGCGGTGGCGGAGGGCCGGGTGGCCGCCAAGGACTTCACCTACATGATCGTCGAGCTGCTGCTCGGCGGCGCACGACGTACCCACGCCCAACCAAGAGAGGAATCATGACCAGCACCCTGCAGCCGGCGAAGGCGACGGAGGCGGTGAAGCGTCCGGGCCGCTGGCTCGCGCTCTCCGTCCTCGTCCTGGCCGTGCTGCTGGTGGCCGTCGACGCCACCGTCCTCGGCCTGGCAACCCCGTACATCAGCGAGGACCTCAACCCCTCCGGCACCCAGCTCCTCTGGATCGGCGACGTCTACTCCTTCGTCATCGCCGGTCTGCTCGTCTCCATGGGCAGCCTCGGCGACCGCATCGGCCGCAAGCGGATCCTGCTCGGCGGTGCCACGGCGTTCGGCGCGCTGTCCGTCCTGAACGCCTATGCGACGACTCCCGAACTCATGATCCTGGCGCGGGCCCTGCTCGGTGTCGCGGGCGCGACGCTGATGCCCGCGACCCTCGCCCTGATCCGCAACATCTTCCACGACGCGCGCGAGCGCAGCCTCGCCGTGGGCATCTGGGGCGCGACCGCCTCCGCCGGTACGGCCGTCGGCCCGATCACCGGCGGTTTCCTCCTCGAACACTTCTGGTGGGGCTCGGTCTTCCTCATCAACCTGCCCGTGATGGCGGTCCTGGTCCTGGTCGGCATCCGCACCCTGCCCGAGTCCCGGAACCCGAACCCCGGTCCCTGGGACCTGAGCAGCGTCGTCCTGTCGCTGGTCGGCATGATCGGCATCGTGTACGCCGTCAAGGAGGCCGCGACCAGCGGCTTCACCTGGCCCACGCTCGCCGCCGGCCTGCTGGGCGCCGCCGCGCTCTACGGCTTCGTGCACCGCCAGCTCACCATGCCGGCCCCGCTGCTGGACATGCGCCTGTTCCGGCGCCGCGGCTTCAGCGGGGCGGTCCTCGCCGACCTGCTGACCGTGCTCGGCATGTCCGGTCTGGTGTTCTTCCTCTCCCAGTACCTGCAACTCGTCCAGGGCAGGCGCCCGTTCGAGGCGGGTCTGGCCGAGCTGCCCGCCGCCGTCGGCGCGGTGGCGGCCGGCCTGGTCGCGGGCCGCGCCGCCCGCCGCTTCTCGGTACGGGCGGTGGTCTCGGGCGGTCTGGCGGCCGTCGGCCTGGCCCTGGCAGCGCTGACGACGCTCGGTCAGTCCACCGGATACCCGGTCCTCGGCGCCGCCCTTCTGGTCGTCGGGATCGGCGCGGGCTTCTCCTTCACGGTCACCGCGGACGTCATCCTCTCCAGCGTCCCCAAGGACCAGGCGGGCGCGGCCTCGGCGGTCTCCGAGACGGCGTACGAACTGGGCGCGGCTCTCGGCATCGCCCTGCTGGGCTCCATCGTGACGGGCGTCTACCGCGGGTTCACCGGCCCCACGGGCGCCCCTGCCGCGGCCCACGAGTCGCTGGGCGCGGCGGTGGAGGCGTCGGCGCGCATGCCGGCCCACACGGCGACGGCCTTGCTGACGGCAGCACGCGAATCCTTCGTCCACGGCCTGACCCTGGCCTCAGGCGTGGGAGCAGTGGTCCTGCTGCTGACGTCGATCGCCGCGTGGTTCATGCTGAGGAACCAGAAACTGGAAAGCGCGGGGTGAGCGCGACCCGCCAGGGGCCTGCTCACCGTCGATAACCCAGCACCGTCATCATCCCGCTCTCCGAGTGGTACTGGTTGTGACAGTGCAGCATCCACAGCCCGGGATTGTCGGCGTCGAACTCGACGACCAGCTTGCGATGCGGCAGCACGATCGAGGTGTCCTTGCGGGCACCCACCGCGTCCAGTCCCGCGAGCGCGAACGTGTGGCCGTGCAGATGCACGGGGTGCCACATGTCGGTGGCGTTGACGAGGGTGAGCCGGACCCGCTCGCCGGCCCGGACGGGATGCCGCTGCCGTACGTCGTAGGGCTTGTGGTCGAACCCCCAGTCGTACCTCTCCATGCTGCCGGTGAGCCGGATGCGCATCTCGCGGTCGGGGTGGCGGTCGGGGAGGGCGACGGAGTCGGCCGGCTTCAGCCGGCGGGCGGGGACGACCTTGCCGTCGAGCTCATCCGGGCGGACGTCCGGCGCCGGAAGGTTTTTTCCCTTGTCGGTGCGCAGGACGGCGAGCGCCTTGCCCTTCTTGCCCTCGGGGAGGGCGACGAGGGGGAAGACGCCGTCCTTGGCGGTGATCAGGACGTCGTAGCGCTCCGCCATGCCGATGAGCAGGGCATCGGTCTCCTTGTGCTCCACGGGGTAGCCGTCGGTGTGGGTGACGGTCATCCTGTGGTCGCCGAGCGCGACCCGGAAGGCGGTTTCGGAGCCCGCGTTGATGAGCCGCAGCCGGACGCGGTCGCCGGGGCGGCAGCGGAAGACCGAGGGACTGCCGCCCAGGCGCCCGTTGGCCAGGTAGAGGGGGTAGGCGACGCTGCCGCCCTCGCCGTTCAGCATGCGGCTGTGGGAATCGCGCAGCACCCGGGAGGGGCCCGTCGCGCGCTTGCGGGGCGACGACGCGTGCCCGCCCGCCGCGGACCGCCTGGACGGCGTCGCGTGCGCGCTCGCCGATGTGCGGGGACTCGGGGTGCCGTGCCCGGGGCCCATGGCCATGCCCGCCATCGCGGAATCGCTCCCGCCGGGCTTGAGCTGGGCGAGGACCTGCTCCGGCGTGGAGCCGTCCACCCCGTCCACCCAGTCGTCCAGGACGACGACCCATTCCTTGTCGTAGGCGAGGGGCTCTTTGGGATCGTCGACGATGAAGGGCGCGTACAAGGCGCGGTCGGGTTGCAGGCCGACGTGCGAGTGGAACAGATAGGTGCCCGGGTGGGCGGCGACGAAGCGGTAGGCGAAGTCGGCCCGGGAGGCGATGGCGTTCTGGGTCAGGTCCGGAGTGCCGTCCATGTCGCAGCGCAGACGCACCCCGTGGGAGTGCAGCGTGGTCGTGACGGGAAGCCGGTTGGCGAGGGTGAGGTCGAGGACGTCACCGGCGGTGACGCGCACCAGAGGGCCCGGGAGTGCCTCGTTGTACGCCCAGCTCCGGACGGACCTCCCGCCCAGGTCCAGCGTCGACTCGGCGGCAGTGAACCTGAACGTGCGGACGGGGCCGGTCCCGCGCTTGCGCTCGGCGGCGAGAACCTCCGGATCCGACGGATTGACGTACCCCTTGGGCCCCGGTGGCACGAACCGTCCCGCCCCGCTCCCGTGTCGGGGGCGCGAGGGGGGTTCGGATCCGGAACCGGAGCAGGCCGCCAGGAGTGCCGCCCCGGCGGTGGCGATCGGAGCACGGAGCAGGGTACGCCGCGAAGGTTTCTGCATGTCTGAATAAGACATGTTGTGTGCTCATATGGCGGGTAAATGCGGCGGAATGGCTGAAGTGTCGGGGCAGATTCCACCGGCAGGCGGACGGAACCGACCCACCGGCCGGTCCATCGGAAGATCTAGGCGGCCTTCGCCTTCGTGGCGTACATGTCCACGTACTCCTGCCCGGACAGCCGCATGACCTCGGCCATCACGGAGTCGGTCACGGCCCGCAGCACATAGCGGTCCCGGTCCATCCCCTCGTACCGCGAGAACTCCATGGCCTCGCCGAACCGGACGGTGACCCGGCCGGGCCGCGGGATGCCCCGGCCGCCCGGCTGCAGCTTGTCCGTGCCGATCATCGCGAAGGGGACCACCGGTGCGCCGGTCATCAGGGTCAGCCGTGCGATCCCGGTGCGCCCCCGGTACAGCCGGCCGTCGGGCGAACGTGTGCCCTCGGGGTAGATCCCGAAGATCTTCCCCTCCTCCAGGATCCGCCGCCCGGTCATCAGCGCGGCCACGCCACCGCTCGCGCCGTCCCGGTCCACCGGGATCATGCCGACACCGGTGAAGAACCAGGCCATCAGGCGGCCCTTGACGCCCTTGCCGGTGACGTACTCGTCCTTGCCGATGAAGAACACCTGCCGCTTGGTGACCACCGGCAGCACGATCGAGTCGATGAACGTGAGGTGATTGCCGGCCAGAATGACCGGGCCGTCCCCCGGAATGTGCTCCACGCCCTCCACCTGTGGGCGGAACATCAGGCGCATGATCGGTCCGAGCACTGCCTTGATGAGCGCGAAGCGGGACAACGGGTCCTCCGATGCCGAGGGGTCGATATGAGTCTGTGCAGGTGAGGACATTACTCGCGGCCCCGGGGTGGGCGCACATCGGGTGCGCCCGGTTCACCGAGGTCTTACGAAGAGTTGACGCTGGTTTACCTGCGGTGACGCCCCGGGGACGGCCCGTAACCCTCCGGTGGTGGTGTGACGGAGATCGCGCGGGAGGCCGGTTCACCCGGCGACACGGTCCCCGGCGGCCATTCGGACGGCCCGTCACCCCACGCTTGCCCGCAGGACACCCGGCAACACCCGCGTGTTCGGACCCAGGACTCCATTCGGTCATGTCCACGCCCCTACGATCGGTCCGCACTCACGAGCGGATGGCAGGAGGGCGCTGATGGGCAGCGACCAGGCGAACGAGAAGACGCAGGGCACCGGACGGCGGGCGATCCTCGGCGCGGCGGTGTTCGGCGCGAGCGGAGCGGTCCTCGGGCTGCCGGGCGTGGCCGAGGCGGCCGGGGCCCGGACGGGCGGACACGGCGGCCGGGGGCTGAAGGGACTGCCGGTGCCCACCATCATCGGCCACCGAGGTGCGAGCGGCTACCGCCCCGAGCACACCTTCGGCTCCTACGAACTGGCCCTGGACCTGGGCGCCGACGTGGTCGAGGCGGGCGACCTGGTGCCCACCAGGGACGGCCACCTCGTCTGCCGGCACGAGCCGGAGATCGGCGGCACCACGGACGTCGCCGCGCACCCCGAGTTCGCCGGCCGCAAGACCACCAAGGTCCTCGACGGCGTCTCCACCACCGGCTGGTTCACCGAGGACTTCACGCTCGCCGAGCTGAAGACCCTGCGCGCGATCGAGCGCATCCCGGCCAACCGGCCGCACAACACCCTCTACAACGGGCGCTGGGAGATACCCACGTTCGAAGAGGTCCTGAAGTGGCAGGACGAACAGACCCGCAAGCGCGGCAAGCAGGTCTTCATCTACCCCGAGACCAAGCACCCCACGTACTTCCGGGGGCTCGGCCTGGGTCTGGAGGAGCGGGTCGCCAAGCTGCTGCACAAATACGGCAAGGCCGGCCGGAACTCGCCGGTCATCCTGCAGTCCTTCGAGCCCACCAGTATCCAGAAGCTCAACCGGCTCGTCGACAACCCGCTCGTCGTGCTGCTCTCCTCGGCCGACAGCCGCCCCTACGACTTCGTCGAGTCGGGTGACCCGCGCACGGTCGCCGACCTCATCACCCCCAAGGGTCTGCGGGAGATCGCCGGCTACGCGCAGGGCATCGGCCCGACCCTGGACCTGGTCATCCCCAAGAACGCGGACGGCACCCTGGGCAAACCGACCACCCTGGTCTCCGACGCGCACAAGGTGGGCCTGATCCTCCACCCCTACACCATGCGCAACGAGAACCCCTTCCTTCCGGCCGAGTACCGCAAGGGCGGCGCGGCCGACGCCTACGGCGACTCCTTCGGTGCGTTCAAGACGTACTTCGCGACCGGCATCGACGGCGTCTTCACCGACAACGCCGACACCGGCGTGCTCGCCCGCGCGGACTTCCTGGCGGGCTGACCGCGTCAACGACCGGCCCCCCGCCCCCCGTTCGGGGTGTCTGTGCGCCGCCCCGGAAACCTGCTCCCGGGGCGGCGCGTCGTTCCGCATATGACGTACGACTTGGTGGCCGCCCTGCACCCGCTGCTCACCGCCGAGGCCTCGGCCGAGGCATATGCGGCCGGGAGTGAGCCCGGCGACCTGGAACAGGCCGTCTGGCTCCGCCTGCTGGAGCGCCTGGAGACCGACGGTCCGCCGCCGGACCCGCAGGGCTGGCTGCGCAAAGCGGTGCGCGCCGAGGCCCGCCGCAGCCGCCGTACCAACCGCCGGGAACGTCCGTACGGCACCGAGCCGGCCGACGACGCCCGCGCCGACCCCGAGCAGCACGTCATCACCGCCGCCCGGCACCGCGCCCTGCGCGACGCGGTCCGCCGTCTGCCCGGCCGCTGCCCCCGGCTCATCGAGGCCCTGCTCTCCCCCAGGGACCTGACATACCGGGAGATCGCGGGGGAGTTGGGTATCTCACAGGGCAGCCTTGGCCCGGAACGCTCCAGATGTCTTGGTTGTCTGCGCCGATTGCTCACACCGGAGGTTGCTTCCGGCGAAGTGCGGGGATAGGAGTGAGGGACGACAGATGATCAGGTGAGCGGGAGGCATGCGCACATGGGCATGAGCGTGACCATCTCGGTGGCGACCGAGCAGGACGCGGAGCAGATCTTCAGGCTCCAGTACCTGTGCTTCCAGAGCGAGGCGGCGCTGTACGGCAACTACCGCATCGACCCGCTGGTCCAGACCCTGGACTCCGTCCGCCAGGAGGTCGTCTCCGACTGCGTCTTCGTCGCCCGGCTCGGCGAGGAGGTGGTCGGCTCGGTGCGCGGCAAGGTCACCGAGGACGGCACGGCCGCCATCGGCAATCTCTGCGTCCACCCCCGCCTCCAGGGCCACGGCATAGGCGCACGTCTGCTGCGCGCGGCTGAAGCGGCGCTGGTGGAGGAGCGGGGTGCCACCAGGTTCCGCCTCTTCACCGGCCATCGCAGTGAGGGCAACCTCCGCCTGTACCGCCGCTCGGGTTACGAAACGGTGGGCCGCTCCAAGGGCGCGGACGGCGTAGAGATGATCATCCTGGAGAAGCGGGCCGGGACGTACGTTCAAACGGCGTGAGCCGAAGCGCCCCGCACCCGCGCCCGTGCTTCAGGCCTCCCTTTGGGCGGGCGCCTTCCGCAGCCAGTACATCGCGGAGAGCGGCAGCAGAACGGGAATGAAGACGTAGCCCATCCCGTACTTCGACCACACGGTCGCGTCGGGGAACGCCGAAGGGTCCACGATCGTCCACGTACCGACGATCAGCACACCGGCGAGCTCGGCGGCGCAGCACACCAACGCCGCCCGCCGAGCGGTCTCCCCGCCCCGGATCAGCGTGTACGTGATGAACCCGTACACCACGCCCGCCACCGCCGACAGCGCATAGGCGAGCGGTGCCCGATCGAACTCCGTCGAGATCTGGAACGCGGAACGCGACACCGCGCCGACCACCATCACGCCGTAGAACCAGACGAGCAGCATGCCCGGCCCGCTGATCAACCGGGCCGGCTTCTCCTCCACCGCCGTCACCTCAGCCTCCCCAGATGTCATAGAGCCGCACCTCCAGCACGGCCAGCACCACACCGCCGGCCGCCACCGTCACCGAGCCCCAACGGGTCCGCTCGGCCAGTGACATGAATCCCGCAGCCGGAACGCACGCGAACGCGCCCAGCAGATACGCCACGAAGATCGTCGTACCCTGCTCCGGCTTCTCGCCCCGCGCCAGCTGCACGATCCCGACCACCAGCTGGACCACGGCCAGCAGCGACACCACGGCCATGCCGATGAAGTGCCAGTCCTTGGTCGGCTGGTCGCGATAGGCGGCCCAGCCGCACCAGGCGGCGAGAAGCAGCGCGGCGACGCCGGTCACCAGCGTCAGGGCATTGAGCATGCGGTGACCTTATTACGGCGGAAACGGGCGCCGGCCGCCGACCCCGCCCGTAGGCCATAGGGTCTAGACCACACCGTAGGGTCTGGGCATGACGATCCACGCGCACGCCCTCCTGTTCGACAACGACGGCACCCTTGTCTCCTCCCTCGACTCCGTCGAGCGCTGCTGGACCCGCTGGGCCCGGGAGTACGGGGTCACCGCCGAGGAGTTCGGGCGTGTGGCGCTGCACGGGCGGCCCGCCGCCGAGATAGTCGCCGACCTGCTGCCCGCCCCTCGGGTACCGGAGGCGGTCGCACGGGTCGAGCAGCTGGAGGTGGACGACGTACCCGACGGAGGGGTGCGGCTCCTGCCCGGGACGCGGGACTTCCTGGACTCCCTGCCGGCCGACCGGTGGGCCGTCGTGACCTCCGCCACCCGGCGGCTCGCCGAGGCCCGCCAGGACGCCGTCGGCATCCTGCCCAAGACGCTGGTCGCCGCCGACGACATCACGCGCGGCAAGCCCGACCCCGAGCCCTACCTGCTCGCCGCCCGGCAGCTCGGCGTCGACCCGGCCCACTGCGTGGTCTTCGAGGACGCCCCGGCCGGCCTCCAGGCGGGCCGTGCCGCCGGAATGACCACCGTGGCGTTGGCCACAACCCACCGCGCCGAGGAGCTGGACGCCGATCTGGTGGTGAAGGACCTGTCGGCGTTGTCGGCACTGGTCACCGACGGGGGTGTGGAGATCTCCGTCCGTCGCTGACCCCAAGGCACCGGCTGTCCGCCGCTGTCCACTATGCGGACGGCGGCGGCCGGTCAGGACCGTACGTCTGGTTTACTGATCGCATGACCACGACGAGCTGCCGCATCCTTGCGACCGAGGCGACCATGACGCCCGGTGCTCGTTGTATGTGTCGCCTGATGTGTCGAATGTGCGCCTGCTAGAGGGCCCCCGCATCAGCTGAGCCTCGCGCCCCGAAGCGAGAGCCGCGGCATGTCCGTGCGCCGCAGTCCGTACGAGACGCACATCCACTCCCCATGCCTGAACCGCATGTACCCGTGCCCGGGCACACCCACGCCCGCGCACTCGACAGTGACGGAAATCCTGTGATCACCACCTCGGGCCTCACCAAGGTCTACCGCTCCCGCGGCCGAGAGGTCACCGCCCTCGACGGCGTCGATCTGCACGTCCGCGAAGGCGAGGTCTACGGCGTCATCGGCCAGTCCGGCGCCGGCAAGTCCTCCCTCATCCGCTGCGTCAACCTGCTGGAGCGCCCCACCTCCGGCACCGTGACCGTCGCCGGGCAGGACCTGACCGCCCTCGCCGGACGCGGCCCGCGCGCCGGCAAGGAGCTGCGCCGGGCGCGCAGCCGCATCGGCATGGTCTTCCAGCACTTCAACCTGCTCTCCTCGCGGACCGTGCAGGACAACGTCGAGCTGCCGCTGGAGATCCTCGGCAGGTCCGGGAAGGAACGGTCCCGCAAGGCGCTGGAGCTGCTCGACCTGGTCGGCCTCGCCGACAAGGCCAAGGCCTACCCGGCCCAGCTCTCCGGCGGCCAGAAGCAGCGCGTGGGCATCGCCCGCGCCCTCGCCGGCGACCCCAAGGTGCTGCTCTCCGACGAGGCCACCAGCGCCCTGGACCCCGAGACCACCCGGTCCATCCTCCAGCTGCTGCGCGACCTGAACCGGCAGCTGGGCCTGACCGTCCTGCTCATCACCCACGAGATGGACGTCGTGAAGGCGGTCTGCGACTCCGCCGCCCTCATGGAGAGGGGCCGGATCGTGGAATCCGGCACGGTCAGCGAACTGCTGGCCACCCCCGGCTCCGAGCTGGCCGCCGCGCTGTTCCCGGTGAGCGGGGAGCGCACGGACGCCGACCGGACCGTCATCGACGTCACCTTCCACGGCGAGGCCGCCACCCAGCCGGTCATCTCCCAGCTCGCGCGCACCTACAACATCGACATCTCGATCCTCGGCGCCGCCATCGACACCGTCGGCGGCCTCCAGATCGGACGGATGCGCATCGAACTGCCCGGCCGCTACGAGGACAACGTGGTGCCGGTCGGGTTCCTGCGCGAACAGGGCCTGCAGATCGACGTGGTGGGCCAGGAGGCCCTGCTGGTGAAGGAGGGGGCCAAGTGACCTGGTCCGAGATGCAGCCGCTGCTGTCGCAGGCGTGTACCGAGACGTTCCAGATGGTGCTGTGGTCCACCCTGATCGCCGTCGCCGCCG
Source organism: Streptomyces sp. NPDC037288 (assembly GCF_055603265.1). Lineage (NCBI taxonomy): Bacteria > Bacillati > Actinomycetota > Actinomycetes > Kitasatosporales > Streptomycetaceae > Streptomyces > Streptomyces sp. NPDC037288. The sequence continues at coordinate 12,511 of NZ_JBVJVY010000043.1, forward strand.
GTCTCCCGCTCGGCCTCCTCCTCGTCCTCACGGACCGGGGCGGCCTGCTGCAGAACGTCCTCGCCAACAAGGTGATCGGCCAGATCGTGAACGTCGGCCGGTCCATGCCGTTCATCATCCTGATGGTCGCCCTGATGAGCTTCACGCGCTGGGTCACCGGGACGACCATCGGTACCACCGCCGCGATCGTGCCGCTCGCCATCGGCGGCATCCCGTTCTTCGCCCGGCTCGTCGAGACGGCCGTCCGCGAAGTGGACAACGGTCTCGTCGAGGCCGTGCAGTCCATGGGCGGCAACACCTGGACGATCGTCCGCAAGGCCCTCGTCCCCGAGGCCCTGCCCTCGCTGATCGCCTCCACCACCACCACGGTCATCGCCCTCATCGGCTACTCCGCCATGGCCGGCACGGTCGGCGGCGGCGGCCTCGGCGACCTCGCCGTCCGCTACGGCTACCAGCGCTTCGAGACCCAGCTGATGTGGATCACCGTCGCGATCCTCGCCGTGGTCATCTCCCTCATCCAGTTCGCCGGCGACTTCGCGGCCCGCTCCCTGCACAGCCGCGGCGGCCGATCCGGCCCGGCGCCGAAGCTCCGCCTGCTGAAGGCGAAGGAGCCGGCGGCGGCCGACGTCGGCAAGGTCGCCTGAAGCACCTCCCTCTGATCTCCCCGTTCACCCACACACGGGGTCGCACCACCCATCAGGAAAGGCACTTTTCGTGCGTAACACCGCCAAGTTCACCACCGCCGTCCTCGCCGCCGGAGCCCTCACCTCCGGGCTGACCGCCTGCGGCTCCGGCAGCTCCACCGGCTCCCACGACTACAGCGGCCCGCTGGTCGTCGCCGCGAGCCCGACCCCGCACGCCGAGATCCTCGACTTCGTCAAGAAGAACCTGGCGAAGAAGGCGGGCCTCGACCTGGAGGTCAAGGAGTTCACGGACTACATCGCGCCGAACACGGCGACCGAGGACGGCTCGGTGGACGCCAACTACTTCCAGAACCAGCCGTACCTGGACGACTTCAACAACAAGCGCGGCACCCACATCGTGCCCGTCGTCACGGTGCACCTGGAACCGCTCGGCCTGTACTCCCACAAGGTCAAGAAGGCCGACGCGCTGAAGAGCGGTGCGACCATCGCCGTCCCGAACGACGCCGTCAACGAGGCCCGCGCCCTTAAGCTGCTCGCCGCCAACGGGCTCATCACCCTCAAGGACGGCGCCGGCAACGAGGCCACCCCGCGGGACATCGCCAAGAACCCCAAGAACCTCAAGTTCAAGGAGGTCGAGGCGGCCCAGACCCCGCGCTCCCTGGACGACGTGGACGCCGCCGTCGTGAACGGCAACTACGCCATCTCCGCCGGCCTGAAGCCCGCCAAGCAGGCGCTCGTCCTGGAGTCCGCGAAGAACAACCCGTACGCCAACTTCCTCGCCGTGAAGAAGGGCAACGAGAAGGACCCGCGGGTCAAGAAGCTCGCCAAGCTGCTCGTCTCGCCCGAGGTCAAGAAGTTCATCGAGGACAAGTACCAGGGCTCGGTCGTCCCGTCCTTCTGAGCCGACGGCGCCACCGTCGTACCGGCCGGCGAGGTGCTCACCTATGTCAGGGGCCACCTCGCGGACGAGTACAAGGGGTCCGTCCTGCCGGTCACCCAGAGCTGACGGCACGTAAACGGCGTTTCGCCACGCACGGGGTCCACTCCCTCACCGGGTGTGGACCCCGTTGTGCGGTTCAGTGGTTTCATGCTGCATGCTGGGCAGTTCAGCAGGCCCTGACGGTATTTCCGAAGTTACGGAGCGGCGCATGACTGGCACCTTTCCCAACGTCTCCATCAGCACGGAGCGGTTGGTCCTGCGCCCCTTCGAGGACTCCGACATCGAGGCCTTCGCCGACATGATGAACGACGAACTGGTCACCGCCTGGACCTCCGTCCCCCAGCCCTACACCGAGGCCGACGCCCGGGACTGGATCACCGCGGCCGCCCCCGCCGAACGCGCCGACGGCCGGGGCATCGTGTTCGCCGTCGACGAGTTCCTCACCCAGCGCCTGGTCGGCACCGTCCATCTGCGCAACACCGACTGGCGGGTGCGTTCGACGGAGATCGCCTACGTCATCGCCCCGTGGGCCCGCGGTGAGGGCTATGCCTCCGAGGCCGCCCTGGCCACCGCGCAGTGGCTGTTCCGCGACCAGAAGTTCGAACGCCTGGAGCTGCGCACCACCGCCGACAACACCGCCTCCCAGCAGGTCGCCCAGAAGATCGGCTGCATCAGCGAGGGTGTCCTGCGGAACGCCTGGATAGCGCGCAGCAGGTCCGGCGACGGCACATGGGCGGACGTCCGCACCGATGTCATCGTCTGGAGCCTGCTGCCCGAAGACCTGGCCGGGGCCGGCGAGCAGCTCGCCGACTCGGGCGGTTTCACGTCGTACTCGGACTGGAACTGAGCCCTCCGCGCCTCACCAGGTACCCTCACGGAGTCCCCCACGGGCCCCATCCCCCCTGAAGACCTGCGAAGACCTGGAGAGAGACGACGATGGCCGACCGGGTCACGGTGATCGGCTGGGACGGCTCGCCGCTGACCGACGCGGCACGCGCCGCGCTCGGCGCCGCCACGCTCGTGGCGGGCGCGGCCCACCACCTGGCGCTGCCCGAGGTCCCGCCCGCCGCCGAACGCGTCCGCCTGGGCAGCGTCGCGCTCGCCGCCCGCCGGATCGCCGCCCACCGCGGCACCGCGGTCGTGCTCGCCGACGGCGACCCCGGCTTCTTCGGCGTCGTACGCACCCTGCGCGCACCGGAGTTCGGCCTGGAGGTCGAGGTCGTCCCCGCCGTCTCCTCCGTGGCCGCCGCCTTCGCCCGTGCCGGCATGCCCTGGGACGACGCCCAGGTGGTCGTCGCCCACCCGCGCACCCTGCGCCGGGCCGTGAACGTGTGCCGCGCCCACACCAAGGTCGCCGTCCTCACCTCACCGGGCGCGGGACCGGCCGAACTCGGGCTCCTGCTGGAGGGCGTGCACCGGACCTTCGTCATCTGCGAGGAACTGGGCACCGAACGCGAGCAGGTCAGCGTCGTCACCTCCGACAACGCCCCCGACCACACCTGGCGCGACCCCAACGTCGTCATCGTCATCGGCGGCCCGGCCGGCGCGGCGGAGGGCGGCGGCTGGATCGCCGGGCGCGACCCGGGCACCGGACCGCGCGGCTGGGTGCAGCCCGACGAGACCTACGGCGACGGACCCGGGGGCCGCCTCGGCGAGGGCGAGACGGAGCTGCTGCGCGCCGCCCAACTCGCCCGCCTCGGCCCCCGCGCCGGCGACCTCGTGTGGGACATCGGCTGCGGCTCCGGTGCTTTCGCCGCCGAGGCCGCGCGCGCCGGGGCGGCCGTCATCGCCGTCGACCGGGATCCGCGGGCCTGCGCCCGGACCGAGGCGGCCGCGCGGCGGTTCGGCGTACAGCTCCAGGTGGTCCAGGGCACCGCCCCGCACGTCCTGGAGAACCTTCCCGAGCCGGACGTCGTGCGGGTGGGCGGCGGGGGAGCGGCCATCGTCTCCGCGGTCGCGGACCGGCGCCCGCAGCGCATCGTCACCCACGCGGCGACCCGCGACGCGGCCGAACTCGTCGGCCGTGACCTGACCGAGCACGGATACCGCGTCGAGTGCGCCCTGCTGCAGTCCGTCGAACTCGACACCCGGGCCTGGACGGAGACCGAGCGGAGCGTTGCGTTCCTGCTCAGCGGCATTCTCCCGGATCGCGCCCCGTGATCCGGTTGTCGTACCGCGCGCGGTAGGCTGGCCGATCGTTGTGCCACACCGGGCGGCCCGGAACTTCGTTCGCCAATGTCCGGAAAGCACGCCCGTTTTGGGGTGGGTGTGGTACTGCGGAACCGGAGGACGCGCAACGTGGCGCAGTCCACAGCGGACTGTCGCGGATCATGCTGTCGCGACGGCGGAACGGCCGGGACAATGCCACTGAATGGCTTTGTCGCCTTTTCCGGCGGGTCGTTCGTGCCGCTGGGCACGGACGCTCGTTCTTCACTACGGGCGGTCGGTGCGCCGTTCCGGGTGAGCTGGTCGTAGAAGCACTAACCGATGGGCGAGGGGTACGCATGACCGACACCGGCCAGGTCCCGGCCGAGGGGCAGCCGGAGAGCGCAGGCATGGTGGAGCAGCCGGGCGTCGCCGCGCACGGTGCGTACGCCTACCTCTCCGAGGCGCCCGCCGAGGACGAAGACCTTCTGCTGCCGGGTGCCCAGGGCGCGTGGGGCAACGAGGTGCCGCCACCCGCTCCGGAACCGGTCCTCGAGGCCGTCCACGAGCCGGGCCCGCACGAGACGGCCGGCCGGGACAGCGGCTCCGTCGACCTCAGCGGCGTCCGCCTGCCCGACCCGGCCCCGGTCTCCGTGCCGCCGTCGCCCCTCCTCTCGGCTCCGCAGGACCCGCAGTCCGCGGCGCAGCCGCCGCGCCGTCCGCTGCACCTCGGTCCGCCGATCCCCGACGCCTCCGCCAGCCCGGTGCGCTCCCTGGCCGACCGCGGACCGGCCGGCGCGCCGGTGCGGCAGCCCGGTCCGCCTCAGGCCGGTCCCGAGTACCTCGACGCACAGCCGCTGCACGACATGGCCCCGCAGAGCGCGGCCCCGTGGGGCGCGGCGCCCGCCGCCCCCGCCGCGGCCCAGGCCGGCACGCGGGCACCGGCTGCCGAAACCGTCGATCCGGCCGCCGTCCCCGCGGACGCCGCCGCCCAGGCCGAACCGTCCGCCGCCGCCCAGGCCGCCGTCGCCCGCCTCGCGAACCAGGCGGTCGTGCAGGCACCCGGTACCGCGCAGGTGGTGCACGGCCACGACGGCGTCCAGCCCGTGCACGGTCACGACGGCGTGTCCGCGGCTCCCACGGCTGCCGGGGTGCCTGCCGGAGCGGCTCCGGAGAGCGTCGAGCCGTTCGCCGCGGAGCAGGATCCGGGGCCGGAAGGTGCCCACCAGGTCCCTGCCGAAGGGAGCCAGGGCGGTCCGGACGCACCGGCCGCACAGCCCGTCGACGGCACGGCCGCCGTGGACAGCGGTGTTCCGGCCGACAGCGGTGACGGCGTGCCCGCGGTGCAGGTGCCGGTGCCGGATGCCGGGCCGGCCGTGACCGGGCCCAGGCCGGCCGTCGCCGAGGAGGCGGACGCGGCCACTGCTCACGCCGCCCCCGGGCAGGAGGCGCCGACGCATCCGGGCGAGCAGGGTGCCGTCGTGGGCCAGGAGCCGGAGGCCCAGGCGGCGCCGGGACAGGCACCGGAGGACGCGCAGGCCGACTCCGCCACCGAGGTGTCCGGGGCCGCTCAGCTGCCGGAGGATGCTCAGGTGGGCGGGGCCGTACAGCCGGGTGGGAGCACTCACCCGTCCGGAGCCGCTCAGCCGGGCGGGGTTGTACAGCCGTCCGTATCCGGTCAGTCGTCCGAGGGTCCGCAGCCGGGTGAGGTCGCTCAGCCGTCCGCATACGGTCAGCCAGGTGGGGGCGCTCAGCCGTCCGCAGCCGGTCAGCCGGGCGACGGCGCCCAGCAGTTTGAGGGCGTACGGCCGTCCGGGGCCGATCAGCAGGGTCAGAACCCACAGCTGTCCGAAGCTGCTCAGCCGTCTGGAGCCGCTCAGCCCGGCGAGGGCGTGGGTGTGCCGCAGGCGCAGGACGCGCCGGTCGCCGCCGATGCCGCGCAGGCTGTCACGGCCGCCGGCGGTGCCGTCGAGAGCGTGAGCACCGCCCCCGCACCGGAGGCGCCGGATGCGGCGCAGGCCGCCTTGGAGGCCGTCGCGGCCCAGGGCGAGGCCGCGGCCCCCGCGCAGGCCGGCCCGAACACCCCCGTCGCCGTGGAGCCGCAGCCCGGCGTGGTGCAGGCACCGCCCGCCGCTGCCCAGCCCGCGCCCGCCGCCGGAGCCGTACCGGCCCCCGCGCCGGTGGCCGTACCCGAGCCCGGCACCCCGGCCCCCGCGCCGCAGGCGACGGAACCCCAGGCCGTCGCTGCTGCCCCGGCCCAGGCCGCCGTACCGGCCCGGGCCGCCGCTGACGGCGCCGCCGAACCCGAGCCGCAGCCCTACCCGGCTCAGGGCCCCCAGCTGGCCGACCCCGCGGCGACCGCGGCCCCCGCGGTCGAGGTCCTGCCCGGCGCCCCGCAGGCCCCGGCCGCCGTCGTGCCGCACGCCGAGGACGCCGTCGAGCCGCCGGCCCAGCCCGTGACGGCCGCCCAGGACGCCGTCCACCAGGTCGCCGACGCGGTGGCCCCCGCCACCGGCCCGGGCGCACCCGCCGGCCCGCAGATCCAGCCCGCCGAGTCCGGCCCAGCCCCGGCCACCGCCGACGGCGAGCCGACGCCGGCCGACCCCGCCGACGGTTCCGCCGCGCACCCGCACACGCCCGGGCAGGCCGCCCCCGCCGACCGGACCGACCAGGCCGAGCCACTGTCGTCCGGCGCTGCGCAGGAGCCGCGCCCGGAGCAGCCGCTCGGGCAGTTCGTGCCGGTCGAGGGACAGGTGCCCACCACCCCGCACCTGGCGCCGACCCCGCCGCAGCCCCTGGTCCTGCCCACGGAGGACACGCAGGAGCCGGTGGTCATGGTGCCGGCGCCGCGCGACGGCGAGCCGGCCCCGGTACCGGCGGCGTCGGACGGGGAGCAGGCCCCCGGTGTCGTACAACGCGCGGAAGACCTGCAGACCACACCCGACGACCAGGAAGAAGAGACGGCCGCCATGGCCGAAGCACGACAGTCCACCGGCCCCGCCGCGCCCGGCTACGCCGACGCCGAGCGTGAGGCCGTCCTGAAGGTCATGCGCGAGCGCCGCGACATCCGCAACGGCTTCCGCAGCGACCCCATCCCGCACGAGGTGCTGCTGCGCGTCCTGGAGGCCGCCCACACGGCGCCCTCCGTGGGCCACTCGCAGCCCTGGGACTTCGTCGTCATCCGCTCCGCCGAGACCCGTCGGACGATGCACGAACTGGCGATGCGGCAGCGCGAGGCCTACGCCAAGTCGCTGCCCAAGGGCCGGGCCAAGCAGTTCAAGGAACTGAAGATCGAGGCCATCCTCGACACCCCGGTCAACATCGTCGTCACCGCCGACCCCACCCGCGGCGGCCGGCACACCCTCGGCCGTCACACCCAGCCGCAGATGGCGCCCTACTCCTCGGCGCTCGCGGTGGAGAACCTCTGGCTCGCCGCCCGCGCCGAAGGCCTCGGCGTCGGCTGGGTCAGCTTCTTCGACGAGCGGGAGATGGTCCGCGCGCTCGGCCTGCCCGAGCACCTGGAGGTCGTCGCCTACCTGTGTGTCGGGTACGTCGACGAGTTCCCGGACGAGCCGGAGCTGATGCAGGCCGGCTGGTCCAAGCGACGCCCCCTGTCCTGGGTGGTGCACGAGGAGACGTACGGCCGCCGCGCCCTGCCCGGAGAGGAACCCCACGACCTGCTTGCCGAGACCGTCGCACAGATCCGCCCGCTCGACGCCAAGGCGCTCGGTGAGGCATGGGAGCGCCAGAAGCGCATGACCAAGCCGGCCGGCGCGCTCGGCATGCTGGAGATCATCTCCGCGCAGCTGTCCGGGCTGTCCCGGCAGTGCCCGCCGCCGATCCCGGAGCCCGCGGCCGTCGCCATCTTCGCCGGCGACCACGGCGTGCACGCCCAGGGCGTCACCCCCTGGCCGCAGGAGGTCACCGCCCAGATGGTGGCCAACTTCCTCGGCGGGGGAGCGGTCTGCAACGCCTTCGCCAGCCAGGTCGGCGCGGAGGTGTGCGTCGTGGACGTCGGCGTCGCCGCCGACCTCCCGGCCACCCCGGGCCTGCTGCCCCGCAAGATCCGCGGCGGCACGTCCGACATGACGACCGGCCTCGCGATGTCCCGCGAGGAGGCCAAGCAGGCCATCGAGGTCGGCATCGAGACCGCCCGCGACCTGGTGGCGGCCGGCAACAAGGCACTGCTCACCGGCGAGATGGGCATCGCCAACACCACGGCGTCCGCCGCGCTGATCTCCGTCTTCACGGGTGCCGACCCGGCGGAGGTCACCGGCCGCGGCACGGGCATCAACGACGAGACCCTGGCCCGCAAGACCGAGGTCGTCCGTCGCGCCCTGGACCTCCACCAGCCGGACCCGGCCGACCCCGTCGGCGTCCTGGCCGCGATCGGCGGCTTCGAGCACGCGGCCATGGTCGGCCTGCTGCTCGGCGGCGCCTCGCTGCGTACGCCGGTGATCCTGGACGGCGTCAGCGCCGGCGCCGCGGCCCTGGTCGCCCGCGCGATCGCCCCCGAGGTGCTGGCGGCCTGCATCGCGGGCCACCGCAGCGCCGAGCCCGGCCACGTCGCCGCCCTCAACAAGCTGGGCCTGCGCCCCCTGGTCGACCTCGACCTCCGCCTGGGCGAGGGCACCGGCGCGCTCCTGGCCCTGCCGCTGGTCCAGAGCACGGCGCGGGCGATGCACGAGGTGGCGACCTTCGATTCGGCGGGTGTCACCGAGAAGTAGGCGTCACGGCACGGGTGGTCCGGTGTTCACTTGCCGGACCACCCGGTGCCCTCTGCCCTGCACCTAGCTAAAATCGCACGTCAGGGCCGCTCCGAAGGTGCAGCGCGCCCCCACCGCACAGCTGCACGAGGAGTCGCCCCTCATGGCCGAACACCCCGCCTACCCCGTAGGCCTCCGCCTCTCCGGCCGCCGCGTGGTCGTCCTCGGCGCCGGCACGGTGGTCCAGCGCCGCCTCCCGGCACTCATCGCGGCCGGCGCGGACATCGTCGTCGTGTCCCCCGAGGCGACCCCCTCCGTCGAGGCAATGGCGGACGCGGGAGAGATCACCTGGGAACGGCGCCCCTACACGGACGGCGACCTCGCGAACGCCTGGTACGCCCTCATCGCCACCAGCGACCCCGAGGCCAACGCGCAGGCCTCCGCCGAAGCGGAGCGCCACCGTGTCTGGTGCGTCCGCTCCGACGACGCCGACCAGGCGACCGCCTGGACCCCCGCGACCGGCCACAGCGAGGGCGTCACCGTCGCCGTCCTCACCACGGACGCGCGCGGCCGGGACCCCCGCCACACCGCCGCCATCCGCGACGCGGTCGTCGAGGGACTGCGCGACGGCACCCTGGTGGCGCCCCACCACCGCAGCCGCACCCCCGGCGTCGCCCTGGTCGGCGGCGGCCCCGGCGACCCGGATCTGATCACGGTCCGCGGGCGCCGGCTGCTCGCGGAGGCGGACGTCGTCATCGCCGACCGGCTCGGCCCGCGCGACCTGCTCGCCGAACTCCCGCCGCACGTCGAGGTGATCGACGCGGCGAAGATCCCGTACGGCCGGTTCATGGCCCAGGAGGCCATCAACAACGCGCTCATCGAGCACGCAAAGCAGGGCAAGTCGGTCGTCCGGCTCAAGGGCGGCGACCCGTACGTCTTCGGCCGCGGCATGGAGGAACTGCAGGCCCTCGCCGAGGCGGGCATCCCCTGCACGGTGGTGCCCGGCATCTCCAGCTCGATCTCGGTGCCGGGCGCGGCCGGCATCCCGGTCACCCACCGCGGGGTCGCCCACGAGTTCACCGTCGTCAGCGGGCACGTGGCCCCCGACGACGAGCGCTCCCTGGTCGACTGGCCGTCCCTCGCCAAGCTGACCGGCACCCTGGTGATCCTCATGGGCGTCGACAAGATCGGGAAGATCGCCGAGACGCTCGTCGCGCACGGCAGGTCGCCGCAGACCCCCGTCGCGCTGGTCCAGGAGGGTACGACGGCCGCGCAGCGACGCGTCGACGCCACGCTCGCCACGGTCGCCGAGACGGTACGCGCCGAGGACGTGAAGCCGCCGGCGGTCATCGTCATCGGCGAGGTCGTGCGGGTCGGCCCGCAGCCCGCCGCTTGATCACCCGCCCTCGATCATGCGTAACCCGGGGTAACACAACCCGTTCCGAGCCGTTGGCACCGCACCCAGGACAAGGCAGTATCACTCTGTGGCCGATCTCATCACCGTTGAGGATCCCGAGGACCCGCGCCTGCGCGACTACACAGGCCTGACCGATGTCGAGTTGCGCCGCAAGCGCGAGCCGGCCGAGGGTCTGTTCATCGCCGAGGGCGAGAAGGTCATCCGCAGAGCCAAGGAAGCGGGCTACGAGATGCGCTCCATGCTGCTCTCGGCCAAGTGGATCGACGTGATGCGCGACGTCATCGACGAACTCCCCGCCCCGGTCTACGCCGTTACTCCCGAACTCGCCGAGCAGGTCACCGGCTACCACGTGCACCGCGGCGCGCTCGCCTCCATGCAGCGCAAACCGCTGCCGACGGCCGCCGAGCTGCTCCGCTCGGCCCGCCGGGTCGTGGTCATGGAGTCGGTCAACGACCACACCAACATCGGTGCGATCTTCCGCTCGGCTGCCGCGCTCGGCATGGACGCGGTCCTGCTGTCGCCCGACTGCGCCGACCCGCTGTACCGGCGCAGCGTCAAGGTGTCCATGGGCGCGGTGTTCTCGGTGCCGTACGCCCGTCTGGAGACCTGGCCGAAGGGCCTGGAGTCGGTCCGTGAGGCCGGCTTCAGCCTGCTCGCGCTCACCCCGGACGACAAGGCGCGCTCCCTCGACGAGGCCGCCCCGCACACGATGGACCGGGTGGCTCTGATGCTCGGCGCCGAGGGGGACGGACTGTCCACGCAGGCGCTGGTCGCCGCCGACGAATGGGTCCGCATCCCGATGTCCCACGGCGTCGACTCACTCAACGTGGGCGCGGCCGCGGCGGTCGCCTTCTACGCGGTAGCCACCGGCCGCCCCCGCCCCTGACCCGCCGCCCGGCTCTCCCTCAGGAGGCGGGCCGCGCCTCGGCGCGCCGCTCGCTGGCCGCAGCGACGCGTGCCTCCCCTCCCGGAGGGTCGGGTGTGTGCCGGAGGGTTGGGTGTGCCCTTGGAGCCACAGCCGCGACGCGGGTCACCGCCCCCCTCGAAGTCCAAGTCGACGCGGGGTGCCGCCATCCCCCGATGGACCAGCCCCCGAGACCCCGGCTGTTGCCGAAGCGGGAGCTGCTTCCCGAAGGCCTCGTCAGTTGCCGAAGTCGCGGCTCAGGGTCGGCTGATGCTGGTCGGACATAGGCCGGTCGGCGTCCGCCGGCCGGTAGTCCGGCTGTGCGTGCCGCTGCTGCCGGCTGTCGTCGCCGAGCCCGCGTGCCGGACCCTGGCAGCCCTGTGCCACCGCGATCCCGAGCGCGACGAGCAGCGTCACCACCACGAACACGAACAGCCGCTGGCGCAGCAGCCGGGGATTGGCCGGCCGCCGTCCGCCTCCCGCCGTACGCTGCGCAGGCCGCCCGGAACCGTTGCGCGGAGCGGGACGGCTCCCGCCGCCCGAGCGCCGGCCGCCGCCGCGCGGCGGCGGGGTCGAGCGCGCCGAGCCCGGCCGCGCGGGGGCACCCGCACCGCCGCCGCGCGTGCCGCTGCCACTCCGGGACGCCGGTACCCCGCCCCGGGAGGGGGCGCCGCCGCGCGGCACCGGCGTGCCGGGAGACGTGCGCCGCTGGGTGCGCTGCTGTTCGGGGTAGGTGTCGACGAGCCGCCCGGTGGGCCGGTCCGCATCCGCGCTGCGCGGCGCGGGAGGCCGTACGTCGGACAGGCCCTGCGCCTCGCGCGCGGCGATCTCCTTGAGCCGCAGGGACAGCTGCAGCGTGCTGGGCCGCTCCTCGGGGTCCTTCGCCAGGCAGGCCCGGACCAGCGGGGCGAGCGCGTCCGGTACGCCGAGCAGGTGCGGTTCCTCGTGCACCACCCGGTACAGCATCACCTCGGAACTGCCCTGCCCGAAGGGCGAGTCCCCGGTCGAGGCGTAGGCGAGGGTCGCGCCCAGGGAGAAGACGTCCGTCGCCGGCGTGACGGCCGCTCCGCGCACCTGCTCGGGCGCGAGGAAGCCGGGGGAGCCGACCGCCGTACCGACGTGCGTGAGCGTGGAGGCGCCGGTGGCCCAGGCGATGCCGAAGTCGATGATCCGCGGCCCCTTCGGGGACAGCAGGATGTTGGAGGGCTTGAGGTCCCGGTGGACGACACCGGCCTCGTGCACGGCGACCAGCCCCTCGGACAGCGCCGCGCCGATCGCCGCGGCGTCGGCCGCGAGAAGCGGGCCCTCGTCGGCGACCTTGTCGTGCAGGGAGGGTCCGGGCACGTACTGCGTGGCGAACCAGGGCCGCTCCGCCTCCAGGTCCGCGGCGACCAGCCGGGCCGTGCAGCCGCCCCTGATCCGCCGGGCCGCCGAGACCTCACGGGCGAACCGCGACCGGAATTCCTGGTCCTCGGCGAGGTCGGGCCGGATCACCTTCAGGGCGACCCGCTGCCCCTTCTTGTCGGAGCCGAGGTAGACCACGCCCATCCCGCCCGCGCCGAGCCGTCGGTGAAGCCTGAACGAGCCGACGACGCGCGGGTCCTCGCGCCTCAGGCGCATCATCGCCATGTTCATCCCCGCTGCCCGGTCCCTGTGACGTGGCACAGCTTACGTTTCCACGGCCGCCTGCGCGCAGAGGCCGCGCCCTCCGGGGCCGACGGATTGTGCCGGTCGCCGGTACGAGGTGATGTGCGGTCAGGAGGTCCGCGGACACGGGGACATTGAGTCGACCGTTCCGCCAACCGATCTTCGAGGCAAGGGCGTTGAGAGGACGAGGGGGCAGGTGGTGTCGGTTCATGTCCCCACCGGGCGGACACCCGCCGGCGGAGCGGGGCCAGGCCACGGCGCGGAGCGCGACCCGCACACAGCCCACCGCCACCACACCTCCGGAGTGATCGAAGTCACTCCTTCCGGCCTGCTGGACGCTTCCGGAATGACCGGACACAGCGGGCACCCCCTCCGGGAAGACCCCTAGACCCGGACCCGCGTCTCCACCCAGGGGAGTACGTCCCAGGTCATAGCTCATCCTCCGGGAGGCCCGGCAATCGGTACGAGGGCATGACGCCCGGTGCCCGCCCCGCGCCTAGATTTGAGGTCAAGCGGCGGGTGCAGCACTCGTCCCCCGAGGTCAGACACCCGCCGCTGCCGACCACAGAAGACACGGTCAGGAGAGGGACCATGGCTCATACGGCACCGCGACGCCCGGCGTTCGCACCACGCCGGACGGGCCGCCGTCACCCCTTGGTGGCGACGCTCATGGCCCTTCCCCTGGCGGCCCTGCTCCTGCTCGTCTTCGACGGCTGGGAGACGGTGGCCACACAGGCGTCGTCCGTGGGTGCGATGCTGGGGCGCTGAGCGGCGACCCCAGGCCCGGAAGAGCGGTCCGGGCGGGGACATCCATCCGGGAAACCCCGTGGGGACGGGGGTGCGGCGGACGGCAGAATGCCGGCGCAGCTGGGGAGCTGCGCCGGCATTGCTTTCTCCCACCCCGGACCACAGTCCGCCGCCCACCCGGCAGAACCCCAACGCGCACACCTGCGAGCCGCCACCGCACACGAGAGTGCCGCTTACTGCGGTGGCCCAGGTGTCTGCCGCGGCTGCAGTCGCCGCTCGTCGACGTCGTCGCTCGCCTGCGGTGGCTCAGGTGTCTGCCGCAGCTACGGCCACCGACATCGCGAGACTGCCACCCACCCGGCTGCGACCCACGTGTCTGCCCCCGCTGCCGGCGGTCGTGCCGCGGGCCTGGCGCCCACTCGTCATCGGCCCTTGTACCGCCGCGGCTGCGGGCGGTCGTGCCGGGGGCCGCTGCCCACCTGGCGGCGGTCGTCAGGTCTGCGGAGCCGCGGGCGGTCGGGCCGGGGGCCGCTGCCCACCTGGCGGCGGTCGTCATGTCTGCGGAGCCGCGGGCGGTCGTGCCCGGGACCGCCGCCCACCCGGCGGCGGCCCTCATGCCGCCGCAGCTGCGGGCAGTCGTGCCGCTTGGGGCGGCACGGGTGGGCGCAGCGGCACCCCGCCGGCGCGGGCAACCGACGCCCACCCCCGGCCCGCACCGGCACCGGCGCCAGGAAACCCCGCCCAGAGCCAACCCCCGGCACCCGCGCCCCACCCCCACGCATCCAGAGAACACCGCCCCGCACATCCACGTACGCTCACCCGGACACCCCGACCACCGAGGCCCCCGTTGACCCTCCTCCCCGCTCTCACCGAACAGGCCAGAGCCGCCGCCCACCCGTCCCCCGGCGGAGCCCCCTGCACCTGCGCCGAACCAACCGCCCCCCTCGCCGACCGCACCGACGCCACCGTCGTACGGCACGCCGACACCGTCGCGAAGGCCCACGCCCCCGGTACGGACCCCGCCGAGCTGACCGTCCGCCTGGCCGTGGCCGCCCGCCTCCCGGACGTCCTCCTGTCCCCGCTCACCCCGGCCCCCACCCCCCTGCAGAACCGCCTGGTGACGTTCTGGCCGTACGGCGCCCCCGTGGACCCCGACGACCCGGACGCGGCCCCCTGGGAGGCCACCGGCACCCTCCTCGCCCGCCTGCACCGGACCACCCCGCCCGACGGCCTGCCCCCGATGCGCGGCCCCGCCAAAGCGGCCCGCGCCGTCGCCCGGCTCCTTACGGCCCTGCACGCCGAATCCACCGCCGAGCCCCGGCACCAGGCCGAGCCCCGGCACCAGGCCGAACCCCGTACCGAGGCCCATTCTCAGCCCCATTCCGAACCCTCTGCCGAACCCCATGCCAAGCCCCCCGCCGAGCTCCACCCAGCAGCCGGCCCCGTCCTCGCCGCCTGGGCCGCCCTCCCCGCCTGGGCCCGTGCCGAGGCCCCCATGCCCGGCACCCCCGCCCTCTGCCACGGCGACCTGCACCTCGGCCAGCTCGTCCGCCACCCGGCCCCCGACGGCCCCTGGCGGCTGATCGACGTCGACGACCTGGGGGCCGGCGTCGCCGCCTGGGACCTCGCCCGCCCGGCCGCCTGGTACGCCTGCGGGCTCCTCCCGCCCGACGCATGGACCCGCTTCCTCGGCGCGTACCAGCGCTCAGGCGGCCCCGCCGTACCCTCGGCCGGCGACCCCTGGCCCGCCCTCGACGTCCCGGCCCGCGCGCTGACCGTGCAGACGGCCGCCCTCGCCCTCGCCAAGGCGCTCACGGCCGGCCGTCCACTGGACGAGGTGGAACAGGCACTCGTCGACGCATGTGCCCGAATGGCCCCGATTCCGCACCAGTTGGCATCCATGGACACGGACACAGACACGAACACAGACACGGGCTAGGCTGCAACCGACCGGGGCTGGACGGAGTCTGTCCTGGGGAACCACGAAGCAGGACCGACCGGCGAGGAGTTGAGCCGACCATGCACTGTCCGAAGTGCCACGCCCCGATGAACACCTACAACCGCAGCGGCGTCCAGATCGAGCAGTGCAGCGGCTGCCGGGGCATCTTCCTGGACTACGGCGAGCTGGAGGCACTGACCCAGCTGGAGTCCCAGTGGTCCAAGCCCGCCCCGCCGGCCC
Source organism: Streptomyces sp. NPDC037288 (assembly GCF_055603265.1). Lineage (NCBI taxonomy): Bacteria > Bacillati > Actinomycetota > Actinomycetes > Kitasatosporales > Streptomycetaceae > Streptomyces > Streptomyces sp. NPDC037288. The sequence continues at coordinate 27,840 of NZ_JBVJVY010000043.1, forward strand.
CGCAGGCCTACCCGGCCCCGCCCGCGCCCGCCTGGGGCGCCCCGCAGGGCGGTCACCACGGCGGTCATCACGGCGGCCACGGGCAGTACGGCCACCATGGCCACCACGGCCACAAGAGCTGGGCCCACATGCTCTTCTCCAGCTGAGCCGCCTGGAGCACGAAGAAGCCCCCGGCCGTACGAGACGGCCGGGGGCTTCTTGCGGTGTGGACGATACTGGGATTGAACCAGTGACCTCTTCCGTGTCAGGGAAGCGCTCTCCCGCTGAGCTAATCGTCCGCGGGCCGTGACCCGGAGGTCACAGACAGTGCGCGATACTGGGATTGAACCAGTGACCTCTTCCGTGTCAGGGAAGCGCTCTCCCGCTGAGCTAATCGCGCGGGTGGGGGTCTTCGAGAAGCCCCGTGGATCCTGCGAGAAGATCCAGTGGACGATACTGGGATTGAACCAGTGACCTCTTCCGTGTCAGGGAAGCGCTCTCCCGCTGAGCTAATCGTCCTTGGAGGTGGAGACGGGATTTGAACCCGTGTAGACGGCTTTGCAGGCCGTTGCCTCGCCTCTCGGCCACTCCACCAGGAGTGTAGGGGATCGGGACGACCCCTTCTTCCTTCGAGCGGACGACGAGGCTCGAACTCGCGACCTCAACCTTGGCAAGGTTGCGCTCTACCAACTGAGCTACGTCCGCTTGTCGTTTCGGTCCGCTTCCGCGTCCCGGCGACGTGTTGAACTCTAGCGGATTCCCGGGCCAGTACAAAAACGCGTTTGCGCAGCGTGCTGCGGTGCCTCCGGCGGACGACGTGGTCAGGCCCCCTGGGGGTCATCCCCAGGCCACCTGTCGGACACCCGCCCTAGACTCGACCACGTGCTCCACCACGCTTCCCGGCTGCCCGCCCTGGCCCGCTTCGGCGACCGCCTCGCCACCGGCCTCCTCGACGTCACCAGCGACCCCGCCGCCCTGGACTCCGCGGGCTTCTGGGTCGTCTGCGCGGACTTCGAGGGCCGTCTGACCTGCGCCCGCTTCGCGGACGTACGCGAGGCGCCCGTGCCCGTGCCGGTGCCGGGCGACTGGCGGGGCCCCGCCGTGGGGGACTGGACCTCCTCCCTGGACCGGGCCGCGTACACGGCGGCCGTCCGCCGGATCCGCGAGCACATCGCGGCCGGCGAGGTCTACCAGACCAACCTCTGCCGGGTGCTCAGCGCGCCGGTCGCCCCGGACGCCGATGTGGACGCCCTGACCGCCCTGCTGGCCCGCGGCAACCCGGCGCCGTACGCAGGAACGATTCGGCTGCCGGAACACGGCGTGGAGATCGCCACGGCCTCACCCGAGCTGTTCCTGCGCAGGGACGGCCGCGTCGTGGAGTCGGGGCCCATCAAGGGCACCGGACGCACGGAGGCGGACCTCCTGGAGAAGGACTACGCCGAGAACGTGATGATCGTGGATCTGGTCCGCAACGACCTCGGGCGTGTCTGTACGACCGGGAGCGTGTCCGTCCCGGACCTGTGCGCCGTCGAGAAGCACCCCGGCCTGGTCCACCTGGTCTCCACCGTCCGCGGCGAGCTGCGGGACACGGCCGGCTGGCCGGACGTCCTCGCCGCGGCCTTCCCGCCCGGATCGGTGACCGGCGCGCCGAAATCGAGCGCCCTGCGGATCATCGAGGCCCTGGAGCCCGCCCCGCGCGGGCCGTACTGCGGGGGCATCGGCTGGGTCGACGCCGACCGCGGCACCGGCGAGCTGGCCGTGGGCATCCGCACCTTCTGGATCGACCGGCCCGACGGCGGTACGGCGGTGCTGCGCTTCGGCACCGGCGCCGGCATCACCTGGGGATCCGACCCCGAGGGGGAGTGGCGGGAGACCGAGCTGAAGGCGTCCCGGCTGCTCGCGGTAGCGTCGGGAGCGTACGCGGCAAGTGGAGGGGTGCACTCATGAGGATCTGGCTGGACGGCGCGCTGCGCGACCCCGAGTCCGCCCGCGTCTCCGCCTTCGACCACGGGCTGACCGTCGGCGACGGCGTCTTCGAGACGGTGAAGGCCGTCCACGGCAGGCCCTTCGCGCTCACCCGGCACCTGGACCGGCTGAGCCGCTCGGCCCGGGGCCTCGGCCTGCCCGAGCCCGACCGCGACGAGGTCCGGGAGGCCTGCGCGGCCGTCCTGGAGGCGAACCCGATGCCGCTCGGCCGGCTGCGGATCACCTACACCGGCGGCCACGGCCCGCTCGGCTCCGACCGCGGCGAGCAGGGCCCGACCCTCCTGGTCGCCCTCGGCGAGACCACCCGCCGCCCGGACACGACCGCCGTGATCACCGTCCCGTGGACCCGCAACGAGCGCGGTGCGCTGACCGGCCTGAAGACCACCTCGTACGCCGAGAACGTCGTCGCCCTCGCCCGCGCCCACGCACGCGGTGCCTCGGAAGCGCTGTTCGGCAACACGGTCGGACAGCTCTGCGAGGGCACCGGGTCGAACGTCTTCGTCGTCCTGGACGGCGAGATCCACACCCCGCCGGTCGCCTCCGGCTGCCTCCCGGGCATCACCCGTGCGCTGACCGTCGAGTGGACCGGCGCCAAGGAGACCGACCTGCCGCTGGACGTGCTGGAGCGCGCGGACGAGGTCTTCCTCACCTCGACCCTGCGGGACGTCCAGGCCGTGCACCGGGTCGACGACCGCGAGCTGCCCGGCGCCCCGGGCCCGGTGACCGCGAAGGCGACGCAGATCTTCGGCGAGCGGTCCGGGCAGGACCTGGACCCCTGAGCCGGGACGGTGCTGTGGGGCCTGGCCCGGACGCGCACCGGCGGTCCTGCGCCCGGAAAACGGGCTGACTTGGTGGTCGGCTGGGGGTAGAACACCTGTGATGACCACGACCCTGCGGCCGGTCGAGCCGCTCCAGCGCAACGCCGACGGCACCCGTTCCCGCCGCTACCAGGTGTGCGTGAACAGCCGCCCGGCCGGCGAGATCCACCTCGGCACCTCGCCGTCCCTCGGCGACTCGGTGGCCCGCGTCATCGATCTGTGGATCGCCGAGCCCGACCGGCGGCGCGGCCGGGGCACGGTGGCCGCGCTCGCCGCCGAGGAGGTGGCGCGCGGCTGGGGCTGCACCCGGATCGAGACCCGCGTCCCCGCCTCCGCGGACATCGCCCTGCGGCTCTTCGGCGCCCTGGGCTACACCCTGCGCAACCGCGGCATGGAGAAACGCCTCCGCACCACCCCGCCCGAGCTGCCACCCGGCAGCAGTGCGCGACCCATGACCCAGGCCGATTTCGACGCCTGGCGGCAGTACGAGGGCGAGCAGTACGCGCGCATGTGGATCGAGCGCGGTCTCCCCGAGGCCGCGGCCCACGCCAAGGCCCGCCGCGACCACGAACGACTGCTGCCGCACGGGCTCACGACCGACGGCATGCTCTTCACCGTCCTGGAGCACGCAGGGTCCCGGGTGGGCACCCTGTGGGTGGCCCTGCAGGACGGCAGGGCGTTCGTGTTCGACGTCGCGACCGACCCGGCCCACCGCGGCCAGGGTCACGGCCGCACGCTCATGCTGCTCGCCGAGCGCCAGGCGATCGAGGCCGGCCGGCCGGTCCTCGGCCTCAACGTGTTCGCGGGCAACTCCCCGGCCGAGCGGCTGTACGAGTCGCTCGGTTACGAGACCACGGAACGCTCCCTCTCCAAGCCCCTGCTGTGAGGGACGGGCCAGGGGCTCAGGCCTCCTGGCCGCCCAGCAGCCGGTCGGCGATCTCCTCGATGCGCTCGCGCAGTCCCTCCTGGCTCTTGCCGCCGTCGAGGCGTTCGCCGCCGATGACGTACGTCGGGGTGCCGGTCACACCGATCGCCTTGCCCTCGGCCTGGTCGGCGTCCACGATCAGGATGTGCCGGCCGTCGATCAGCGCGGTGTCGAACTCCTCGGCGTCCAGCCCGAGTTCACGAGCCACCCCGACCAGGAAGGGTTCTCCCTGACGGTCCAGCTCCTCGACCCGCTCCAGCACGGCCTCCACGTACGGCCAGCCCTTGCCCTGCTCCAGCGCTTCCTCGGCGGCCTGCGCGGCGGCGAAGGCGTGCTTGTGCTTCTCCAGCGGGAAGTGCCGCAGCCGCAGCTCCAGCCGGTCGCCGTAGCGGGCGCGCAGGGCGCGGACGTCGTCCAGGGCGGTACGGCAGTCGGGGCACTGCAGTTCGCACCAGACGTCGAGAACGAGGGCGTCGGCGCGTGCGGGGGAGGAGTCGCTCATGCCGACCAGTCTTCCAGGCCGGGCGCGGGTGACCCAATCGGGACGGGAGGGCGGCCGTGCCCGGGTCCCGGGGGAGTACGGCACCGGACCGGCACTCCAGTAGGAGGTGACCCGGAGATGTCCCTGATGTCCCGCTGGAGCGTGGCATCGCGAGGACCAGACGGTGCAGGATGGAGGGGAACGAGGCGGTGTGCCGGGCGGGTGTGCCGCGTCCGCGCACCGCGCGCCTTCCACCCGACCGAGCCGCCAGGAGGACCGGATGATTGCCGAGACCGTCTGTTCCGCCGTGTCCGCGGCGGGCCTGGGTATCGCGGTGGTCACGGCCTACCGCAAGCGTTTCCTCGCGGCGGCCCGCCTCGCGGCCTACTCGCTGGTGCCGGTCGGCCTGGTGATGACCGGGCTCGTCGGCTGGCTCGGCGACACCGCCTTCAGTCCCACCGCCTGGGCCGGCTTCGGGGTGCTGGGCGCGGCCTGGCTCCTGTTCGCGGGGACCCGCGCGGTCGAACGCCGGCGCGGCGGCACCCCCGCCCAGCGCAGAGCGGCCCGCGGCGACCACGCCGAGGCCGTGGCCCCCGAGGCCTCCGCACCCTCCCTGGGCGCGGGCCCCCGGCCCGCGACCGGGTCCGCCGCCGCCCCGCGCGCCACTGCCCCGCGCGCCACCGGCTCCGGGGACGACTTCAGCGACATCGAGGCCATCCTCAAGAAGCACGGCATATGACGGCAGCGTGCCGCCGCGGGGACGTCACGGCCCCGAAGGCGCCTGCGGGCTGAAACGACACAGAGCGTCGCGCGGAGGTCCGGAACCGTTCACAAGCCGAATCAAGTCGGACGAGACGGTGCGGAATGCGGTAACTCCCGCATATCGCGAGCGTGTTGATCGCGCGGGGGGTCTGTTCTGCGCCATCATCGGCCGCGAGATGCTGGACACAGAGAGCGAGGCCGCGCCGCCGAAGGACGAGCCGCGCGGGTGCCTCTTCGCCCTATCCCAGCCACCGCTGATGATCTTCCTTGCGGTGATCGGGTGTCTGCTCCTCATGGCTGCGCTGCACGACCTGCTGTTGCTGTGAGCCGTACACGTCCGTCCCGGCGCCACCCGCCGGGGCCGACGTCGCTCCGGCCCGGCCCGCGCGGCCGACGGCGGTGCACCTCCCTGGGGGCGCGGGGCTCGATCTTCACGCAGGCTCGGCCGCGCTGGGGTCCCCCGGGTTCCCCTGCGGCGCTCCCCCGGCGATCACCCCGTCGCTTCCTTCCGGCGGGCCCGGTAGGCGGCGACGTGCAGCCGGTTCCCGCAGGTGCGGCTGTCGCAGTAGCGGCGGGAGCGGTTGCGGGAGAGGTCGACGAAGGCGCGCCGGCAGTCCGGAGCCTCGCAGCGCCGCAGCCGTTCCTGCTCCCCGGCCACCACGAAGAAGGCGAGTGCCATCCCGCAGTCGGCGGCGAGATGGTCGGCCACGGAGGCGCCGGGCGCGAAGTAGTGCACATGCCAGTCGTAGCCGTCGTGGTCGGTCAGGCGGGGGGTGGTGCCCGCGGCGGCGACCAACTCGTTGATCTGCCCAGCGGCGGAGCGGGCGTCCGGCGCGGCGAAGATCGCCGCGAAGCGGCCCCGGACCCTGCGCACCGCCGAGAGGTCGAACTCCGACAGTACGCCGACATCGCTGATCTCGTGGTTTCGTACGAAATCCGCGAGAGCCGGGACGTCGGGCAGTCCGTCGGCCGCCGCGTCGTCCTCCGGCGCGGTGTTCACCAGATCGACCACGGTGTCGAGGGCGCACCGGGTGTCGTGGGTGATCAGCACGTTTCGCTCCCTGGCCTGGGGGTCGGGCGGACGCCCGCCGATGCTGGCCGATGGTAGCGACAACCCCGCCCGCCGCACCGTCCGCCGCCCGACTCGCTTGCCGGTAGAACGCCGCCGTGCCCGCGGCGGTTCCCGCGCTGGCCGGGCGCGCACAGGCCGACGCCGCCCCGTGAGCGCTCACGGTGACGGCGCCGTTCCGTGCCGTATGCGGTTGTCTTGGCCCGAGCCGTCTCCCCGAGTGGACGGCGCCGGGCTGCTTTCGGAGGCCGCGACCTAGCTCTCCGCCAGGATGTGCGAGAGCTCCTGATCCAGGTCGAAGTGGCGGTGTTCCGTGCCGGGCGGCACGGCGGCGTCGGTTCGCTTCAGGAAGGACTCCAGGGCCCGCGCCGGGGCCTCGAGCAAGGCCTCCCCCTCCGGGGAGCTGAGGGCGATGCACACGACGCCCTGACCATGGCTGCGCGACGGCCAGACACGGACGTCGCCGGTGCCGGTGGGCCGGTGGAGCCCCTCGGCGAGGAGGTCACGGGCGAACACCCACTCGACGGTCTCCTCGGCTCCGGTGTGGAAGGTGGCGTGCACGGCGTAGGGGTCGGCCGTGTCGTACCGCAGGCCTGCGGGGACAGGCAGGGAGGACTCGCTCGACACAACGAGGCGCAGGTGCAGCTCGCAGCTGACCGTGGTGTTCATAAGCGCCAGGGCCTTTCGCTCAGTGTGCGCTCGGGGATTCGCACGTCGGCGAAATCGACATGCCACCTACGATGCCGTTGTAAACCCCTCTGAGGGTTTTGCGTGTCTTTACGTAACTCTTCCGGCCGAGAACTCGTACGAGACCTACGTCCATTCCAGTGACCGGATTCACTCCGGTAGGGTTTGTCTGTATGAATACGGGGAGTGACGAGCCGGGCGAGGTTGCCGTGGCGGCGGACAAGGCGAAGGCGGACCGGAAGCAAGCCGGGCAGGAAGCCGGGCGCGAGGACGGCGGCGGGCTCGGCTCCCGGGCGCCGGAATTCATCAAGGCACGCCGGCTGCTGCATCTGAGCTGGCAGGTCGGCGTCTTCGTGGTCGGCCTCGCGGTCGTCGCCGCCGGCATCGTCATGCTGCCGCTGCCGGGACCCGGCTGGGTGGTGATCTTCGGCGGGATGGCGATCTGGGCGACCGAGTTCGTCTGGGCGCAGCTCGTGCTCCGCTGGACCAAACGCAAGGTCACCGAGGCCGCCCAGCGGGCCTTCGACCCCGAGGTGCGCCGGCGCAACATCACACTTACCGTAGTCGGGCTGGTGATCGTGGCCGCGCTGGTGGGGGTCTACGCGTTTAAGTTCGGCCTCGTCCTGCCGTGGAAGATCCAGGATCAGTGATCCGGCTCCGCCGACCGGCCGTCCGCCGCCTCGGCCCCTGGTCGGAAGCACCCCCTGACATGGGGTAATGTTCTTCCTGTGCCCGGGCGATTAGCTCAGTGGGAGAGCGCTTCGTTCACACCGAAGAGGTCACTGGTTCGAACCCAGTATCGCCCACCGGACCGACGGCCCACCTGCAGGACAGCAGGTGGGCCGTCGGCGTATGCCCGGGCGGGCTCCTGGTGTAAGAACCCGAGGCGCCGCCGACGCACCCCGACTCCCGGGGCCGGCGCCGGCCGACCCTTCGGGGCGCCGAGGTGAGCGGTCGGCGCCAGACGCCTCCGGCACACGCGTGGCCCTGTTTTGCCGAACCGGCAACAAGTCTCGTGCGCGGCGGGCGGGCGCAGGAACATCGTCACGGGGACCAGCGATCACCGAGCCGGCTACGAGCCGTACTCCGGCGGATACGCGGCCACGTCTCCGCCCGCCCCGCGACCGACACGCCGACCCGCACCCGCCCCCGCACGAGCCGGTCGGCCCCCTTGCGCAGCGCCCACCGCCCAGCCGACATCACTCCACCGAACCGCCCTCCCAGCCGCCCTCCACCCGGGCGCCGCTCACCGACCGGCACCCTCCCACACGGCCCCCACAGGCTGTTCTCGCCTTGGGCCGCCCCCAAAGACGTTCTGCGAACCGAGCAGTCCCCCAGGGCCGCGTCGAGCTCGGCGCCACCCCGCAGCCGCCCGTTCCCGGCACGCGCACGCCCGCGCGCCGCACGAGCCACGCCCCCGGCAGCCCCACGCCGTACCCCGCACGTGCCGAGCCCCGCGCATACCCACGCTTGTCCGCCCAGCCAACCCCAGGAGCCCGCCATGCCCCACCCCCTGCCCGTCCACCACCTGGTCCCCTCACCGGCCGGCCGTCTCCACCTGGTCGAGCAGGGCCGCGGCCCCCTCGTGCTGCTGGTGCACGGGTTCCCGGAGTCCTGGTACTCCTGGCGGCACCAGCTGCCGGCCCTGGCCGCCGCGGGCTACCGTGCCGTGGCCGTCGACGTCCGGGGCTACGGCCGCTCCTCCCGGCCGACGGCCGTGGACGCGTACCGGATGCTCGACCTGGTCGCGGACAACGTCGCCGTGGTGGAGGCGCTGGGGGAGGAGTCCGCGGTCGTCGTCGGCCACGACTGGGGCGCCACGATCGCCGCCACCTCCGCACTGACGAGGCCCGATGTGTTCCCGGCCGTGGGTCTGCTGGGCGTGCCGTACCGCCCGCCCGGCGGCCCGCGGCCCAGCGACGTCTTCGCGCGGATGGGCGGGGGCGAGGAAGAGTTCTACGTTGCGTACTTCCAGCAGCCGGGCCGGGCCGAGGCGGAGATCGAGCCCGATGTGCGCGGCTGGCTCGCGGGCTTCTACGCCGCCCTGTCCGCGGACACGATGCCCGCCCCGGGCGCCCCCGACCCACACTTCGTCAGGCCCGGCGGCACCCTGCGCGAACGCTTCCCCACCGGCCCGCTGCCGGCCTGGCTGGGCGAGGGTGACCTCGACTTCCTGGCCGGGGAGTTCGAACGGACCGGTATGACCGGGGCGCTGAACCGTTACCGGAACATGGACCGGGACTGGGCGGACCTGGCCGGATACCGGGGCGCCCCGATCACGCGGCCGTCGCTGTTCATCGGCGGCGGTGCGGACGCCTCGCTCGTCTGGCTGGCCGACGCGGTCGAGGCGTACCCCGAGACCCTGCCCGGCCTCCGCGGCTCGCACATCCTCGACGGCTGCGGGCACTTCGTCCCGCAGGAGCGACCGGAGGAGACGAACCGGATCCTGATCGACTGGCTCGCCGCCCTCCCCGCCCACGCCTGAGCGACCCCCTCCCCGGCCCCCCTCGAACCCCTCGCCCGGCCAAGCCCCTGCCCGGCTGCGCCTGGTCCCACCCCTCTGTGCTTGTCCGCGCCCCAGTCCTTCTGGGAGAAGTTCCAGACCCAGGCCGCCGGCGGAAATCCCCAGGATGTTTTCCAAAATGCCGTCACCTTTCTCCGGAAGTACGACAAGCGAGGAATTCTCCTCGACCTTAGCTTCCAGGTGCGGCCAGCTATCTGACCCTGGATCACTTCCAGGACGGGGTGACGAAGGTGGGCGAGGCGGACGGAAAGCAGCTCGGAATTCCCGTCGGTTCCAACACCACGGCGCTCGTCATCGACAAAAAGGTGTTGCGGAAGGCCGGCGTCGAGCCGCACCCGGGGTGGCGCGCGGCACTTCGGCGACAGCGCCAGACAGCAGCGCATCGCCAACACCACCTACCGGCGCTTCTACCGCTTCCGCTACTTCAACGCCACCAAGGCCGAACAGGAGGCACGTTGCGGCTCCGACCTCGGCACCATGCTGCTCTTCCAGGGCCACTCACGCCTGGACGCCTACGCCGCCGTGCAGACCGGTGACGCGAGCCTCGCCAAGCGCGCCTGGACCAAGTTCTACAGCTCGGAAGACCGAGAAGCTGACCGGACCGGTCACCCTGGCCGAAGGCAGCGAGGCGAGCCGGGTGTCCAGCAACGACACCGCCCTCCACGGATGCCGTAGCCGGTGAGCCGGTGATGGGGAGCGCCGTCGCACGGGCGGCGGCGCTCGCTCCCTGAGTCTGCCCGGTGCCCGGGCGCGGCACATGAGTACGCGTACTCAGATTTATGCACGGCACGGGTACGGGCAGACTCCCCCCATGGACTGGACCCACTACCGCTTCCGCAGCCTGTGGACCCTGCCCGCGCCGCCCGCCGCCGTGTACGCGGTACTGGAGCGGCCCGAGGACTATCCCCGCTGGTGGCCGCAGGTGCGGTCGGTGATCCGGCTGAACGACGCCACCGGCGTCCTCACCATCCGGTCCGTGCTGCCCTACGCCATGACCTTCACCGCACGCCGGACCCGCCACGACCCCGACGCCGGTGTGCTGGAGGTCACCCTGTCCGGTGACATCGAGGGCTGGGCGCGCTGGACGGTCACCGCCGAGGGCTCCGGGACCCTGGCCCGCTACGACCAGGAGGTCCGGGTGCGCAAGGCGCTGCTCCGGCGGCTCGCGGTACCGGGCCGCCCCGTCTTCCGCGTCAACCACCGCCTGATGATGCGGGCCGGACGGCGCGGGCTGCTGCGGCACCTGGAAGCGGTTTGAACGAAGGGCGCCGGGACCTGTATTGTTCAGTGCGTTCCCGGGCGATTAGCTCAGTGGGAGAGCGCTTCGTTCACACCGAAGAGGTCACTGGTTCGAACCCAGTATCGCCCACCGGGAAAGGCCGGTCCGCAGCAGCGGACCGGCCTTCTGCGTGCTCCGCGGGCTCATGCCGCCGCCGGCAGCTCCGGCCGCAGGGGCCAGTCCGTGTTGACGATCTCCTCCGACCCGCTGCGCGCGAACCACGCCTGCAGGCCGCGCGCCTGGGCCGCATGCCAGTTGGCCTGGAGTGTGTGCAGCTCGGCGGGGGAGAGGCGTTCGAGACGGGTGGCGAAACGGCGGCCCAGGGCCCGTACGACCTCCAGGGCGGCCAGCGCGTCCGCGCCCGCGTCGTGCGCGCCCTGCAGCGTCACGCCGTAGTGCTCGCACAGGTCCGTCAGCGTGCGGCGGCCCTTGCGGTAGCGGTCCAGGTGCTTGTCCAGGACCCGCGGGTCCAGCACCCTCAGCGGCACCGACTCGAACCAGCGGTCCAGCGCCGAGGCCCGGTGCCGGCGCAACTCCCGGTCCAGCAAGGTGAGATCGAACGGCGCGTTCATCACCACGAGCGGGCGGCCCATCGCCGCGTGTTCCGCCAGCTGCTCGGCTATCTCGTACATCACCGGCGCCGGCCAGCGGCCGTTGTGCTGCAGGTGCTCCTCCGTCAGCCCGTGCACCGCCGTCGCCTCCTCGGGCACCGGCACCCCCGGATTCACCAACCAGCGGGAAATCCGGGGCCGGGTCCCCGGCGCGTCCTGGACGACGACGGCGGCCGACACGATCCGGTCGGTCTCGACGTCCACGCCCGTCGTCTCCGTGTCGAAGGCGGCCAGCGGCCCCTCGTACCAGTACGTCATCCCAACCCAACTCCTTGTTCACCGAGGGCAGGTGACGTTCCGTCTTCTGCCCGTTTGGTGATACCCGGGCCGTTTGCGCCGTACGCCGGGAGGAGACAACAGGAGTACGGGTCTTTGCAGTTCAGCGGCCCTCAGCGGGGAAACTCTTGGCTTGGAAGGCTGTTGGTCATGGCCACTCTGCAGCCCGAGCGGGGCGGGCTGCTGCCCGATCGCACGGGCACCCTCCGCGGCACGCTCGCCACCACCGCCTGCATGGAGACACTGCAGGTCGGCTATCTGCACGCGGTCGCCGCCGCGGCCGGCTGCTCGCTGTCCCAGCCCTTCCCGGACAACGGCATCGACTGGCACGTCAGCCACAGCGCGCCCGGACACACCGTCGACGACGAGGTCACCATCAAGGTGCAGCTCAAGGCCACGTACCAGGTCGCGCCGAACCCTCCGGGCCGCTCGTTCTCCTTCACCCTCGACAACGACCACCTGCGCAAGCTCGCCCGCACACCCGTCTCGGTGCACAAGATCCTGGTCGTCATGCTCGTCCCGCGCGCTCAGGACGACTGGCTGCGTGCCAGCCACGACCGGCTCGATCTCAGGCACTGCTGCTACTGGGTCAACCTCGCCGGCCACCCCGTCACCGGCCGGCACCGGACCACCGTGCGGATACCGACCGCGCGCATCTTCGACGACCGGGCGCTCTGCGAGATCATGACGCGGGTCGGGACGGGAGGCAGGCCATGAGGAGCCGTCCGTACGAGGAGCCGCCGCGCCCGGTCCGGCCGCACCCCGACGACCTCGCCTGGCACCGGCCCCCCGACCCCGCCCAGGTCGACCCCGCCGTCCTCGGCGCCCTGCTGCACCGGCACGGCTGGCAGCGGCGCGGAGGAGCGGCGGGCCGGTACGGCCGCTGGACCCCGCCGGGGCCGGGCGGTGGCGGGACCAGCCTCCTCGTGCCGGAGAGCCGGGCCTTCCCGGACAGCGACGACCTGCTCGGCGAGGCCCTGGACGCCCTCGCCCGCAGCGACAGCCCCGCCGCGCGCGAAGTGCTGATCTCCCTCGCCGTGCCCAGCGACGAGATCCGCTGGTGGCGCGACACCCCGAGCGGACCGGTGGGCGCCGCGCCCTGGACGGCCGACGAGCAACTGCGCGCCGGAGTCCGGCAGATGCTGCTCGCCGCCGCGCTCGCCACACACGCGCGTGCCGGCTACTACGGCGCCCGCCACCGCCGCTCCGCCGCCGCGCTCCTGGAGGACGTCCTCGTCGGCCCCGCCGCCGAGGGCCGCCACCTCACCGCGTTCGTGCCCGTGCCCACCGGCCGCCCCCTCGCCGTCCGTCTCCACCAGGCCCTGTACGCCGCCCGCGAGGCCATCGACTACCAGCGGGCCACCGGCGGCATGGACGCCTTCGACGGCGCCGTCGAGGCCGGGGTCAGCCGCGAACTGACCGAGGCGCTGGCCGCGCTCGTGCGGGGCACCGAGGGCGCCAGGATCGCCGTCGCCTGGGCGCCCGGCGCCGGTGTCCCCGAGGGCTGCGCCCCCTCCGCCGAACCCGTCGAGTTCTCGCCCGGGGACCTGCCCGTCCTGCGCGAGGCCGCCGCCCGCTATCTGCGCGAGGAACCCTCCGTGCCGGTCCGGATCACCGGCGCCGTCGTCCGCATGCGCCGCTCCGGACCCGGCGGCGAGGGGACGGTACGGCTGCGCGTCCTCGCGGGCGCCGAGGTGCCGCACGTCCGCGTCACCCTGGACGAGGAGGACTACCGCATCGCAGGCCACGCCCATCTCGTCGGACTCCCGGTGCGGGTGCACGGCCGGCTGGAGCGCCGGGGTGGCTTCCGCCGGCTCACCGGTGCCTCCGGGGTCGTACCGGTGCAGGTGGACGAGGGCGAGCGGGACCGGCTGATGAAGTCCCTGCAGGAGAACCTCGACTTCTTCGAGGAGGCGTGCGGGGACAGGGACACCGGCGCGTACGGGGACGAGGAATGAGGGAGTAAGGGGGCGGGGACTGAGGGAGTAAGGGGGCGGGGACTGAGGGTGACCGTTTAGCGGTCGGTGCCGTCGGGTCGGTACGATCGCCTGTGCGCGCGCTCCTGGTATGGCGCCGCACCCCACCTTCAGTCAGGAGAGACCGGTGTCAGACGTCCGTGTGATCATCCAACGCGATTCCGAGCGGGAAGAACGCGTGGTGACGACGGGCACTACGGCCGCCGACCTCTTCGCGGGCGAGCGCTCGATCATCGCCGCGCGCGTGGGCGGCGAGCTGAAGGACCTCGCCCACGAGCTGTCCGACGGTGACGAGGTCGAGGGCGTGGAGATCTCGTCCGAGGACGGCCTGAACATCCTGCGCCACTCCACCGCGCACGTCATGGCGCAGGCCGTGCAGGAGCTGTTCCCCGAGGCCAAGCTGGGCATCGGCCCGCCCGTCAAGGACGGTTTCTACTACGACTTCGACGTCGAGAAGCCGTTCACGCCCGAGGATCTCAAGGCCATCGAGAAGAAGATGCAGGAGATCCAGAAGCGCGGGCAGAAGTTCGCCCGCCGCGTGGTCACCGACGAGGCCGCCCGTGAGGAGCTGGCCTCCGAGCCGTACAAGCTGGAGCTGATCGGTCTCAAGGGCTCGGCGTCGCACGACGACGGCGCGGACGTCGAGGTCGGCGCCGGCGAGCTGACGATCTACGACAACCTGGACGCCAAGACCGGCGACCTGTGCTGGAAGGACCTGTGCCGGGGTCCGCACCTGCCCTCGACCCGGCTCATCCCGGCGTTCAAGCTGATGCGCAACGCGGCCGCCTACTGGCGCGGCAGCGAGAAGAACCCGATGCTCCAGCGCATCTACGGCACCGCCTGGCCGTCCAAGGACGAGCTGAAGGCGTACCTGGACTTTCTCGCCGAGGCCGAGAAGCGAGACCACCGCAAGCTGGGCAGCGAGCTGGACCTCTTCTCCATCCCCGAGCAGATCGGCTCCGGCCTCGCCGTCTTCCACCCCAGGGGCGGAATCGTCCGCCGGGTCATGGAGGACTACTCGCGCCGCCGTCACGAGGAAGAGGGCTACGAGTTCGTCTACACCCCGCACGCGACGAAGGGGAAGCTCTTCGAGACGTCCGGGCACCTGGACTGGTACGCCGAGGGCATGTACCCGCCCATGCAGCTCGACGAGGGCGTGGACTACTACCTCAAGCCCATGAACTGCCCGATGCACAACCTGATCTTCGACGCGCGCGGCCGCTCCTACCGCGAACTGCCGCTGCGTCTCTTCGAGTTCGGGACCGTGTACCGGTACGAGAAGTCGGGCGTCGTGCACGGCCTCACCCGTGCCCGCGGCTTCACGCAGGACGACGCGCACATCTACTGCACCCGTGAGCAGATGTCCGAGGAACTGGACAAGACGCTCACCTTCGTCCTCGGCCTGCTGCGCGACTACGGCCTGACCGACTTCTACCTGGAGCTGTCGACCAAGGACCCCGAGAAGTTCGTCGGCTCGGACGAGGTATGGGAGGAGGCGACCGAGACGCTGCGCCAGGTCGCCGAGAAGCAGGGCCTGCCCCTCGTGCCCGACCCGGGCGGCGCCGCCTTCTACGGCCCGAAGATCTCCGTCCAGGCCAAGGACGCGATCGGCCGGACCTGGCAGATGTCGACGATCCAGCTCGACTTCAACCTGCCGGAGCGCTTCAACCTGGAGTACACCGGCCCGGACGGCTCCAAGCAGCGCCCGGTCATGATCCACCGCGCGCTGTTCGGCTCCATCGAGCGCTTCTTCGCGGTCCTCCTGGAGCACTACGCGGGCGCCTTCCCGGCCTGGCTGGCCCCGGTCCAGGCGCTCGGCATCCCGATCGGCGACGCGCACGTGGAGTACCTGGAGAAGTTCGCGGCGGCGGCCAGGAAGAAGGGCCTGCGCGTCGAGGTGGACTCCTCCTCGGACCGCATGCAGAAGAAGATCCGCAACGCCCAGAAGCAGAAGGTGCCCTTCATGGTCATCGCGGGCGACGAGGACATGTCGAACGGCTCGGTCTCCTTCCGCTACCGCGACGGCTCCCAGGAGAACGGCATCCCGTTCGACGAGGCCATCGCGAAGATCGCGAAGGTCGTGGAGGACCGGGTCCAGGTCTGACCCACCCGCCTCTGACCCACCCGTCTCGGAAAAGGCCCTCGGGGATCGTCTTCCCGGGGGCCTTTCCCGTCGTCAGCGGCTACGCCATATGCTGCACAGCATGACGAGTGAGCCGGAGCAGCAGATCGGAGTGGGGACGCAGGACGCGTTCCAGCGCCTGTGGACGCCCCACCGGATGGCGTACATCCAGGGCGAGAACAAGCCGACCGGTCCGGGGGCCGACGACGGCTGTCCCTTCTGCTCGATCCCGGCCAAGTCCGACGAGGACGGACTGATCGTCCGGCGCGGTGAGCACGTGTACGCCGTCCTCAACCTCTACCCGTACAACGGCGGCCATCTGATGACCGTGCCGTACCGGCACGTCGCCGACTACACCGAGCTGACCGGGCCGGAGACCGCCGAGCTGGCCGAGCTGACCAAGCAGGCGATGACGGCCCTGCGTACCGCGTCCGGCGCGCACGGCTTCAACATCGGCATGAACCAGGGCACGGTCGCCGGCGCCGGCATCGCCGCCCACCTCCACCAGCACATCGTCCCGCGCTGGGGCGGCGACACGAACTTCATGCCGGTCGTGGGCCACACGAAGGTACTGCCGCAGCTGCTGGGGGACACCCGGAAGATGCTGGCGGAGGCGTGGTCAGCATAAACAGCCCGCCTACGCGTCGTACAAGTCCGCCTTCCTCGGCGTCGGGTCCTGCACCAGTCCGCTGAGAATGCCCGACCGCGTGCCGAACTTCTCCGTGTTCACGCCGTTCTCCCCCAGCACCCTGATCGCCGCCGAGTGGACCACCCGCAGGACCGGCGTGGCCGCGCGCAGCGCGTCGTCGGCCATGAAGCGGTGCCGCCATGGCTGGTCGGCCCACGCGTGCCGCAGACCGAACGGCTCCGGCAGGGCCAGCGAGCCGCCGAGCCAGTTGAGCAGCGGCGGGTACCAGGTCAGCGGGGCGCGTGCGGCGAGCCGTACCACCTCGTCGGTGGTGACCAGCGGCAGCATCACCTTCCGCGTCTCCCAGGGCTTGAGGGACTTGGCGACCTCCTTGCTCGGCGGCTCCGGCTTGGAGGTGAACAGCGGGTTCACCGGTCCCAGTGCATGGCCGGTGACCTCGATGCGCAGCGTCTCGTGCAGCACCGTCACCGTGATCAGCATGGTGAGGACCAGCTGCCCGTCCCACAGCGTCCACTGCACGCCCAGATAGTGCCGGTCGCCGCTGCCGAACTGCTGCTTGTTGCAGATCTCCTGTATGGCGTGCGGCTTGACCTGGAAGGCCTCGACGTCGGTGCCCTCGGGCCGGGCCACCTCCGCGGCCTTCTCGCCGATCGGGGTGACGATCCAGTGCCGTATCGACGGCTTCGGGAAGCCGCCGGTGTTCAGCGGGCCGCGCTCCAGGAGGGCGAGCTGGTCGTGGATCGCGCGTACGACGTCCCAGCTGCGGAAGGGGTGGATCTCCCGGGTGGGGTCGGCGGGAACCAGGTCCTCGGCGAGCTGCCAGGCACCCCAGCGGGTGCCCATGCCGAGTATGCCCTTGGGGCCGGCGTAGAAGACCGAGTTCGACTGCTGCTCGGAGCTGAGCCGGGCCAGTGACTGGCGCAGTTCCTCGGCCGCCGTCTGGTTGGGTCCGCGCGGCACGGCCTCGGGGACCTTGGCGCCGACGCTGGTGCCCGAGAGCAGGCCGCCCCACCGGGCCCGCAGATCCCTGGCCGTGCGTTCGCAGATCTGCTTGGCCCAGAACCAGCCGAGTACGGGCAGCACGACGCACGCCCGGGCATACCACGCCCAGAAGCCGCTGAACGGCATCTTGATCAGGAACAGCGCGGCGAGTACGCCGACCCCGAGGAGCAACACGGTGCCGAGCGTCCCGGCCCGCCTGTCGTCACGCTTGGCGACGAACATGCGCAGCTGGAAGACGAGCAGCCAGGCGATCAGCCCGGGCAGGAAGAGCACTCCGCACAGGACCGTCACGGCGGTCAGGCGGTTGTCGCGCTCCCTGCGGATGTTGTTGGCCGCGAGGCAGTGCTCGACCACGAACTGCGGCTCGGAGCCGAAGGACTGGATGAGCGGCTTGCGGCCGGGGGTGATCATCCGGGCGACCACGGCCCGCGAGAACGCCTCACCCAGATTGGGCCTCAGCAGCTTGATCTTGCCGGCCTTGACGGTCGACTGGTGCCATTCGTTGTCGGCCTTCTTGATCTCCTCGATCGGGCTGTCCCGGTACGCCGCGGAGGCCAGTGCGGAGGTCGCCGCCTGACCCTCGTCGCCCGAGACGGGCACCTGGGGCCCGTCCCACTCCGTTCCCAACGACATTCCCGCCCCCATCGCCGCCGGCCTTGCTTCTGCGGCCTTCCCGACTTCCTCGCTCCGCACACCTGTTGAACAGGCCCTCGTTGCGATCAGCGTATCCGCCGCCACCGACAGTCCGCGGGCGGACGGCCGAAGCCGCCCGCCCGTGCGCCGGGTTGTGCGCCCGGTGACGCTCCGTCAGCTAGCCGTTGTCACCCGCCTGTTCACGGATCCGCTCGGCGATCTGAGGCGGCATCGGCTCGTGCCGGGCGTAGGAGCGGTCGAAGCGGGCCGTGCCGTGCGACAGTGAGCGCAGGTCGACGGCGTACCGGCCGATCTCGAACTCGGGCACCTCGGCCCGGATCACGGTCCGCCCGGAGCCCACCTGCTCGGTGCCGAGCACCCGGCCGCGCCGGCTGGACAGATCGCTCATCACGGCGCCCACGTAGTCGTCGCCGACCAGCACGGACACCTCGGCCACCGGCTCCAGCAGATGGATCTTCGCGTCCGCCGCGGCCTCGCGCAGCGCCAGCGCGCCCGCGGTCTGGAACGCGGCGTCGGAGGAGTCCACCGAGTGCGCCTTGCCGTCGAGCAGCGTGACCCGTACGTCCACGAGCGGATAGCCGGCGGCGACCCCCTTGGCGGCCTGGGCCCGCACGCCCTTCTCCACGGACGGGATGAACTGACGCGGTACGGCGCCGCCGACCACCTTGTCCACGAACTCGATGCCCGAGCCACCCGGCAGCGGCTCCACCTCGATCTCGCAGATGGCGTACTGCCCGTGCCCGCCGGACTGCTTCACATGCCGCCCGCGCCCGGTGGCCTTGTTCGCGAACGTCTCCCGCAGGGAGACCCTGTGCGGGACGACGTCGACCTGGACGCCGTAGCGGCTGCGCAGCCGTTCCAGGGCGACGTCCGCGTGGGCCTCGCCCAGGCACCACAGGACCACCTGGTGGGTGTCCTGGTTCTGCTCCAGCCGCATCGTCGGGTCCTCGGCCACCAGCCGGGACAGACCCTGCGAGAGCTTGTCCTCGTCGGCCTTGCTGTGCGCCTGGATGGCCAGCGGCAGCAGCGGGTCGGGCATCCGCCAGGGTTCCATCAGCAGCGGGTCGTCCTTCGCGGACAGCGTGTCCCCGGTCTCGGCACGGCCGAGCTTGGCCACGCACACCAGGTCGCCGGCGACGGCGTGCGTCACCGGGCGCTGCTGTTTGCCGAAGGGCATGGACAGCGCGCCGACCTTCTCGTCGACGTCGCGGTCCTCGTGGCCGCGGTCGGCCAGCCCGTGCCCCGAGACGTGCACCGTCTGGTCGGGGCGCAGGGTGCCGGAGAAGAGGCGCACCAGCGAGACCCGGCCGACGTAGGGGTCGGAGGAGGTCTTGACCACCTCGGCGACCAGCGGGCCGGCGGTGTCGCACGGCTTCAGCTCGCGCGGCTTGCCGTCGACGGTCGTGACGTCGGGCAGCGGGTGCTCGAACGGGGTCGGGAAGCCGCCGGTGACCAGCTCCAGCAACTCGACCGTGCCGAGGCCCTGTTTGGCGCCCTCGGCGGCGGGGGCGGCGGCCAGGACGGGGAAGAAGGAGCCGCGGGCGACGGCCCGCTCCAGGTCCTGGATCAGGGTCGTGACGTCGACCTGCTCACCGCCGAGGTAGCGGTCCATGAGGGTCTCGTCCTCGCTCTCGGCGATGATCCCCTCGATGAGCCGGTTGCGGGCCTCCTCGATGTCGGGCAGCTGGTCCTCGCCGGGTTCGGACTCCTTGCGCTCGCCGGTCGAGTAGTCGAACAGCTTCTGCGACAGCAGCCCGGTCAGCCCGGTCACGGGCGCGTGCCCGTCGGGACCCTCGGGGCCGCGCAGGGGCAGGTACAGCGGGAGTACGGCGTCGGGGTCGTCGCCGCCGAAGGCCTCCGCGCAGATCTGCGTCATCTCCTCGAAGTCCGCGCGCGCGGCCTCCAGGTGCGTGATCACGATGGCCCGCGGCATGCCGACGGCCGCGCACTCCTCCCAGACCATCCGGGTGGAACCGTCCACGCCGTCCGAGGCGGAGACGACGAAGAGGGCCGCGTCCGCTGCCCGCAGACCGGCCCTGAGCTCCCCGACGAAGTCCGCGTATCCGGGGGTGTCGAGCAGGTTGACCTTGATGCCGTCCCATTCGACCGGCACCAGGGAGAGCTGTACGGACCGCTGCTGCCGGTGCTCGATGTCGTCGTAGTCCGAGACCGTGCCGCCGTCCTCCACGCGGCCCGCCCGGTTCACCGCCCCCGCGGCCAGCGCGAGGGCCTCCACCAGGGTCGTCTTGCCCGAACCGGAGTGGCCGACCAGCACCACGTTCCGTACGGACGCGGGCCGGTCGGCCTCCAGAGCCCTGCCGGCGGCCCCGGGGTGGTGTGGCTGAGTCTTGTCGCCCATGATCCTGCCTCCCGTGCACGGTGAGGTCACTGTGGGCGCGGACACGCGGGACCCGCGTGCACTGGCGGCTCCGGCGACGCCCGCGGTTATTCGAGCTTTCCACTCCCGTCACGTTGCGTCCATACGAACGACAGCCGCGGTCGCCGATCGCGCCGCCGCACGCCCGCGCGCGGCGGCGCACGCCGGTTCGCCCCACGGGCTGCGGGTGCCCGCCCGTCACGCAGGTGCGCGCGTGGCTACGATGGGCCAGCCGGAGGCCACCAGGGCCGCGGCGACACCGACCGTCGGGAAGGCCATGCTGAACAAGTACGCGCGTGCATTCTTCACGCGTGTCCTCACACCGTTCGCCGCGTTTCTCATCCGCCGGGGCGTGAGCCCCGACACGGTCACGCTCATCGGCACGGCCGGTGTGGTCGCGGGCGCGCTGGTCTTCTACCCCCGGGGCGAGTTCTTCTGGGGCACGGTCGTGATCACCCTGTTCGTCTTCTCCGACCTGGTCGACGGCAACATGGCCCGCCAGCTGGGCCGCTCCAGCCGCTGGGGCGCCTTCCTGGACTCCACCCTCGACCGGGTCGCCGACGGCGCCATCTTCGGCGGGTTCGCGCTCTGGTACGCGGGCAACGGACACGACAACGCCCTGTGCGCCGTCTCGATCTTCTGCCTGGCCAGCGGCCAGGTGGTCTCGTACACCAAGGCGCGCGGCGAGTCCATCGGGCTGCCGGTCGCCGTCAACGGCCTCGTCGAACGCGCCGAGCGGCTGGTGATCTCGCTGGTCGCGGCCGGTTTCGCCGGCCTGCACAAGTTCGGTGTGCCGGGCATCCAGTGGCTGCTGCCGATCGCCCTGTGGATCGTCGCCGTCGGCAGCCTCGTCACACTGATCCAGCGGGTCGTCACGGTCCGCCGCGAGTCCGCCGAGGCCGAGGCGGCGGCCCAGCAGAACGCCGAGGCCGCGCAGTGAGCGCCGCCGAACGGCTCACCGACGCGCTCTACGGCGCCGGCTGGAGCACCGTCAAGAAGCTCCCGGAACCCGTCGCGGTCCGCCTCGGGCAGAGCATCGCCGACCTCGCGTGGAAGCAGCGCGGCAAGGGCGTACGGCGCCTGGAGTCGAACTACGCGCGCGTGCTGCCCGGCGCCGGCCCGGAGCGCCTGCGCGAGCTGTCCCGCGCGGGCATGCGCTCCTACCTGCGCTACTGGATGGAGTCCTTCCGGCTGCCGGCCTGGAGCCGCGAGCGCGTGAAGTCGGGCTTCGACGCCAAGGACATACATCTCCTGACCGACGGGCTGGCAGCCGGCAGTGGCGTGATCCTCGCCCTGCCGCACATGGCCAACTACGACCTGGCCGGCGCCTGGGTCACCACCAAGCTGGAGACGCCCTTCACCACGGTCGCCGAGCGGCTCAGGCCCGAGACGCTGTACGACCGTTTCGTCGCCTACCGGGAGGGCCTCGGCATGGAGGTCCTGCCGCACAGCGGCGGCTCCGCCTTCGGCACCCTGGCGCGAAGGCTGCGCGACGGCGGCCTGGTCTGCCTGGTCGCCGACCGCGACCTGTCCGCCTCCGGCGTCGAGGTCGACTTCTTCGGCGAGAAGACCCGGATGCCCGCGGGCCCGGCCCTGCTCGCCCAGCAGACCGGCGCGCTGCTGCTGCCGGTCACCCTCTGGTACGACGACTCGCCCGTCATGCAGGGCCAGGTCCACGCCCCGATCGAGGTACCCGAGTCAGGTACGCGGACCGAGAAGACGTCTGTCATGACACAGGCGCTGGCCGACGCCTTCGCCACCGGGATCGCCGACCATCCGGAGGACTGGCACATGCTCCAGCGGCTGTGGCTCGCCGACCTCGACCCCGCGAAGGGACCCTCGTGAGAATCGGGATCGTCTGCCCGTACTCCTGGGACGTGCCCGGTGGCGTCCAGTTCCACATCCGCGACCTCGCCGAGTACTTCCTCCGCCTCGGCCACGACGTCTCCGTGCTCGCCCCGGCCGACGACGACACTCCGCTGCCGCCGTACGTCGTCTCGGCCGGCCGCGCGGTCCCGGTGCCGTACAACGGCTCGGTGGCCCGCCTCAACTTCGGCTTCCTCTCCGCCGCGCGGGTGCGGCGCTGGCTGCACGACGGCGCCTTCGACGTGGTCCACATCCACGAACCGACCTCCCCCTCGCTGGGCCTTCTGACCTGCTGGGCGGCCTCCGGTCCGATCGTGGCCACCTTCCACACCTCCAACCCGCGCTCCCGGGCGATGATCGCCGCGTACGCGATCCTGCAGGCCGCCCTGGAGAAGATCAGCGCACGCATCGCGGTCAGCGAGTACGCCCGCCGCACCCTGGTCGAGCACCTCGGCGGGGACGCGGTGGTCATCCCCAACGGCGTCGACGTCGACTTCTTCGCCAAGGCCGAGCCCGAGCCCGGGTGGCAGGGCGACACGATCGGGTTCATCGGCCGTATCGACGAGCCCCGCAAGGGCCTGCCCGTGCTGATGAAGGCCCTGCCGAAGATCCTCGCCGCCCGCCCGCAGACCCGCCTGCTGGTCGCCGGGCGCGGCGACGAGGAGGCGGCCGTCGAGGACCTGCCCCCGGAGCTCCGCTCCCGCGTCGAGTTCCTCGGCATGATCAGCGACGAGGACAAAGCGCGCTTCCTGCGCAGCGTCGACCTGTACGTCGCGCCCAACACCGGCGGCGAGAGCTTCGGCATCATCCTGGTCGAGGCCATGTCGGCGGGCGCTCCCGTCCTCGCCTCCGACCTGGACGCCTTCGTCCAGGTCCTGGACCAGGGCGAGGCCGGCGAGGTCTTCGCCAACGAGGACGCCGACGCGCTCGCCGAGGCGGCCGTACGGCTGCTGGAGGACCCGGCGCGCCGCGAGGAGCTGCGCGAGCGCGGGAGCACGCATGTGCGGCGGTTCGACTGGTCGACGGTCGGCGCGGACATCCTGTCCGTCTACGAGACGGTGACGGCCGGCGCGGCGGCGGTCGGCGCGGACGAGCGGACGACGGGCTTGCGGGCGCGGTTCGGGCTGGCCCGTGACTGAGGCTGCGGCCGTCCGGACCGGCCCGTGACCGGCGCCGGGGCGCGTTCCGGCAGCCGATAGCCTTCCGCCGTGACCGCAACCCTCATCTGGATCCTCGTCGCGCTCCTCGCGATCGGCGTGTACCTGAGCTGGACCGCCGGGCGGCTGGACCGGCTGCACGTGCGGATGGACGCCGCGCGGGCCGCGCTCGACGCACAGCTGCTGCGGCGGGCCTCCGTCACGCAGGAACTCGCCACCTCGGGCGTGCTCGACCCGGCCGCCTCGATCGTGCTGTACGAGGCCGCGCACGCCGCCCGGCAGGCCGAGGAGGAGCAGCGGGAGGTCGCCGAGAGCGAGCTGAGCCAGGCGCTGCGCGCGGTCTTCGAGGACCCGGCCCAGGTGGAGGCCGTACGTGAGGCCCCGGGCGGCGAGGCGGCGGCCCGTGAGCTGGCCGAGGCCGTCCGCCGGGTCCCGATGGCCCGCCGCTTCCACAACGACGCCGTGGGCGCCGCCCGCAGGCTCCGCGAGCACCGCAAGGTCCGCTGGTTCCGGCTGGCCGGCCACGCCCCCTTCCCGCTGGCCTTCGAAATGGACGACGAGCCCCCTGCGGCCCTGGTGGAGCGGGTCTCCTGAACCCCGGGAGAACCCTCCCTGGACGAAAAGGATCCACCGGCTTGCCATTGGCCCTTGCTGTGGCCTGGTCCACTCGCGTTTCCTCGTCGGTGCAGAAACCCTCTTTCCCATCAGTGAGGTCACCCGTGTCCACCACCGAGAACCAGGCTCCCGAGATCGGCACCGCCCGCGTGAAGCGCGGCATGGCCGAGCAGCTCAAGGGCGGCGTGATCATGGACGTCGTCACGCCGGAGCAGGCGAAGATCGCCGAGGACGCGGGCGCCGTCGCCGTCATGGCCCTGGAGCGGGTCCCGGCCGACATCCGCAAGGACGGCGGCGTGGCCCGTATGTCCGACCCGGACATGATCGAGGGCATCATCGACGCCGTCTCCATCCCGGTCATGGCCAAGTCCCGCATCGGCCACTTCGTCGAGGCCCAGGTGCTGCAGTCCCTCGGCGTCGACTACATCGACGAGTCCGAGGTCCTCACCCCGGCCGACGAGGTCAACCACTCCGACAAGTGGGCCTTCACCACCCCGTTCGTCTGTGGTGCCACCAACCTGGGCGAGGCCCTGCGCCGCATCGCCGAGGGCGCCGCGATGATCCGCTCCAAGGGCGAGGCCGGTACCGGCAACGTCGTCGAGGCCGTCCGTCACCTGCGCCAGATCAAGAACGAGATCGCCAGGCTGCGCGGCTTCGACAACCACGAGCTGTACGCCGCCGCCAAGGAGCTGCGCGCACCGTACGAGCTGGTCAAGGAGGTCGCCGAGCTGGGCAAGCTCCCGGTGGTCCTCTTCTCCGCCGGTGGCGTGGCCACCCCGGCCGACGCGGCCCTGATGCGCCAGCTCGGCGCCGAGGGCGTGTTCGTCGGCTCCGGCATCTTCAAGTCCGGCGACCCGGCCAAGCGTGCCGCCGCCATCGTGAAGGCCACCACCTTCTACGACGACCCGAAGATCATCGCGGACGCGTCCCGCAACCTCGGCGAGGCCATGGTCGGCATCAACTGCGACACCCTCCCCGAGACCGAGCGCTACGCCAACCGCGGCTGGTAAGCCCACCGGTACGGACCTCACGGACCCTCAGGTACTGAACCCCATGAACACTCCTGTCATAGGCGTCCTGGCCCTCCAGGGCGACGTACGGGAGCACCTCATCGCCCTGGCCGCGGCCGACGCCGTGGCCAGGCCGGTGCGGCGCCCCGAGGAACTCGCCGAGGTGGACGGCCTCGTGCTGCCCGGCGGCGAGTCCACCACCATCTCCAAGCTGGCCGTCCTCTTCGGCGTGATGGAGCCTCTCCGCGCGCGCGTACAGGGCGGCATGCCCGTCTACGGCACCTGCGCCGGCATGATCATGCTCGCCGACAAGATCCTCGACCCGCGCTCGGGCCAGGAGACCATCGGCGGCATCGACATGATCGTGCGCCGCAACGCCTTCGGCCGCCAGAACGAGTCCTTCGAGGCCGCGCTCGACGTGAAGGGCATCCCGGGCGATCCTGTGGAGGGCGTCTTCATCCGCGCCCCGTGGGTGGAGTCCGTGGGCGCCGGTACCGAGGTGCTCGCCGAGCACGACGGCCACATCGTCGCCGTCCGTCAGGGCAACGCGCTCGCCACGTCGTTCCACCCGGAACTGACCGGCGACCACCGTGTGCACTCCCTGTTCGTCGACATGGTGCGCGCCAACGGGACGGCGGAGTCCTTGTAGGATCTCTGGCGTTCGTTCATAGACGGGTTACGCGAAGGAGACAGGCAGATGTCCGGCCACTCTAAATGGGCCACGACGAAGCACAAGAAGGCCGTGATCGATGCCAAGCGCGGCAAGCTCTTCGCGAAGCTGATCAAGAACATCGAGGTCGCGGCGCGGATGGGCGGCGTCGACCTCGACGGCAACCCGACCCTCTACGACGCCGTCCAGAAGGCCAAGAAGCAGTCCGTCCCGAACAAGAACATCGACTCCGCGATCAAGCGCGGCGGTGGTCTCGAGGCCGGCGGCGCCGACTACGAGACGATCATGTACGAGGGCTACGGTCCGAACGGTGTCGCGGTGCTCATCGAGTGCCTCACCGACAACCGCAACCGCGCCGCCTCCGACGTCCGCGTCGCCATGACCCGCAACGGCGGCAACATGGCCGACCCGGGCTCCGTGTCGTACATGTTCAGCCGCAAGGGCGTCGTCATCGTCCCGAAGGGTGAGCTGAGCGAGGACGACGTCCTGGGTGCCGTGCTGGACGCGGGCGCCGAGGAGGTCAACGACCTCGGCGAGACCTTCGAGGTCATCAGCGAGGCCACCGACCTGGTCGCGGTCCGCACCGCTCTGCAGGAGGCCGGCATCGACTACGACTCCGCCGAGTCGAGCTTCGTCCCGTCCGTCCAGGTCGAGCTGGACGAGGAGGGCGCCAAGAAGATCTTCAAGCTGATCGACGCGCTCGAGGACAGCGACGACGTGCAGAACGTGTTCGCCAACTTCGACGTGAGCGACGAGATCATGGAGAAGGTCGACGCGTAACGCCGTCGCGGGCTTCGCAGGTTCTCACGGGCCGACGGGACAACCCGTCGGCCCGTCGCCGTGCCGGGCGCCGGTGCACGGCGTTGTCAGTGGCACCCGATAGCCTGCACGAACTGGGGGTACCGCCCAGCGGTGGCTGGAGCCGGTCGAGTCGGCGGAGGGAGGGGCGCGGTGCGTGTACTGGGGGTGGACCCGGGGCTGACCAGGTGTGGTGTCGGCGTCGTCGAGGGGGTCGCGGGCCGCCCGCTCACCATGCTCGGCGTGGGGGTCGTACGGACACCCGTGGACGCCGACCTCAGCCATCGCCTCCTCGCCGTCGAGCAGGGCCTGGAGCAGTGGCTGGACGAGCACCGGCCGCAGGTCGTCGCCGTCGAGCGCGTCTTCAGCCAGCACAACGTGCGCACGGTGATGGGCACCGCCCAGGCCAGCGCCGTGGCCATGCTGTGTGCCGCCCGGCGCGGCATCCCGGTCGCCCTGCACACCCCGAGCGAGGTCAAGGCCGCCGTCACCGGCACCGGCCGTGCCGACAAGGCACAGGTCGGAGCCATGGTGACCCGGCTGCTCCGGCTGTCGGCGCCGCCGAAGCCGGCCGACGCGGCCGACGCCCTCGCGCTCGCCATCTGCCACATCTGGCGCGCCCCCGCGCAGAACCGGCTCCAGCAGGCGGTCGCCCGCCACACCGTCAACGCAACGAAAGGCCGTACGGCATGATCGCCTTCGTCAGCGGCACAGTCGCCGCGCTCGCCCCCGACGCCGCGGTCGTCGAGGTCGGCGGCGTCGGCATGGCCGTCCAGTGCACGCCGAACACGCTGTCCACGCTCCGCCTGGGCCAGCCCGCCAAACTGCACACCTCCCTGGTCGTGCGCGAGGACTCCCTCACCCTGTACGGCTTCGCCGACGACGACGAGCGCCAGGTCTTCGAGCTGCTCCAGACCGCGAGCGGCGTCGGCCCGCGCCTGGCCCAGGCGATGCTCGCCGTGCACACCCCGGACGCGCTGCGCCGCGCGGTCGCCACCGCTGACGAGAAGGCCCTCACCGCCGTGCCCGGCATCGGCAAGAAGGGCGCCCAGAAGCTGCTCCTCGAACTGAAGGACCGGCTCGGCGAACCCGTCGGCGCCCCCGCGGTCGGGGCCCCGGTCGGCCAGGGCTGGCGCGACCAGCTGCACGCCGCCCTCATCGGCCTCGGCTACGCCACCCGGGAGGCCGACGAGGCCGTCGCCGCGGTGACGCCGCAGGCCGCGGCCGCGGGCGGAGATCCGCAGGTCGGGCAGCTGCTGAAGACCGCCCTGCAGACCCTGAACCGCGCCCGCTGACCCCACGACGATCGAGGCACACGCATATGAACTGGGACGACACCACCGACACCCCCGCCGCCGAGCGGCTCGTCGGTGCGTCCGCCGACCGGGAGGACCAGGCCGTCGAGGCCGCCCTGCGCCCGAAGGACCTCGGTGAGTTCATCGGCCAGGAGAAGGTGCGCGAACAGCTCGACCTCGTCCTGCGGGCCGCACGCGCGCGTGGCGCCACCGCCGACCACGTGCTCCTGTCCGGCGCGCCCGGCCTCGGCAAGACCACCCTGTCGATGATCATCGCGGCCGAGATGGGCGCGCCCATCCGCATCACCTCCGGCCCCGCCATCCAGCACGCCGGCGACCTCGCCGCGATCCTCTCCTCCCTGCAGGAGGGCGAGGTCCTCTTCCTCGACGAGATCCACCGGATGTCCCGGCCCGCCGAGGAGATGCTGTACATGGCGATGGAGGACTTCCGCGTCGACGTCATCGTCGGCAAGGGACCCGGCGCCACCGCCATCCCCCTGGAACTGCCCCCCTTCACCCTGGTCGGCGCGACCACCCGTGCGGGCCTGCTGCCACCCCCGCTGCGCGACCGCTTCGGCTTCACCGCGCACATGGAGTTCTACGAGCCGCACGAACTGGAGCGGGTCGTCCACCGCTCGGCGAACCTGCTGGACGTCGAGATCGATCCGGACGGCGCCGCCGAGATCGCCGGCCGCTCCCGTGGCACGCCCCGCATCGCCAACCGCCTGCTGCGCCGCGTCCGCGACTACGCCCAGGTCAAGGCGGACGGCCTGATCACCCGCGAGATCGCCGCGGCAGCCCTCGCCGTCTACGAGGTCGACCCGCGCGGTCTGGACCGCCTCGACCGCGCCGTCCTGCAGGCCCTGCTGAAACTCTTCGGCGGCGGCCCGGTCGGCCTGTCCACGCTCGCCGTCGCGGTGGGGGAGGAGCGGGAGACCGTCGAGGAGGTCGCCGAACCCTTCCTCGTCCGCGAGGGACTGCTCGCCCGCACCCCGCGCGGCCGGGTCGCCACGCCGGCCGCCTGGGCGCACCTCGGCCTCACCCCGCCCCGCGCGGCGACCGGGGGAAACGGACAACAGGACCTGTTCGGGACCTGACGGCCCCATGATGGATGTGTGACGGCCGAGGCATTGGCACGGGCAGGAACCCAGGTGCCATGCTGAGCGTTGTTCCATGCGCGCGGACTCGCTTAGACTCCGCCGATGCCGCCCTTGCGGGTGGCGCCGACCCACACCCCCGTCAACAGGCCGCTCTCCGTCGCGGTCGCGCGAAGGAAATTCCGTCCCGTGAATGCCTTTACCCTTCTCCCATTCATCGTGCTCATCGCGGCCATGTTCCTGATGACGCGCTCGGCCAAGAAGAAGCAGCAGCAGGCTGCCAACATGCGGAACGAGATGCAGCCCGGCTCCGGTGTCCGCACGATCGGGGGGATGTACGCGACGGTCAAGGAGGTCAACGAGGACACGGTCCTCCTCGACGCCGGCCCGGGCGTCGATCTCCTCTTCGCCAAGAACGCGATCGGCGCCGTCCTCACCGACGACGAGTACAACCGCATCGTCCACGGCATCGAGCACGACCTGAAGTCCGACGCCGACATCGTCCCGGACGACGCCTCCTCCCTCACCGAGAGCGAAGAGTCCGACTCGCCCGCTGCCGCCGCCTCCGACGACAAGGCCGTCGACCTCGGTAAGAAGGACGCTGCCGAGGACGACACCGACGCGGCCGAGACCGCCGAGGCCAAGGCGGAGGACGAGCCGAAGAAGACCGACGGCGACTCCGACGCGAAGTAGTCACGCCCCGGTGGTGCGCTACGCGGCATAATCACGCCCCGCGCACCACCGGGCGTCTGTTTCCCGTACGGAACAGCCCGACACCATGTCATGGCCGACCGCGCCGACCGGGCGCGGGGCGGCCCGAGAGGGAGTACGAGAAGGTGGCAGCACCTAAGAGGGGCCGGAGCGCGAGTGCCCAGAGCAAGCCGGGACGCTCGCTGGCCCTGATCCTGATCGCCATCGTGGCGCTCACCGGAGGCATGTTCCTCTCCGGGAACAAAACTCCGCGTCTCGGTATCGACCTCGCCGGTGGTACGAGCATCACGCTCAAGGCGAAGGCCGACCAGGGGTCCGCGATCAATCCGGCCAACATGGCCACCGCGGTCGACATCATGAACAACCGTGTCAACGGCCTGGGCGTCTCCGAGGCGGAGGTGCAGACCCAGGGGAACGACAACATCATCGTCAACATCCCCAAGGGCACCAACTCCAAGGAAGCCCAGCAGCAGGTCGGCACCACCGCCAAGCTGTACTTCCGCCCGGTCCTGGCCAGCGAGCCCAGCGTCCCCGGCTCGAAGAGCCCGTCGCCGAGCGCGTCCTCCAGCGGCGGCTCCTCGCCGAACCCGGGCACGAGCCCCTCTGCCTCTTCCTCCTCCAAGGAGAAGGCGTCCTCGTCTTCCTCAGGCTCCCCGTCCCCGACGGCCTCGGCGACCTCCCAGGGCCGGGCCGTCACCGACGCGCTGAAGGCCGGCTCCACTCCCTCGCCGAGCGCGTCCGCCAGCGGCAGCCCCAAGCCGTCCGCCAAGCCGTCCGGGTCCGCCACCGGCAACTCGGCCGCCGCCAAGCTCCAGGCCCAGTACGCCGCCCTGGACTGCACCAACCCCGCCGAGCGGGCCAAGGCCGGCGGCGCCGCCAAGCCCGGCGAGCCCACGATCGCCTGCGGTGAGACCAAGAAGGTCTGGTACAAGTACGTGCTCGGCCCGGCCGCCGTCGACGGCACCGAGGTGAAGAAGGCACAGGCCGTCTTCGACACCCAGGGCGCCTCCGGCTGGCAGGTCCAGATGACCTTCACCTCCGGCGGTGCCAAGAAGTTCGCGGACATCACCGGGCAGCTGGCGAAGAACCAGCCCCCGCAGAACGAGTTCGGCATCGTCCTCGACGGCGAGGTCGTCTCCAGCCCGTTCGTGCAGAACGCGATCACCGGCGGTCAGGCGGAGATCTCCGGCAGCTTCACCCAGCAGGACGCCCAGAGCCTCGCCAACATGCTGTCGTACGGCGCCCTGCCGCTCTCCTTCCAGGAGCAGTCCGTCACCACCGTCACCGCCGCGCTCGGCGGTGAGCAGCTGCACGCCGGTCTGCTCGCCGGCGCGATCGGCCTCGCCCTGGTCGTGATCTACCTGGTGGTCTACTACCGCGGCCTGTCGGTCGTCGCCATGGCCTCGCTGCTGGTCTCCGCGATCCTCACCTACGTGATCATGTCGCTGCTCGGCCCGGCCATCCACTTCGCGCTGAACCTGCCGGCCGTCTGTGGTGCGATCGTCGCCATCGGTATCACCGCGGACTCGTTCATCGTGTACTTCGAACGCATCCGGGACGAGATCCGCGAGGGCCGCTCGCTGCGCCCCGCCGTCGAGCGGGCCTGGCCGCGCGCCCGGCGCACCATCCTGGTCTCGGACTTCGTGTCGTTCCTCGCCGCCGCCGTCCTGTTCATCGTGACCGTCGGCAAGGTCCAGGGCTTCGCGTTCACGCTCGGCCTGACCACCGTGCTCGACGTCGTCGTCGTCTTCTTCTTCACCAAGCCGCTGATGACGCTCCTCGCCCGCCGCGCGTTCTTCGCGAACGGCCACAAGTGGTCCGGCCTCGACCCGAAGAGCCTGGGTGCCAAGCCACCGCTGCGCCGCACCCGCCGTCCCGCCGGTCCTGCCGCCGGCTCTGTCGACCCGAAGGAGGCCTGAGCGATGTCGAAACTGGGCAACCTCGGCGC
>NZ_JBVJVY010000044.1:0-58675 GCF_055603265.1 Streptomyces sp. NPDC037288
AGGGCGATCTGGACGATCTCGAGCCAGACGTTGTTCTGGGCGGTGTCGTGCAGGGGAAGGTTGCGCAGGCCGGTCGAACGCGCGGCCCGGATGCGACGAGCAGGCCCGCAGGGATCGTGGGATCGAACTCCTAAAGCGGTGGTCAGCGCACCGTGGACTGTCCGTGGACCATGAGACCCTAACGGTTGCTTTCCTAGGACGCAGGGCTCTCTGGACCCATGTGCACAGGTTTGGCGAGGCAGCGGAGTGCACGCGCTGCCGGGAGCCAACCGGGGAGCCAACTGAGGCGTCCGACGACGAACGGACCCGAACCGCCACGGACAGTCGCGTTGTTCGCGCGCAGGTGGGCTACCGGGTTCCTCCTCCGCTTCCTGAGCCCTCGGTTAGTCCGGCCTTAACGGCACCGTAAGGGTCGCGCGGCTCCCCGCACCGGTCTACGGCCACCGGGCTCACCGCATGCGGAACGGGGCGAAACCGGGCAGGGTGGATGCACCGGCCGTACGCCCGATCTTCCAGTGCCCGGTGATTTCGAGGAGATGCGATGTCCGATGCCGTAGCGCCGGTCCAGCCGGTCCTGGAACCCGCGGCAGCCGAGTTCGCCAAGGCGACCGCCAACCCGCCCTTCCTCTTCGAGCTGCCGCCCGCGGAAGGCCGTAAGACGCTCGACGAGGTGCAGTCCGGCGACATCGACAAGCCGGTCGTCGACGAGGAGTGGATCACCGTCTCCGGCGGTCCGACGGGCAGCGTCCAGGCGCGGATCGTCAAACCCGCGGGAGCGGACGGGACCCTCCCCGTGATCCTTTACATCCACGGCGCCGGCTGGGTGTTCGGCAACGCCCACACCCATGGCCGCCTGGTGCGTGAACTCGCCGTCGGCACGGACGCCGCGGTGGTGTTCCCGGAATACGACCTCTCCCCCGAGGCCCGCTACCCGGTCGCCATCGAGCAGAACTACACCGTCGCGCAGTGGGTCGTCGAGCAGGGCGCCACCAAGAACCTGGAAGGCTCGCGGCTGGCCGTGGCCGGCGACTCGGTCGGCGGGAACATGACCGCCGCGCTCACGCTGATGGCCAAGGAGCGGGGCGGCCCCTCGCTGGTGCAGCAGGTGCTGTTCTACCCGGTCACCGACGCGAACTTCGACACGCCCTCCTACCACCAGTTCGCCACCGGCTGCTACCTGCGCCGCGACGGCATGCAGTGGTTCTGGGACCAGTACACGACCGACGAGGCCGAGCGCGCCCAGATCACCGCCTCCCCGCTGCGCGCCACCACCGAACAGCTGACCGGCCTGCCCCCGGCGCTGGTCATCACCGGTGAGGCCGACGTCCTGCGCGACGAGGGCGAGGCCTACGCCAACAAGCTCCGGAAGGCCGGCGTCCCGGTCACCGCCGTGCGTTTCCAGGGCATCATCCACGACTTCGTGATGCTCAACGCCCTGCGGGACACCCACGCGGCCCAGGCCGCGATCGACCTGGCCGTCCGCACCCTGCGATCGGCTCTGCACACCACCTGAGATCCGTCCGGGGGCACGGTCCGCCCGCTATGCGCGGTTGCCGTCGCACAGCGACCACACCTCCCGCAGCAGGGCCGGGTACTCCTCGCCATACGTGGCGACGCCCGCGTACACCGCGTCCAGAGCCGCCCTGAGCGGGTCGGGGTCGCGGCGGCGGCGAGCAGCGCGGGTATGGCCATGTGCGGCTGGGAGAAGCGCAGGGAGGGGTCCGGCTCGCCGATGGTGACCCACACGGTGTACTTCGACGCTTCGTCGGGCGGGGCCGTCGGTGCCCCGGGCGGCTCCGGCGCCGCGGGTGTCCCCTGCGCGCGTCCGGTGCGGAGGTGACGGCGTCGAGAACGCCCACGGCGATCACGTGTAGCGGCCTGGTTCATCCCGGCGCACCCCGGCAGAGCCGAGTTCCCCGCCCCCGCAGCCACCAGGTCGAGGTCCGTTCGCCGCCAGCCTTCCGCACCCCCCGCCGGTGAGATGGAGGCATGACTTCACAGACAGCTCTGAACGGCAAGAAGGCCCTGGTCACCGGCGGCAGCCGGGGCATCGGTGCGGCGACGGCACTGCGGCTGGCGCAAGAGGGCGCGGACGTGGCCGTGACCTTTGTGCAGGGGAAGGAAGCGGCTGAGGACCTGGTACGGGAGGTCCAGGCGCTGGGCCGACGGGCGGTGGCCCTGCGCGCCGACGCCGCGGACGCGGAGGAGGCGGCGGGCGCGGTGGGCCGTGCGGCCGAGGCACTCGGGGGGCTGGACGTCCTCGTGAACAACGCGGCCGTCGGGCTGATGCAGCCACTGGAGAGCATGTCGCTCGCCGACGTGGACCGCCTGATCGCCGTGAACGTGCGCGGGGTGTTCCTGGCCGCCCAGGCCGCCGCCGCGCTGATGGCACCCGGGGGACGCATCATCACCCTCGGCAGTTGCCTCACCCACCACACGCCGGGCCCCGGTGCCACGCTGTACGCACTGAGCAAGTCGGCGGTCGTCGGGCTGACGAAGGCACTGGCCCGTGAGCTGGGCGGGCGCGGGATCACGGCGAACGTCGTGCATCCGGGCCCGACCGACACCGACATGAACCCCGCGGACGGGCCCTTCGCCTCCGGCCAGGCCGCCATGACCGCCCTCGGCCGGTTCGGCAGGGCCGAGGAGGTGGCGTCGGCGGTGGCCTACCTGGCGGGACCGGAGACGGCGTACGTGACGGGCGCGGAACTCGCGGTGGACGGCGGGTACGCGGCGTGAGGGAGAGGGGGCGGGAGGCGCCGCGCCGGGGTCACGTCCTGTGCAGCCGGCGTACGTCCTCCTCGTCCCACTTCCTGGTGTCGCGGGGCTGGGTGTAGGGCTCGGTCCGGGGCGGATGGCCGCCGGCGACGGCCCGTTGCCGCACGGTCTCCGCGTCGAACTCCAGGCCCAGCAGGATCGCCAGGTTGCTGATCCACAGCCAGACCAGGAAGACGATGACACCGGCCATGGTGCCGTAAGTCTTGTTGTAGGAGGCGAAGTTGCCGACGTAGAAGGCGAACCCGGCGGAGGCGATCATCCAGATCGCCAGCGCGAGGACGCTGCCGGGGGTGATCCACTTGAAGCCCTTGACCCTGGCGTTGGGCGTCGCCCAGTACAGGATCGCGATCATCATGGTGACCAGCAGGACCAGCACCGGCCATTTCGCGATCGACCACACCGTCAGTGCCATGTCGCCGACTCCCAGGGCCTGGCCGGCGTGGCGGGCCAGCCCGCCGGTGAAGACGACGATCAGCGCGCTGGCCACGGCGAGGACCATCAGGACGACCGTGACGCCGATCCGTACCGGCAGGATCTTCCACACCGGGCGGCCCTCCGGCATGTCGTAGACGGCGTTGGCGGCGCGGATGAAGGCGGCCACGTAGCCGGAGGCCGACCACACCGCGAGTACGAGGCCGGCGACGGCCATGACGGAGCCGGTGCCGGAGTGGCTCTGGAGCTGCTCCACGGCCCGGGTGAGGATGTCCCGGGCGGAACCGGGCGCGAGATGCCTGAGGTCGGCCAGCACCTTGTCGGTGACCGACCTGCCGGCGACGGACAGCAGCGACACCAGTACCAGCAGCGCCGGGAACAGGGCGAGGACCCCGTAGTACGTCAGGGCGGCGGCCCGGTCGGTGAGCTCGTCGTCCCGGAACTCGCGTAGCGAGCCCTTGAGCACGGCTCCCCAGGCCCGCCTGGGGAGCTTCGCCGGGGTGTCGGGGGCGGCCCGCTCGACCTGCCGGTCGGGCCCGGCCTCCTCCGGTGCCGGTACGTGGGGCGCCGGAGTCGTGTCGCCGCCGTGGTGGTGGCGCCGGGGAAGATGCAGCTTCGCCATGCCGGTCGGGTAACCCGGCGGCGCGTCCTCAAGCCCCGGGGTCCGCGGGAATCGGCCGGGGCGCCCGATTGACCGCACCACCGGGGTGGGTTTGGATGTGGCGCATGCCGGGTGCAGCGCAGACGGGTGGGACACGGAACGCGGCCGATCAGGTCCTCGCCTTCGCCTCGCAGGAGGCGTGGGAGAGGTGGCTGGAGGAACATCACGCCGAGGTGCGGGGTGTCTGGCTGAAGATCCCGAAGAAGGACTCCGGGCTGCCCGGCGTCGACTACGCGGGAGCACTCGAGTCCGCCCTCTGCTTCGGCTGGATCGACGGGCAGAAGAAGAAGCTGGACGAGCGGCACTGGCTGCAGCGGTTCACCCCGCGCCGGCAGGGCAGCAAGTGGTCGAGGGTGAACCGCCAGAAGGCCACCGAACTCACGGAGCAGGGCCGGATGCGACCGGCCGGCCTGCGGGAGATGGAGAAGGCCCGGGCGGACGGCCGTTGGGAGGCGGCGTACGCGAACCAGGCCGCGGCCACGGTGCCCGACGACCTCCGGGCCGCCCTGGAGGCCGCCGGACCGGAGGCGCGGGACTTCTTCGCCGCCCTCGACAGCCGCAACCGGTACGCGATCCTCTACCGGATCCAGGACGCCAAGAAACCTGAGACCCGGGCGGCGCGCATCCAGAAGTTCGTCGCCATGCTCGCCGCACAGCAGAAGATCCACCCCTGACGGCGGCCCGCTCCGAGCGAGACCGCCCCCGTGCCCACCGCCGCCGGGATGCCCTGTGTGCCGTCCATGGCGACGGCGCAGAGGTTCTTCGCCGTGCCGTCGAGGACGGCGCCGGAGGGCACGGTGCCGCGAGGCCGGCCAGGCACGTGAGCCGGAGAGTGACCGACGCGAGCGGGGACTTCACGAGGGACTGCCCCGTGGTTTGGAGCCAGTCCTCACACCGTCGACATGTACGGCGTCGGCGCCAACGAGGAGTTCCTCGCGCCGTTCGCTGCGTACTCGCCGCTCGGCCGGGGCTTTTTGACCGGGTCCTGCCTGGGTGCAGCAGCGGGCGCAGATGCCCGGTCTGACCGTGGTGCCGATCCCCGGAACCCGTAGGCGCAGCCGCCTGCTCGAGAACGCCGCGGCCACCAGGATCACGCTGAGCGCCGAGGAGTCGGCCCTGCTGCAGCCGATCGCGGGCCAGGTGGCGGGCGACCGTTACGCGGACATGTCCCTCACCTCGGCGGCCAGGCAGTCGCGGGCATGAGGCCGGCGCATCAGCACTGGGGCCGTTTCCCGTGGTTGGCGGCATGACCGCGTCGCGACTTCTTCTTACGGCGTCGCTTCGAGGACATGGGAACCTCCTGAGGGAGAGGAAAGCGATACGGACGGACTATCCATGAATACGCCATATCCGGACTGATCACCTCTCCACTCACCGCCCTCGTTGATAAGATGCATAAAATGTCCGACTCATGAATATCCTCCCCTGGACCAGAGGAGCCGGAATGGCCGGTGACCCGAAGCCGATCAGCGCCACGGCCCGTCATGCGCTGGAGCGGGAGCTGGCCGATCTGCGCGACGAGCGCCGGCTCGTCGCCGGCTCGCTGCGCGACAGCGCCGGTGTGGGTGACCAGGCCGACCAGGCCGACGAGTTGCGGCGCGTCGATCAGCTCGGCCGTCTGGACCGCCGTATCGAGGACATCACCGAGCGGCTGCGCCAAGCGGACGTGGCCGGGCCTCCCCCCACGGATGAGGTCGGCGTGGGCAGTACGGTCACCGTCCGCTTCCCCGACGGCTCGCAGGAGGCACTCCAGATCGGCGAGGTCGCCGAGGCCTTCGACCAGAACCTGGTCACCTCGGACAGCCCGCTCGGCCGTGCGCTGCTCGGGTGCCGCGCGGGTGACTCGGTGCACTTCGACACACCGGACGGCCCGTCGAGCGCGGTGGTCGTGTCGATCGGGGACGGTCAGCCCCTCTAGACGGCAGGCTCGCCGCAGCCGCTGCCCTGGCGCACCGTGCAGTGCAGTGAGTCGTGTTGTACGTCGGCGACGACGGTGTCGCCGGGCCCCGCCTCACCGCCGAGCAGGAGGCCGGCGACGCGGTTGTCCGGTTCCGCCTGGATCGTGCGGCGCAGCGGCCGGGCGCCGAACTCCGGCTGGTGACCGTGCGCGACGAGCAGCTTCTTCGCCGCCTCGGTGACCTCCAGTGCGATGCCCTGGGCGTGGACGCGGTGTCTGCTCCGGTCCAGCAGCTGGTCCACGGTCTTCCCCCGGTCGTCCTCGGTCAGCCCGTGGAAGACGATGATGCCATCGATCCGGTTGAGGACCAGGATCCGGTGCGCGCCGATGTTGGACGTCATGATGACGACGCAGTGCCGGAAGTCGACGGTACGGCCCTGGGCGTCGGTCAGCCGGCCGTCGTCCAGGATCTGCGAGAGCGTGTTGAAGACGTCCGGGTGCGCCTTATCCACCTCGTCGAACAACACCACGCCGTACGGCCGGCGGCGCACCTTCTCCGTCAGCTGCGAGACCGGAATCCCCCCGATGCCGGCGAGTTCGCCCTCCACCTCGGCGATCTCCCGCTTCAGCTCCGCAGCCTTCTCGAAGTCCTCGCCCGAGACGGCCTGTTCGAGTTCACGGCGGAGTCCGGCGATACGGTCCTCGCGGCTGACGATCTCCGTGGAGCGCCCCACGCCGCGCAGCCGTACCCGCGCACCGGCCTGGTCCATCACATCGATGGCCTTGTCGGGAAGGAAACGGTCGGTGACACAGCGGTCGGACAGGGTGCGCCTCGTAGGAGCCCCGCAGCCCCGTGTACCGGATCCCCCGGCGGATCGCTGACCGCGGGCCCGGCCGGGCTCATACGGGCGTGTGTCCTTGAAGGTACGCGCGTACGGCTGCCGGGAGCACGGCGTCGGCGGCCTCGGGGATCGGCACCCAGCGCACCTGCTCCGGCGCGAGGCTCGCTCCGTCCGACGGGGACCCGCTCAGCAGCTGGCACACCACCGCCGACGCCCCGTCCACCGGGGCCGTGTCGTGCGGGGCCAGGGACTCGGTGCCGTCGACGAGGTAGCCGGTGAGTTCGTAGACGACGCGCGCCGCGGTGGCCTCGGCCGGCTCGGCCGGTTGCGGAGTGCCCGACGGCAGCGTCCACGCGTCACCGTCCGCCACCAGCAGCAGCCGTCCGTCGTACAGGACGACCGCCTGTACCACGCCCTCGGCAGGCTCCAGCCTCATGACCGACCACCTCTCCCCCGGCGCGCCCGGCCGGGTCCTCCTCCCCTACCCAAGCCCGGCCCGTCCTGCACCGACGCCGCGTCACCTCCCGCTGGCCGGCGGTCGGTACAGCACCGGCAGGTCTCCGGGCCGTACCCGCACCGTCACCGGGAGGGTGGCGTCGACCTCGCCGTCGGCGCCGTAGGGGACGGGCCGGTTCGCCTCGATGCGCAGTTCCCTGCCGCGCAGGACACGCACCTCGGGGCGGTGGATGTGGGCGCCCGTCGTCAGCTCGTTCATGAGGGCGAAGAACAGCCTGCGCGGTGCCTCGCGGATCATCACCACGTCCAGCAGTCCGTCGTCGACGCGCGCGTCGGGGGCGATGAGCCGGCCGGAGCCGTAGTAGGGGGAGTTGGCGGCGACGACCGTGTAGCCGCGGTGGGTGTGCTCCTCGCCGTCGACGGTGACGCGGTAGTCGGCCGCCCGCCAGGTGGTGACGGCGCGCAGGCCGCCCGCGTAGTAGGAGGCGGCGCCGCGCAGCAGCCGGGCGTGGTTGGCGTGCCGGTTGGCCACGGCGTCCACACCGGCGTAGACGCTGCCCAGGACCACGGTGCCCTTGTGGACGGCCGACTCCACCTCGATGGTGTCGACGGGCCGGGGCTCGGCGTGCAGCAGGATCTCGGCGAGTGCGGCGGGGTCGGCGGGCAGGTTCAGGGCGCGGGCGAAGTCGTTGCCGCGTCCCGCGGGTACCAGGCCCAGGACGGTTCCGGTGCCGCTCAGCGCGCCGCCGATGCCGCCGGCGATCCCGTCGCCGCCGACGGCCAGCACGATCCTGCCGCGCTCGCCGGCGCGGCGGGCGATGTCCTGGGCGTGGGCGAGGCTGTGGCTGTACTCCGTCTCCAGCTCGGCTCCTGCCTCGCGCAGCAGCCGGGCCAGGTGCAGCAGGGTCGCCGCCCCGGTGGAGCCGCCCGCGGTGGGGTTGACGACGGCGGTGAACTGTCGCATCGGTGTGCCTCCGAAGCAGGCGGATCTGATGGGTCGGCCGGACTGGTGGACGAGTCGTATCAGGGGGTCAGTCGGCGGGGAGCAGGACGCCGGGGTTGAGCAGGTCCTCGGGGTCCAGGCGGCGCTTCACGGCGCGCAGCGCCGAGATGCCGAGCGGCCCGGCCTCGCGGACGTACCAGTCGCGGTGGTCGGTGCCGACCCCGTGGTGGTGGGAGATGGTGCCGCCGGCGGCCAGTACGGCTTCGTTGGCGGCGTGCTTGGCGGGCGTCCAGTGGGCCACCGGGTCCTCGCCCTGGGCGCTGACGACCGTGAAGTACAGGGAGGCGCCGTTCTCGTAGACGTGGGAGATGTGGCACATGACCAGGGGCGGGGTGCCGGCCTCGGTGAGGGTGTCGGTGAGCGCGGTGCGTACGGCCGTGTACAGGTCGGGGATGCGGGACCAGAAGGCCGCGGTCTCCAGGGTCTCGGCGAAGGCGCCGACGTCGAGGAGGGCGTCGCGGAGGTACGGCGCCGAGTAGCGGCCGTGGGCCCAGCGTTCGCCGGGTTCCGCTCCGACGAGGGTGCCGCCGCAGGCGGTGAGGACGGCCGCCGCCTGCTCCCGGCGCAGCGCGGTGTCCTCGGCCGTGCCCTCGTAGCCGGTGATGGCCAGGCAGCCCGCCGCGCTCTGCGTCAGGTCGCCGCCGATGGCGTCGGGCTGGGCCAGGCCGATGAGGGTCTCGGTCTCGTCGGACAGCCGCAGCACGGTCGGCCGGGGGCCGTCCTGGGCGAGCCTGCGCAGGGCGGCTGCGCCCTCCTCGAACGAGGCGAACCGCCAGCCCTCGTAGATCCGTTCCTGCGGCAGCGGGCGGATGCGTACGGTGACGGAGGTGATGACGCCGAAGGCGCCCTCCGAGCCGAGGATCAGCTGGCGCAGATCGGGGCCTGCGGCGGAGCGCGGGGCGCGGCCCGTCTCGAGCGTGCCCTCGGGGGTGGCGACGGTCAGGCCGAGGACCATCTCGTCGAAGCGGCCGTAGCCGGCGGAGGCCTGTCCGCTGGAGCGGGCCGCGGCGAAGCCGCCGATGGTGGCCCATTCGAAGGACTGCGGGAAGTGGCCGAGCGTGAAGCCGTGTCCGGCGAGCAGCGCTTCGGCCTCGGGGGCGCGCAGGCCGGGTTGGAGGACGGCGGTGCGCGAGACGGGGTCCAGGTCGAGCAGAGCGTTCATGCGGCGCAGGTCCAGGGCGATGAACGCGGTGCGCTGGGGGGCGAGTCCGCCGACGACCGAGGTGCCGCCGCCGAACGGGACGACGGCGAGGCCGTGCGCGGCGCAGGCGCGCAGCACGGCGAGGACCTCCTCGTGGCAGGCGGGCAGGACCACGGCCTGCGGGACGTCCGAGAAGTCCCCGGTGCGGATGCGCAGCAGGTCGGGTGTGGACTTGCCGCGGGTGTGGCGGATGCGGCTCTCGCTGTCGGTGCGGACGTGGTCGTCGCCGCCGACGGCCTCGGCGAGGGCCCTGAGCGCGGCCGGGGCGGCCGTGGTGCCGGGCAGGCGGATGTCCTCGAGGGAGAGGGCGGGGGTGGTGCGGGGCTTGACGCCGAGCAGGTCGCGCAGCAGGCCGGTCACCGAGTCGGGCAGCGGTGCCGCCTTGGCCGGGTCGCCCCAGCCGTTCCACAGCATGTCCATTGAACGGTCGTCCTCACAGGTCGGTGTGCTCGGTGTGCTCGGTGCGCGCGACGGCCGGCGGCCGTTCCCAGGGCTGACGGTGGCTGCTCCGCCCGGCCCCCGGAGCGTTACACTGTGACACATGACGCCTATTCGTCACAACGGCTCGGACAACGATCATGTGCTCGACGCGGTGCGCGACTGCGTGCTGGCCGTCGGAGTCCGCCGCACCACCCTCGCCGACGTGGCCCGCCGCGCCGGCGTGTCACGGATGACGCTCTACCGGCGCTGGCCGGACCTGCGGACCCTAGTCGGCGACCTGATGACCCGTGAGTGGATCGACGTGGCCACCCGGGCGATCCCCGAGCCCGCCGACGGCACGGACACGCGCACCCGGATCGTGGACGGACTGGTGGCCGGAGTCGAGGCCTTCCGGGCCCACCCGCTC
Source organism: Streptomyces sp. NPDC037288 (assembly GCF_055603265.1). Taxonomy (NCBI): domain Bacteria; kingdom Bacillati; phylum Actinomycetota; class Actinomycetes; order Kitasatosporales; family Streptomycetaceae; genus Streptomyces; species Streptomyces sp. NPDC037288. Next base: position 10,118 of record NZ_JBVJVY010000044.1, read on the forward strand.
TTCCGCAAGATCATCGACGTCGATCCGGAACTGCTGCTGCCGTATGTACTCGACCGGCGCGGGGCGAGCCAGGAGGCACTGCTGATCCTGCTGGCCGACGCGGTGCGAGCGGGCCACGCGGACGGGTCGGTACGCCCCGGCCATGTCGAACGGCAGTCCCGTGCCCTGCTGTTGACGGTGCAGTCCTTCACCCTGTCCCTGCGCACGATGACCGACGAGGACGATCCGGAGCTCGACTCCACCGCCTTCCTCGCCGAGTTGCGCACCCTCCTGGAGAGGACCCTCACGCCATGAGCCACACCAGGTCCCACGCGGGCTCGTCCCTCAGCGCCCACCGCCGCAGGCGGGAGCTGGCCGAGGCCGCGGACGGCAGGGTCGCCGACGTCCTGGTCGTCGGTCTCGGCGCCACAGGAGCCGGAGCCGCACTCGACGCGGCGGCACGCGGGCTGGACGTCGTCGCGGTCGACGCACACGACCTCGCCTTCGGCACCTCCCGCTGGAGTTCGAAGCTCATCCACGGCGGGCTGCGCTACCTGGCCTCCGCACAGTTCGACGTCGCGCACGAGAGCGCGGTCGAACGTGGGGTGCTGATGACCAGGACCGCCCCGCACCTGGTGGCCGCCCAGCCGTTCGTCCTGCCGCTGACCCCGCTGGTGTCCAAGGCCCAGGCCTCGCTGGCCTGGGCCGGGTTCCGTGCCGGGGACATGCTCCGGATGGCCGCCCGGACCCCGCGCCAGGTGCTGCCCGCGCCGCGCCGGCTGTCGGCCACGGAGACCCGGCACCTGGCGCCCTCGGTGCGCGCGGCCGGGCTGCGCGGCGGACTGCTGTCCTGGGACGGCAGGGTGACCGACGACGCCCGGCTGGTCACCGCCCTGGCCAGGACCGCCGCCGCGCACGGCGCGCGGATACTCACCCGGGTCAGGGTGCTGCGGCTGACCGGCACGGGCGCCCGGATCCGCGACGAACACACCGGCGAGGAGGGCGAGATCAGGGCCCGCGCGGTCATCAACGCGGCCGGGGTCTGGGCGGGCGGCCTCGTCGAGGACATCCGGATCCGGCCCTCCCGCGGCACCCACCTGGTCCTGCGCTCGGAACGGCTCGGCGCCCTGCCGGCCGGCCTGCACATCCCTGTCCCCGGCGAGACCAACCGCTTCGTCCTGGTCCTGCCCCAGGGCGACGGCCGGGTGTACGTCGGCCTCACCGACGAGCCGGTCGAGGGCGGGATCCCGGACGTCCCGGAGGTACCCGAGACGGACATCGGCTTCCTGCTGGACGTGCTCGGCTCGGTCCTGGACGCGCCGGTGGCCCGCGAGGAGGTCGTCGGCGCCTTCGCCGGACTGCGCCCGCTACTGGACACGTCCGGGCACGACGGCCGGGACGGTGCGTCCGCGCGCACCTCCGACATCTCCCGCCGGCACGCGGTGCTGGCCTCCCCCGACGGTGTCACGACGATCGTCGGCGGCAAGCTCACCACCTACCGGCGGATGGCACAGGACGCCGTGGACGCCGCGACCGCCGCCCGGGGCCTTCCCGCCGCCCCCTCCCCCACCGCCGCACTGCCGCTGGTCGGCGCCGCCGCACCCGCCCGGCTGCGCACCCTGTCGGCGCCCCGGCGCCTGGTCCGCCGTTACGGCGTCGAGGCCGAGGCCGTCCACGCCCTCGCGGCGCAGGACCCGGCCCTGGCCGAGCCGGTGCTGCCGGGCCACCCGGTCACCCGCGCGGAACTGCTGTGGGCGGTCCTGCACGAGGGCGCGCTGGACGAGTCCGACCTCCTGGACCGCCGTACCCGCATCGGTCTGGTACCGCAGGACCGCGCCGAGGTGCTCTCCGTGGCACGGGAGGTGCTGGCGGAGGCGGCGGTGGCGCGCCCCTGACCCACAGGGCCGCAGGCTGGGGCCCCAGGCCGACTGGGCACTTCACGGATCGGAGCAGAGCCTCACAGCAGGCGGCGGATGTCGCCGCGGACCCGGTAGAAGCCGCCCGCCGCCTGGTGCAGGGCGTCCACGACGTAGCGGGCGCCCGGCTGGCGTATCGCGCGCGGGAACTGCACCTTCCAGGAGGGGTCGTAGCCCTCGGACACCACGTGCACCCGAAGCCGGCCGCCCTCCTGCACGCACTCGACCACGACGGTTCCCGAGGGAGCCCGCTCGACGGTGGCCACCGCGGCCACGGCGGTGGCGGGTGCGTAGGTCGGCAGGGCGGCGGCGAGCTTGACGTCGCGTGCCACCGGCACCGTGCCCTGCTGGGCCGCGGCGATGGCCGTCTCGCTCGCGTCGACGCACACCAGCGAGCCGTCGGTGGTCACCAGGTACAGCCGCTCGTCGCGGTACTGCATCGACAGCGCCGAGCCGCCGCCCGTGCCGAGCTTCCACAGGCGCGTGCCGTCCCGGTCGAAGCAGTAGACGGACGACGCGGCGTCCCCGGCGAAGACGAACCGCCCGCCCGGGGACGTGGCGCACGAGTAGACCGCGCTGTCGCAGGCGTACGTCGCCTCGATCGCGCCGGTCGTCTTCGACAGCCGCTGGACCACGCGGTGTCCGGTGCCCGCGTAGACGGCGTCGGCCTCCTGCCAGCCGAACAGCACGCTGCCGTTGGTGGCGGTGTGCCACAACTCGCCGCCGCCGTCGGGGGCGTAGGCGGTGACGCCCCTGTGGTGGCCGTGGTAGACGGCCCGGTCGTCGGCGCGGACCATCCAGGCGTGTTCGCCCTGGCTGCGGCGGGCCCACTGGTGTTCGTCCTCGTGGTCGATGACGGTGAGCCGGCCGGCGCGGTCCGAGACGTTCAGGACGCCCTCGTGGATGTCCAGCCAGAAGATGTCGACGTCGGCGGCGATGTCGTACGCGGCGAAGGGCAGTTTGGAGGAGAGGTCGTAGACCTTGCCGTCGTCGCAGCCGGCGTAGATCCAGAAGTCGTCGGCGACCAGGCACTTCACTCCGTCCGGGAGGCTGAACCGGGCGAGGACGGCACCGTCGTGTCCCAGGGTGTAGACGTCACCCGCCTGATTGCCCACCCAGCAGTGCTCTTCGTCGACATGGATGCCGAACGCCGAGGAGCCGGTGCGGAACCGCCACAGCACGGGCGCCACCGCCCGCGCGGTGGACGGGGCCGAGCTGACCTGACGCCGGGTCACCGCGCGCGGGGCGCGCTGCCCCTGGACGGCCGGGGCATAGCCCTTGCGGACCTTCTCCCCCACCTTCTTCGCGGCGGCCGCCCTGGCCTTCTCGGCGGTCGCGAAGGTCGTGGTCTGGGTCTGCCCCGCGGCACCGATCCTTCCGTACCGCACCGTCACCACCGAACCGTCGACGGTCACCTCGTAGAACTTGTGGGCGCCGCCGCCCTCCTGCGACAGCTCCAGATACGTCGTCGACACCGCGGACGCCGTGGTCATGGCAGACCCCTCCCCAGGGACGGACCCGCGGCCGTTCCGGCAGGTCCTCACTGATCGAACCGTAAGGGCGACCACTGACAACGGCCCGCCGGCTATCCTCCGCTGTTGCGGTGCGGCGCCAACGCACCCATTCCGCCGACCAGTTGGCGCAGGCAGTGGACCGCCAGGGCGGCCGGTGCGGACTCCCCCGTCACTCCCGCCTCCGTGTCGGCCCAGGTCTCCAGCGCGATCCGGATCGCGTCCGTGGCCGCCGCCGCGACGAGTCGCACCTGAACCGCCTCGAGACGTCCGTCCGCGAGGCGGGCTAGGACCGGGACGAGCCGTTCCTCCGACTCCTGGTTGACGCGGTACCACACCGCGCGCAGCGCGGGATCGTCGGCCGCCGCCCGCAGCAGCCCGCGGGTCCGCAGCAGCGCTCCAGCGGCCTCTTCGTCAGGTGCCGCCAACGACCGCTCCACCGCCGTCTCCAGCGCCCGGGACAGGTCCGTGCCCGGCTCCGCCGCCTCCAGCAGGGCCCGCCACCGGTCGGCTCCATCGGCGAGCAGCGGGCTCACCGCGTCCTGCTTCGAGCGGAAGTAGCGGTAGAAGGTCCGCAGCGCGACGCCCGCGTGCCGGGCGATCTCCTCGGCCGTGGTCGCGTGCGGTCCCCGCGTGGCGAACAGGTCCGCCGCCGCGTGCGCGATCTCCAGCTGCGTGGCGGCCTTGCGGCGCTCGGTCAACGAGGAGGGCGGCTTGGTGCTCACTCCAGAAGGGTACGGCCCGAAGCCAGGGGACGGCAGATAATGCCGATGTGGCAAAACGTGTCACCTAGGCGTAACGTGAAGCGCCGGAGGACGCCGCCAGCGAGGCGTTCCGGCGTCACGAACGGCCCCGCCGCGCACCGGCAGGGCGGGCAGGAGAAGACATGAACCGCTACGAAGGCCGCCGCGCGCTGATCACCGGGGGTGGCTCGGGCATCGGCCAGGCCACCGTGCTGCGCCTCCTCGCCGAGGGCGGCACGGTGGTGGCCGCGGACGTGAGCGAGCGGGGCCTGAAGGACACCGTCGAGAAGGCCGGTGCACACGCGGAACGCCTCATCCCGCTCGTCGTGGACGTCGCCGACGAGACCTCGGTGCGCGAGGGGGTCGCCGCCGCGACCGCCGCGCTCGGCGGACTGGACGTGCTGGTCAACGCCGCCGGGATCCTGCGCTCCTCGCACACCCACGAGACGAGCCTTCCGGAGTTCACCCGCATCCTGCAGGTCAACCTCGTCGGCACCTTTCTCGTGATCCGCGAGTCCATACCGGCGCTGCTGGCAGGCCGGGACGCGGCGGTCGTCAACTTCAGCTCCACCTCGGCCCAGTTCGCGCACCCGTACATGGCGGCGTACGCGGCGAGCAAGGGCGGCATCCAGTCGATGACGCACGCCCTCGCCGCCGAGTACGCCCAGCGGGGCATCCGGTTCACCGCCGTCCAGCCCGGCTCCATCTCCTCCGGGATGACCGACGGCAGTGGCGCCAGCGGGCAGAGCACCGGACCGGGGCTGCCCGAGGACGCCGACATGACCCTGTTCGCCAAGCTCTCCCCGGCGCTCGGGCAGGGCTTCGCCGGCCCCGAGACGGTGGCGTCGGTCGTCGCCATGCTCGCCTCGGCGGACGGGACGTTCATCACCGGCACGGAGATCCGCGTCGACGGCGGCACCCACTTCTGACCGCGTGACGGCGGTCAGGGGCCGGGGGCTGGCGGCTACACGAGGGCGACCAGGGACCGGTAGTCCTCGCTCCAGAGGTCCTCGTCCGCGTCCGGCAGGAGCAGGACACGGTCGGGGCGGAGGGCGTCGAGGGCGCCCTCGTCGTGCGTGACCATCACGATGGCGCCGGGATACGTGCCGACCGCGGCCAGGACCTCGTCCCGGGAGGCCGGGTCGAGGTTGTTGGTCGGCTCGTCCAGCAGCAGGACGTTCGCCCCGGAGTGGACCAGTGCGGCCAGCGCCAGCCGGGTCCGCTCGCCGCCCGACAGGACACCCGCGGGCTTGCCGGTGTCGTCGCCGCTGAACAGGAACGCGCCCAGCACCCGCCGTGCCTCGCCGCTGTCCAGGTGCGGTGCGGCCGCACGCAGGTTCTCCAGCACCGTGCGGCCGGTGTCGAGTGTGTCGTGCTCCTGGGCGAAGTAGCCGAGGCGCAGTCCGTGCCCGCGCACCACGCGTCCGGCGTCCGGCTGCTCGGCACCGGCGAGGATCCGCAGCAGGGTGGTCTTGCCGGCGCCGTTGAGTCCCAGCACGACCATGCGGCTGCCCCGGTCCACCGCCAGGTCCACCCCGTGCAGGACCCGGTGGCCGCCGTAGGACTTGGCGAGGCTGATCGCGCCGAGCGGCGTCCGCCCGCACGGGGCGGGCTCGGGCAGCCGGATCCTCGCGGTCTTCTCGGTGCGCCGGGCCGGTTCCAGCCCGGCCAGCATCCGGTCGGCGCGGCGGGCCATGCTCCTGGCCATGGTGGCGGTGGCGGACCGGGCCTTCATGCGGTCCGCCTGTGCGTGCAGGGCGGCGGCCTTGCGTTCGACGCCGGCCCGCTCCCTGGTACGGCGCCGCTCCTGCGTCTCGCGTCGCGTCGTGTACGTGGTCCAGCCGGTGTTGTGGACGTCGATCACGGCCCGTCCGGAGTCCAGGTGGAAGACCCGGTTGACGACGTCGGCGAGGAGAGCGGTGTCGTGGCTGACGACCACCAGTCCGCCCTGATGGCCTTGCAGAAAGCCGCGCAGCCACCCGAGCGAGTCGGCGTCGAGGTGGTTGGTGGGCTCGTCCAGCAGCAGGGTGCCGCGGCTTCCGGAGAACAGGATGCGGGCGAGTTCCACGCGCCGCTTCTGTCCGCCGGACAGGGCGCCGAGCGGCTCGCCCAGGACTCGTTCAGGCAGCCCGAGCCCGGCGGCCACCCGGGCGGCCTCGGCTTCGGCCGCGTAGCCACCGCCCGACTGGAAGGCGGCCTCGGCACGGGCATAGGCGTTCATCGCCCGCTCCAGCGCCGCCGGACGGGCGGCGTCGGCCATCGCCGCCTCGGACTTGCGCAGTTCACGCAGGGCGGTGTCGAGGCCGCGGGCGGACAGGATCCGGTCGGTGACCGTGACGGCGGGGTCGGCGGCACGGGAGTCCTGGGCGAGGAAGCCGACCGGACCGGTGTGCGTGATCGTGCCGGCGGCGGGCCGGGACCGTCCGGCGAGCGCGGTCATCAGGGTGGTCTTGCCGGCGCCGTTGCGGCCGACGAGGCCGATCCGGTCCCCGGGGGAGACGGTGAAGGAGACACCGGAGAGAAGCAGGCGCGCACCGGCGCGCAGCTCGACATCACGAGCGGTGATCATGGGTAACGCTCCGACATAGCAGGAGAACACACTTCTGGCGTGGAAGCGGGTCCTCAGCTAGGAGATGCGGGGCGTAGACATGCCGTCACGGTAACGGACGCGTGCCGAGCGGCGCATCCGTTTTCCCGGGCCGGGGTCCGGTTCCCGGCTGCTGCCCGGCGCGGGAAGGCGCACCCGCGCCGGGCACGGGAACCGGTCAGTTCCCGAGAGTGCACCAAGTGCCGGGATCAGCCGGTCACTTGAGGTATCCGAGGATGGTCATCATGCCGCTCTCCGAGTGGTACTGGTTGTGGCAGTGGAGCATCCACAGGCCCGGGTTGTCGGCGTCGAAGTCGACGACGAGTTTGCGGTGGGGCAGCACCAGCGCGGTGTCCTTGCGCGTCCCCACGCCGTCGAGGCCGGTGACCGCGAAGGTGTGGCCGTGCAGGTGCAGGGGGTGCCACATGTCGGTGGCGTTGATGAGGGTGAGCCGTACCCGCTCACCGGGGCGCACCGGGTGGCGCCTGCGAGGGTCGTAGGGCTGGTGGTCGAAGCCCCAGTCGAACCTGCGCATGTTGCCGGTGACCCTGATACGCAGCTCACGGTCGGGTTCACGGTCGTGCAGCGCCACGGACTCGTCCGGTACGAGACGTCGCGCGGGTACCACCCTCCCGTCCAGTTCGTCCGGGCGGACGTTCCGCCCGGGAATGCTCCTCCCCCCGTCGGTGCGCAGCACGGCGAGTGCCTGGCCCTGCTTCCCCTCCGCGAGTGCGACCAGGGGGAACACGCCGTCCTCGGCCGTCACCAGGACGTCGTACCGCTCGGCCATGCCGACGAGGAGCGCGTCGGTCTCCGCGTGCTCCACGGGATAGCCGTCGGTGTGCGTGACGGTCATGGTGTGGCCGCCCAGCGCCACCCGGAAGGCGGTCTCGGAGCCCGCGTTGATGATGCGCAGCCGGACGCGGTCGCCCGGACGGCACCGGAACACCGGGGGGTTGGCCGGCAGGCGGCCGTTGGCGAGGTAGTACGGGTAGGCCACACTGCCGCCGGGGCTCTCGAGCATCCGGCTGTACGAGGTGCGCAGCACCCGGGAGGGACCGGTCGGCAGACCACCGCGTCCGGGACCCATGGCCATGCCTCCGCGCCCCATGGACATGCCCGTGCCGGGCTGGAGCTGGTCGAGCACACGGTCCGGGGTGGAACCGTTCACGCCGTCGAGCCAGTCGTCCAGGACGACGACCCATTCCTTGTCGTAGGAGAGGGGTTCCCTGGGGTCGTCGACGATGAGCGGGGCGTACAGCGCCCGGTCGGGCTGGACTCCGACATGGGAGTGGAGGAGATAGGTGCCCGGGTGGGAGACGGTGAAGCGGTAGGTGAAGTCGGCGCCCGGGCGGATGGCGTTCTGGGTGACGGCGGGGACGCCGTCCATGTCGTTGCGCAGGCGCACTCCGTGCGCGTGGAGCGTGGTGGCGGCCGGCAGCCGGTTGGCGAGGCTGAGGTTCAGGACGTCACCGGCAGTGACGCGCACCACCCGGCCGGGCAGTGTGCCGTCGTACGCCCAGCTCCGGACGGTCCGCCCGCCCAGGTCCAGCGTGGCCTGGGCGGCGGTGAACGCAAAGCTGCGCACGGGTCCGGAACCGCGTCTCCGCTCGGCGGCCAGGACCTCCGGACCCGACGGGTCGACATAGGTCCCGGACCGCGGCGGGCCGAAGGCGGACTCGCCGAGGGCGGTCTCCTCGGGGCCGCGGTGGGGGCGGAGAACGGAGTCGGTACGGGCAGGCAGGAATCCCGCGCCGGCGGCAGCGAGCGGGGCACGGAGCAAGGTACGCCGCGAAGGAGTGTGCATGGCTGTAATAAGCCACAATTTGCGGCGTGATAGGGGGAAATGCGGCGCTTGCGTCGGTGATGTCGGACTCCGTGACCCAGTCGGCGGGCGATGCGCCGGGCCGCGCCGCGGACGGCCGGCGGCGGCGCCTTCGGTTCCGGGGACGTCGGCTGACCGGCAGGCGCCGACCGGTCGGCGACGCGGCTCTGGGCGGCGGGCACGGACCGCGGTGCACCTGTCATGGCCGGTTGTTGAGCGGCTCGGTTGTTGAGCGGCTCGACTGTTCAGCGGCTCGACTGCTGAACGGCCCGGCTCACGCGGCACCGTAACGCCCTTCAGCTGCCGAGGAGTTCGGTGAACCGGTGGGTGTCGATGTTGCCGCCGGAGGCGATGATGCCGATGCGGGGCGGGAGGTTGTCGACGTGGCCGGCCAGGAGTGCGGCCAGACCGGTGGCGCCGCTGGGCTCCAGGACGATCTTCAGACGTTCGAAGGCGAAGCGCATGGCGCTCACGATGTCCGCGTCACCGACCAGGGCGATGGCGTCGACGAGGCGCCGGTTGATCTCGAAGGTGATCTCGCCGGGCGTGGGCAGGGCCTGACCGTCGGCGATGGTCCGGGGCACGGGCAGGGTGACACGGGTGCCGCACTCCAGGGAGCGCCTGGTGTCGTCCCCCTCTTCCGGCTCCACGCCGATGATCCGGATGCCGGGGTGCAGGGCCTTGGCGGCGGTGGCGCTTCCCGCGATCAGGCCGCCGCCCCCGACGGGTACGACCAGGGCGTCGAGCGGACCGGTCTCGTCGAGGAGTTCGAGCGCCGCGGTGCCCTGTCCGGCGATGACGTCGGGGTGGTCGTAGGGCGGGATGAGGACGAGGCCGCGGTCCTCGGCCAGCGCCGTACCGAGCGCGGTGCGGTCCTGTGTGTAGCGGTCGTACGTGACGATCTCGGCGCCGTATCCGGCGGTTGCCTCACGCTTGGAGCGCGGGGCGTCCTCGGGCATCAGGATGACCGCGCTGGTGCCGAGTTCGCGGGCGGCGAGGGCGGTGGCCTGGGCGTGGTTGCCGGAGGAGTAGGCGGCGATGCCCTTGGCCAGCTGTTCCACGGAGAGCCGGGCGGCGGCGTTGTAGGCGCCGCGGATCTTGAAGGCACCGGCGCGCTGGAAGTTCTCGCACTTGATGAACACCTCGGCGCCGACGAGGGCGTTCAGGGTGCGCGAGGTGAGGACGGGGGTGCGGTGGGCGACGCCTTCGATGCGCGCGGCGGCGGCTCGGACGTCGTCGAACGTTACGCGTGAAGCGGCGGCGGCCATGGCGGTCTCCTCGTCCCCGTCCCAGCGGCCGCACACCTGCACATCGGCCGATTGGACTAATTTTCCATTCCTGGACGAGGACTCTAGATACCGGTACGCCCGTCTGTCCAGGGAGCGGTCAGACGGGCGCGGGGTGGCGGCGTGAGGCGCGCTCGGCCTCAGTGACCGCTGATCCCCCTGGTCGTGTACGGCTCCTCGAGCTCCCGCACCTCGTCGTCGGTGAGCCGGAGGTCGAGCGCGGCCAGCGCGTCCGGGATGTGATGGGCCTTGGTGGCACCGACGATGGGTGCGGTGATACCCGGCCGGGACGCGACCCAGGCCAGGGCCACCTGGGCGCGCGGGACACCACGGCGGGCGGCGATCGCGGCGACGGCGTCGACGATCCGCTTGTCGTCCGGCTGGTACAGGGTCCGGCCGAAGGCGTCGGTCTCGCTGCGGACGCTGGCGGCGTCCCAGTCGCGGGTGAGGCGGCCACGGGCGAGGGGGCTCCACGGGATCACGCCCACGCCCTGGTCGGCGCAGAGCGGCAGCATCTCCCGCTCCTCCTCGCGGTAGAGGAGGTTGTAGTGGTTCTGCATGGACACGAACTTCGTCCAGCCGTGCCGCTCCGCCGTGTGCTGCAGCTTGGCGAACTGCCAGGCGTACATCGAACTCGCCCCGAGGTAGCGGACCTTGCCGGCCCTGACCACGTCGTGCAGCGCCTCCATGGTCTCCTCGACCGGGGTGTCGGGGTCGAAGCGGTGGATCTGGTAGAGGTCGACGTAGTCCGTGCCGAGCCGGCGCAGGCTGTGGTCGATCTCGGTCATGATCGCCTTGCGGGACAGGCCCGACCGGTTGGGGCGGTCGCTGCGGGCCGCGCCGTTCTCCACCGCGAAGTAGGCCTTGGTGGCGATCACGACGTCCTCGCGCCGGGTCAGCTCCCCGAGCGCCCTGCCGACGATCTCCTCGCTGGTGCCGGCGGAATAGCTGTTGGCCGTGTCGAAGAACGTGATCCCCGCGTCCAGGGCCTGGCGGATGAGCGGGCGGGCGGCGTCCTCGTCCAGGGTCCACGGGTGCGGCCCCCGGTCGGGAACGCCGTAGCTCATGCAGCCCAGCGCCAGCCGGGAGACTTCCAGGCCGCTCGTGCCGAGCTTGACGTACTCCATGGTGCGGTTCCCCTCGTCGGTGTGGTCCCGCCGGGTGCGCTGCGGCGCGGGGCTCGGGCATGGGCGGGACTTCTCCGTCTGCGTGATCATGATCGTATCGGGGTGGATCCGGCCGACGCCGCGTCGATCCGGGCCACGCTTCCGCCGGTTCGGGCCATGCTTCGGCCGGTTCGGGCATGCTTCCGGCGATCCGGGCCACGCTTCCGCCGGTTCGGACCACGCTTCCGCCGGTTCGGGCATGCTTACGTCGGTTCGGGCCACGCTTCCGCCGGTTCGGGCCACGCTTCCGCCGGTTCGGGCCATGCTTACGTCGGTTCGGGCATGCTTACGTCGGTTCGGGCCACGCTTCCGCCGGCTCGGGCATGCTTACGTCGGCTCGGGCCGTACCCTCCTCCGGTCCCCCGGCCCTCCCCGCCGTCGGCTCCGGCCCTGCTCCGCGAACTGGTCCGCCGCGTCACCGCTCCTCGGCCAGGGCGACGAGTTCGGCGAAGAGGCCGTCGGCGGGGACGAGGTCGTCGTAACCGCCGTGCACGATGACGCGGCCGCCCGCAGACGACGACGGTGACCGCGAGTCAGCCGAGCCTCCCTAGGCCGCCGACAAGGATCTGATCCGTGCCTTGAGCCGACCTCCTCGGCGCCCGTGATGTGACTTGGCGCCTGAGTCGGCGAGTTGGGTGTTGTGGTCGGCGAGCGAGCTGATCACCGCCCCGACACGCAAGCTCTCGCCGCCCGAATCGACCGAGACGACGCACCCCGGCCCCTCCGGGGTCATGGCGCACGAACACGCAAGGCTCACGTGTCGGGGTGTCGTCGAGGCTCCGCGTCAGGACGGGGCGAGGACGCAGAACTCGTGGCCCTCCGGGTCGGCCAGGCACGTCCACGGAACGTCGCCCTGACCGACGTCGAGGTCGGTGGCGCCGAGGGCCCGCAGCCGGGCCACCTCCGCCGCTTTGTCGCCACCGGGGTACGGCAGCAGGTCAAGATGGACGCGGTCCGGCACGGTCTTCACGTCGGGCGTGCGGAGGAACTCCAGATACGGGCCGACACCCTTGGCGGAGCGCAACGACGCGTGCTCGTCGGTCACCTCGTGCAGGGTCCAGTCCGTCGCCTCACCCCAGAACCGGGCCATGGCCCGCGGATCCGCGCAGTCGACCACCACCGCGGCGATCGGCCCGGTGTCCCGGTAGATCTCCCGGGGCTCCAGCACACAGAACTCGTTGCCCTCCGGATCGGCGAGGACCGTCCACGGCACCTCGCCTTGGCCCACGTCGGCGGGCGTCGCGCCGAGAGCCTTCAGGCGCGCGACCAGCTCCACCTGATGGTCCGCGGAGGTGCTGGCGAGATCGAGGTGCACACGGTTCTTCGTCGTGGTCTTGGGTTCCGGGACGGGAACGACGTCGATGCCGACACCGACCGGCTCCGGCCAGACGAGCCCGCCGCCGGGTCCGGCGTAGGTGGTCACCCCGGGGCTGTGAGCACTCCAGCCGAGCGCCTCCGCCCAGAACCGGCCGACCGCCGAGCCGTCAAGAGCCTTTATGTTCACTTGAACAGGTCGCAACGCCATGCCGGCGATCCTATGCGCCCGCCCTCTCCAGGAAGATCTGGTGCGCGGAAGATCTGGTGCGCGCCACGCGGGTCCGTCACGGCGCTGCAGTGCACGGCCGCACGCCAGGCGCTGAAACCGTCCGCCGAACAGCCCGGCACCTCCGAAGGTCTCCCGGTCGAGCGGGGTGTCGAGCCCGTGCGGAAGCCGCTCGACCGCCTCGCGCATGCCGACGGCGTCGATGGCGTCCCACACCGGCCCGTGGTCATGGGTGCACGGCTGGCCGAGCGTGATGTCCTCCCTGGCGCGCGAGGGCACGCGAGGAGGAGGCTGGCTTCTTCCGGGGGTTCCTGCCGGACCTGGCCGCGGAGTTGATCGCGGCCGGCGGTGGAGGGGCGGCCGGGCATCCTCTGTCGAGGCGCCGAACGCGCGGTCGCCGTGGTGCAAGGCTTCCTCACTCGGCGAGCTGCGGATAGAGCGCCGCCAGATCCCCGGACAGCCCCGCCTTCACGCTCCGGGTGAGGTCGTCCGCCAGGACCTCGTGCGCCCCGGACTCGACGCCGTCCAGCGCCAGGGTGGCGATGTCGCCCGCAGCGGACTTGGGTGCGTCGATGTTCGTGGTCATGTCGGTGTCGATGTAGCCGACGTGCAGCCCGGTGACGGCGATGCCACGGGAACGCAGCTCCAGGCGCAGGGAGTTCGTCTGGGACCACAGGGCGGCCTTGGTGGCGCTGTACGAGCCGGCGACGCCGAGCCAGGAGAGGACGGAGTGGACGTTGAGGAGGTGTCCGCCGCCGTTGCGCTCGACGACCGGGACGAAGGACCGGGTGACCAGCAGCGGACCGTAGAAGTTGATCTCGAATTCGCGGCGTATGACGTCGACGGGAGTGTCGAGGAAGGACCTCGCGCCGAGCGAGACGCCGGCGTTGTTGACCAGGATCGTGACGTCCTGGGCCCGCGCCGCCACGGCCTCGACCGAGGCGGGGTCGGTGACCTCAAGGGCGAGCGGCTCGGCGTCGGGGTGGGACACGGTGCGCGGGTCGCGAGCCGTGGCGTACACCTTGGCGGCTCCGCGCCTGTACAACTCCTCCACCAGCGCCTTGCCCAGACCACGGCTGCCGCCGGTGACCAGTACGACCGAGTCCTTGATCGAAGTCATGTTCATCTCCCGAGAGAAAACCGATCGGTTTCCAGCAACCGTAAACCGATCGGTTTCCACGCGCAAGCGCACCCGACCGGTACCCACCGAGTCACCCCTTGCCTGAAGGCCCGGCCGACCGGCATAGTGAGTTTGGAATTCAAACTTAACCGGGAGGGGCAGGATGCGCGAGCAGGACACCACCGAGGAAGCAGCAGGTCACAGGCTGCCCGCCAAACTCGCCACCCACCCGTCCGTGCGAGCCTTACTGGCCGCTCGGTCGTCCGGCGGCCGGCCCGCGCCGCCCCCGGTGATCGACGCGGCGTGGCTGCGCGCACTGTGCCTGGAGGCCGGCGCGGACGACGCGGCAGCGGTGAGCCTGGACCATCCCGGCCTCGCCGGAGAACGCGAGCACGCGCTGGCCGCGCTGCCGGGAACGCGCTCGCTGGTCTCGCTGGTGGTCCGCATGAACCGCAACAACACGCGCTCGCCCGCGCGCAGCGTGGCCAACCAGGAGTTCCACCAGACCGACGAACAGGTCAACGCGGCGGCCCGTACGGTGGCCCGGGCGCTGGAGGACGCCGGCCATCGCGCGCTCAACCCGTCGGCCGGGTTTCCGCAGGAGATGGAACGCTTTCCGGGTCGTATCTGGGTGGTGGCCCACAAGACGGTCGCCGTGGCCGCCGGCCTGGGTGTGATGGGGCTGCACCGCAACGTCATCCACCCCCGCTTCGGCAACTTCGTGCTGCTCGCCACGGTGCTCGTGGACGCTCCGGTCAGCGCGTACGGGCAGGAGCTGGACCACAGCCCCTGTGTGGACTGCAAGTTGTGCGTGGCCGCCTGCCCGGTGGGCGCGATCGGCAGGGACGGCACGTTCGACGCCCTGGCCTGCACGACACACAACTACCGGGAGTTCATGAGCGGGTTCACCGACTGGGCGCAGACCGTGGCCGACAGCGAGGACGCCGCCGACTTCCGCTCCCGGGTCACCGACCCGGAGAACGCGTCGATGTGGCAGAGCCTCGCCTTCAAACCCAGCTACAAGTCCGGCTACTGCGTAGCCGTCTGTCCCGCCGGCGAGGACGTGCTCGGCCCCTACCTCGACGACCGCAGAACCTTCCTGGACACGGTCCTGCGTCCCCTCCAGGACAAGACCGAGACCCTGTACGTCCTGCCGGGCTCGCAGGCGCAGCGATACGACGAACGCCGCTTTCCGCACAAGCCGACCAAGGAGGTCACGGGCGGCTGGCGCGCTCCCGGGACGCAGCGCGCAGACCCGCCCGACGGAAACTGAGCGCCGGGACACCGCTGTGCCGGCGGTGGCCGTGCGGCCGGCACCGGGACCAGGCCAGTTCCCGGCCGTCGTAGGTGATGGAACCCGGAGGAGCCGTCCGGCTGATGCCGGGACGGTGAACGTCCCGCCGGAGCCGGGGCGGGGCGCTTCGGGCCACGGCGGGAGCAGGACGGGATGCGCACGGTCGCGCAGTGGGCCCGAGCGGGGACAGAAGGGGCGGGGAACGACCCGAGCGCATGGATTTACCGTTCCCCGCCCCGGCGTGTCGGCCCGCCTCGTCACGAACACGGGGGGACGACTCTGCGACCGGTCGGCCGAAAGCCTCGACTTCCCGATCTTGTTACAGACCCTCCGACGCCGATCGCCCGCGGGCCAGCGGAGCCGGTCCGGCCGGGTGACGCGGGCACCGGGCCATGGGCTGCACCGTCTCGGCACCGGGACCTGCTTCCCCCGGCTCGCGCGCCGTCGGCGTCTCCCCCGCCGCCGCCGCAGGCCGTGCCGCCCCCGCCACCCGGCAAGGCGGCCCTGGAACCGGGAACTACCGACGTGTGCCCGGTAGTTGACAGGGGAAGCCTTGGCCGGCCGTTTGCGGGGCCGAGGCCGTGACGGTCGCCGAGAGGAGCACCAGGCTTGCCCTCCGCACCCCTTGACCGATCCCCCACCGACGGCTCCATACTGGCGGCCAAATCGATGTGGCCAAATCGATTTGGCCGCCGTCCACGGCCGGATCGTCGAGGCCTGAGCCGAGCGAGCCGAACGGAGCCCGCACGTGTCCAGTCCCGTACATCCCGTCGACGAGTCCCGTCCCCTCGGGCGGATCCTGCTCTTCGGTGTGCAGCACGTCCTCGTCATGGCGGCGACACCGATCTCCGCGATCTTCCTGATGAGCGCCACCCTCCGGCTCAGTCCCGGCATCACCGTCGACCTGCTCTCGGCGGCCCTACTGCTGTCCGGGATCGGCTCGCTCGTGCAGTCACTCGGCCCCTGGAAGTTCGGGCCCCGGCTGCCGTTCGTGATGCTGCCGGGCGGAGCGCCACTGATCCTGTTCCTGTCGATCGCGCAGCAGCACGGACTGCGCACGGCGACCGGCGCGGTACTCCTCACCGCCGCCTTCACCTTCCTGGTGCTGCCGCTGTTCGCGCGCCTGCTGAGATTCTTCCCGCCGCTGGTCATCGGCACGATGATCGTGATCGTCGGGGTCAACCTGGTGAAGGTCGGCGCGCTGCTGGTCACCGGGCAGCCCGGCACGCCGGGCTTCGCCGATCCGGCCCGGCTCGGGCTGGCCTTCGCCACCATCGCCCTGATCGTCGTGTTCACCCGGCTGCTGCGCGGTGTCCTGCGGCAACTCGCCGTACTGCTCGGCCTCACGGCCGGCACGGCCCTCGCCTGCGCCCTCGGGCAGGTCCACCCGGGCTCCGCCCTGGCGGGCCAACTGGTGGGCGTGCCGCGGCCGTTGCCGTTCGGCACACCCGTCTTCGACCTGCTCGCCGCGCTGCCCCTGCTGCTGTACAGCCTCGCGTCCATGGCGGAGGCGACCGGGCAGACCGTCATCAACGCGGAGGCGGTCGGCAAGGACATCGACGTGCGGACCGACGTACCGCGCACCATCCGCGGGGACGCCCTGACCTCACTGCTCGGCGGCTGCTTCGGCCTGCCGTTGATGGTGACCAGCGGGGAGAACATCGGCATCGTCCGGGTCACCGGCGTGCGCAGCCGGTATGTCACGGCCGCCGCGGGCGTCGTTCTCGTCGTCCTCGGCTTTGTGACCCCGGTCGCGCGGGCGATCACCGTGATGCCGTCGGCGGTGGTCGGCGGAGCCGCGATGGTCGTCTTCGCGGTGATCACCGTCCTCGGCGTGCAGATGCTCGGCCGGGCCCGGCTCGAGGACCACACGGCCACGGTGACCTGCGCGGTCGCGGTCGCGCTGGGGCTGCTGCCGATCCTGGTGCCCGGTGTGTACGCCGGTTTCCCGTCCGGCGTGCGGATCCTGCTGGAGAGCGGGGTCGCCGTGGGCGCCCTCGTCGCCGCCGTCCTCAACGTCGTCTTCCACCACCTGGGGCGGCACCCCGCGGACACCACCGCCGCCGTGCCGGCCGAGGCGCCGGGTCCCGCCGCCCGTGTCTGACCTCCCGCACAGCCCCTCTTCCCCTTTCGAACAACGGAGAAGCATGACCGACCTGACCCCCGACCGGCTCCGCCATGACGCGCTGCTGCTGGTCCCCGACGTGACGCTCACCCCCGACGGCCCGCTGGAGCTGCACGCGGTGGTCGTACGGGACGGCGTGTTCGGCGACGTCGGCCCGGTCGAGCGGATCGTCCGTACGCACCCGTCGCTGACCCCCGTCCGGCTGCCCGGACAGGTGCTGATGCCGGGTTTCGTCGACGCCCACCACCATCTGACGCAGAGCTTCGGCGGTGCCCTGGCCTTCGGGGAGCCGTCGGAGATCTTCCGCCGGGTGTGGGTGCCGCTGGAGCGCGCCCTGGACGAGGAGTCGGCGTACGTCGCCGCGAAACTGGCCGCGCTGGAGTCCCTGCGGGGCGGTTTCACGACGGTCGCCGAGTCGGGGACCCGGGCCACGGTGGACGTGGACGTGGTGGCCTCGGCCGCGCGCGACGCGGGCATCCGCTGCGTGCTGGGGCTGATCTGCAACGACGCCTCCGACGGCACCGGCGACGACGCGGATCCGCGGGCCGTGCTCGCCGCCGCCGAGCAGCACCTCGCGCGCTACGGCGCCGACGACCTGGTCCATCCCTCGCTCGCCGTCTCCGTGCCGGAGGCCGCGACCGCACACACGCTGGCGGCGACGGCGCGGCTCGCCGCCGACGCGGGCACGGTCGTACAGATCCACGTGAACGAACACCTCGTCGCCGTCGAGCGGTCCCTGGTCCGGCACGGGCTGCGGCCCCTGGAGTATCTGCACCATGTGGGCGCGCTGGGCCCGCAGCTGCTGGCCGCGCACGCGACGCTGCTCACCCCGGCCGAGGTCACGCTGCTCGCGGACAGCGGCACGGCGGTGAGCTACAACCCGGTCGCCAGCGCGTGGAAGGGCAACGCCGTCGCCCCCGCGACCGCCTTCGCCGAGCGCGGCATCCGGTTCGGCCTGGGCACCGACGGGACGCGCGGGGACGGTTTCCGGCTCGCGGACGCGGCGGAGTTCGCTCAGCGGCTCGCCTACGGCCTGGCCAGCGGCGACTCCTCCTGCGGCGCCGGCTGGACGTGGTGGGAGCGGGCCACGGCGGGCGGCGCGGACGCAGTCGGACTCGGCCGGCGCACGGGACGCGTCGTGTCCGGTGCCGCCGCGGACTTCCTCCTGGTGGACGTCGGGGGGCCGGAGATGCAGCCGTCCTGGGACCTGCCGTGGGAGCTGGTCCGGCGCGGCAACCGGGACCAGCTCACCGCCGTGTTCGTCGCCGGCCGGCTGCGCCTGTGGCACGGCTGGCCGCCGGACTGGGACGGACCGGCACTGGTGCGACGGGCCGCCGAACTGGGCCCGCGCGTGGTACGGCGCGCCGGGGTGGCACGGACCCATCCGACATCGGTGACCGCACGGCAGCGGGCGGCGACGCCGGACGCCTCCGCGTCCCCGCGGACCACACTCACGGCCGGGAACACCCCCACCGTCCCAGCGCCCCATGGGCACCCGTACGGCTCCGCCCTCTCCGCGCCCTGTCCCGGTGGCCGGCGATGAGCGCCGGCACCCTGGCGGTACTGGCGTTGACCGTCGCGGCGGCGGCGTTCGTGCAGGGGACCAGCGGCCTCGGGTTCGCACTGATCGTCGCGCCGGTCGCCGGTCTCGTCGATCCGGCGCTGCTACCGGTGTTCGTGCTGACCGCGATGATCCCGCTCAACCTGTACGTCGCCTGGCGCGAGCGGCACAGTCTCGATCTGCGCGGCGCCCGGTGGATCACGGCGGCGCGGCTGACGGCGACACCGGCGGGGCTGGCGCTGCTGTGGGCGATCCCGCAGGGCGCGCTCGGAGCCGTCGTCGGCGCGGCAACGGTACTGGCGGCCGTGGTGAGTCTCGTCGTGCCGTCGTTCGTGCCCGGGCGCGGAGCCTATGTGGGCGCCGGTGTCGTCACCGGGCTGACCGAGACCGCGACCGGAGTGGGCGGCCCGCCCCTCGCCCTCGTCTACCAGCACCGGCCGCCGGGCGAGCTGCGGGCGACGGTCGCCGCCTGCTTCCTGGTGGGCGAAGTCGCCTCACTCCTCCTGCTGTTCGTCACCGGGCGGGGACGTCCGGCGGACATGGGCTGGGCACTCCTGCTGCTGCCGGCGCTCGCCGCGGGGGCCTGGCTGAGCCGGCTCGCGCACCGTCGGGTCGACGCGCGGCGGATGCGGGCGTTCGTCCTCGTCTTCGCCCTGGTGTCCGGGGTGGTGCTGATGACGGGGACGTGACACACCTCTGACGGACGGGCCCCGCTGTGCCCTGCTGTCGGACGGGCCCCGTTGTCCCCCGCCGCCGGACGGACCCTGTTCCACACCGTCGCCGGTCGGACCCCGGTCTACGCCGTCCCCGTGTCTACGCCGTCCACGTGCGCGTTCCGCCGGTCCCGGGCGGTGGGCGGCGCAGCGACGAGGTGCGCAGGACGAGCCGGGGGGCGGCGGAGGGCAGCCCGCCGCCGGTCGCCGCGGGCCCGGCCGGGCCGGTGGCCGGGCCCGCGCCCAGCCGGGCGAGCAGCAGTTCCACCGCGTCCGCGGCGGCGCGGTCCAGCCGCAGGTCGACCGCGGTGAGCGGCGGTTCGCAGGTGCGGGCGCGCAGCCCGTCGTACCGGGTGACGACCATGACGTCGTCGGGAACACGGCGTCCCGCCTCCCGCAGTGCCCGTACGGCGCCGACGGCGAAGGCGTCGACCAGCACGCACAGCGCGTCGATGCCGGGGTGCTGCGCGAGCAGCGCGGCGCATCGGTCGTACCCCGCCTGCTCGCCGCCCTCCTCCGGGGCGGTGGCGACGATCGGCGGCCAGCCGTGCGCGGCGGCGGTCTGTTCGTAGACCGCGCGGGCGTCGACCGAGGAGTGGCGGGTGCCCGCGCCGACGATGAGTGCCGGGCTGCGGGCGCCCTGGTCGCGCAGATGGTCCAGAAGCAGTTCGACCACCCTGCCGCCGTGCAGATCCACGTAGGGGGCGTCGTCGTCGGGCGCGGTGGGCCGGCCCAGGGCGACGTACGGCAGTCCGCGCTCGCGCAGTTGGGCCACGGCCGCGTCGTCCGCCTCGGGCTCGACCACGATCGCGCCGTCGATGTCGACGGAGTACAGCGCGGCTCCGGACCGCACGGGCGGGATCAGCACCAGGGCGTAGTCGTGGACGAGGGCCCGCTCGGCCGCCGCGGCGGCCACCTCCATGTAGAAGCCGAGCCGTGAGGGGCCGCCGGCCACCGCGAACGGCATCGAGGACGCCAGCGCGATGGCCTTGGCCTGGCCCCGGCGCAGCCGCTGGGCGCGCAGGTTGGGCCGGTACCCCAGCTCGGCGGCGATCTTCTTGATGCGTTCGCGGGTCCGTGGGTCGACCTTGCCGATGCCGTTGAGGGCGTGGGACACCGTGGTCCGCGACACCGACGCCGCGGCGGCGACGTCGGCGATCGTGGGCCGGCGAGCGCCCTGCGAGGTGGTCATGGGCCCATCTTCGCAATCTCCGCCCACCGGAGCCAGCACGATCCCGCACCGACGGCCGGCCGGCCCGGCAACGGGAGCTGTACGTACGGGCGTTCACGCGAAGCCGGCACCTGCGCGGGGGAGCAGGTGAGGGTGTTGCCGGCCGGACCGTCATGGATGTCGGCACTCGGCGAGGGGTCGCCGGGCGTTCCGCTGAGTGCGCACTCGGCTGTGCCGAGGTTCTCGGCGTCCAGGCCACCGGCCACGGCCGCCTTCGCCCCGGGCCTGGGAGCCGGGCCGCGCTGATCGCGCTGATCGCGCTGATCTGCGCCACGGACGCCGATCCCGAGTGGCCTGCGGGGCGGCGGGCGGCCTGTCCCGGCCACACCGGGTACCTGCTGGTCTCGGGGATCACCCCCGCCGCGGCAGGACAGCCTTCGCCGACTTTCCCCGCCCGGGGCCCGCAGCGGCAGCGGCCCGCGTCGCCCGGTTCCACGTCACCCGGGGCTGCCCCGGCGCCTGCGTGGCCGGATCCTTCGGTGAGGCGGCCGTCGCCGCCGAGGTCGTGCGCGCCGGCCGACTCCGCAACGGCCGACGGGTGCTCCGCGACGAGACGTGCGCCGCCCTCGTCCGCGATCAGCGTCCCGCCGGGGTCGTCGGCGAGGCGATCGGCGTCCCCGCGCGGTGGGGGCTGGCACTGATGCCGGCCACGTTCGGCTCCGGCCGGCACTGCTCGCCGCGCACCTCCGGCCGCACCGGCGGCGGCGCGTGCGTGGTCCTGCCGGATCCGGACGCGGGGGCGACGAGCGCCGCCCGCTTCAACGGCACCGCACCGCTCGCCGACCGCATCCGCCGCGACCACGTGCCGTGCACGGCCGAACTCTGGGCGAGCGCGGTGTCGACGTGCCTCTTACGAGAGACTCCGGCGCGGAGGTCCACCGCCGCGCGGCTGCGGGCCACGCTTGGTGGGGCTCGCGTGATGGTGCGACTCTGGGTGGAGAGGTCTGCGACGAGGGGAAATCCTGGAGGGCCGATGGGACGCGACGTCCCGGCGCTCGTCTTCACCCGCGAGGACCGCCGCCGGTACCGGATCAAGATGCACGAGTGCCTCGACGCGCTGGCGCAGATGCTGCGCGAGTCACGGTTCGAGTCCGAGCGGCCGCAGGTCGGCCTGGAGATAGAGCTGAACCTGGTGGGTGAGGACGCCGAGCCGGCGATGCGCAACACCGATGCGCTGAAGGCGATCTCCGACCCCGCCTGGTCCACCGAGCTGGGCCGGTTCAATCTGGAGATCAACGTCCCGCCCCGGCGGCTGATCGCGGGCGGACCCGACGCGTGGGAGTCGGAGATCCGCGCCGCGCTGAACCACGCCGACGAGCGGGCCAGGTCGATCGGCACCCGGCTGATCATGATCGGGATCCTGCCCACCCTGCGCCAGGAGGACATCGGCGAGGAATCCCTGTCGGAGAACCCGCGCTACCAGCTGCTCAACGACCAGATCTTCGCGGCCCGGGGCGAGGACCTGCGCATCGAGGTGGACGGTGTGGACCGGCTGCGGACGTACGCGGACACGATCACCCCGGAGGCCGCGTGCACCAGCACGCAGTTCCATCTGCAGGTGTCGCCCGAGGAGTTCGCCGGTTACTGGAACGCGGCACAGGCCATCGCGGGGGTCCAGGTCGCGCTGGCGGCGAACGCACCGTTCCTGTTCGGCAAGGAGCTGTGGCACGAGACCCGTGTCCCGCTGTTCGAGCAGGCCACGGACACCCGCCCGGACGAGATCAAGGTGCAGGGCGTACGGCCCCGGGTGTGGTTCGGCGAGCGGTGGATCAACAGCGTCTTCGACCTCTTCGAGGAGAACCTGCGCTACTTCCCCGCGCTCCTCCCGCTGTGCGACGAGCAGGACCCGGTGGAGACGCTGGACCGCGGAGACACCCCCGAACTCGGCGAACTGACCCTGCACAACGGCACGATCTACCGCTGGAACCGCCCGGTGTACGCCGTCTCGCACGACCTGCCGCACATCCGGGTGGAGAACCGGGTGCTGCCCGCCGGACCGACCGTCGCCGACACCCTCGCCAACGGTGCCTTCTACTACGGGCTCACCCGCGCCCTGGTGGAGGAGGACCGGCCGGTGTGGTCGCGGATGTCGTTCGCGGCCGCCGAGGAGAATCTGCACACCGCCGCCCGGCACGGCATCGACGCCCTGCTGTACTGGCCGGGGATGGGCGAGGTGCCGGTGCCGGAACTGGTCCTGCGGCGGCTGCTGCCGCTGGCGCACCGGGGCCTGGAGCACTCCGGCATGGACGCGGCGTGGCGGGAGCCGCTGCTCGGCATCATCGAGCAGCGCTGTGTGACGGCGCGCAACGGCGCCGTGTGGCAGAAGGAGATGTTCCACCACCTCGACGCCGCCGCGCACGCGGGCCGGCACGAGGCGCTGCGCCGGATGACCCAGCTGTACATCGACTACATGCATCTCAACGCGCCCGTCCACACCTGGCCGGTGGACTGAGCCTGCTCAGCCGCGCCCGCTCAGCAGGTTCACGGCCCGGTCGAAGGCCGAGTCACGGTTCTTCGCGAACTCCTCCTTGGTGAAGACCGGTTCGGTCAGCTGCGGCGGGATGCCCGTGCCGTCGAAGGCGCGGCCGGTGCGGGTGAGGTACTCCTCGTTCGGCAGGCCGAAGAACAGGCCGTCGGGCAGGGAGCGCACCATCACGTCCGAGAAGACGCCCTGGGTGGGCTGCCCGATCCGCACGGTCGGCCCGGGCCGGTCCAGGAGGGCCTGGGTGAAGGTCTCGCCCGCGCTGACCGTCGAGCCGCCGGTGAGGACGGCGACGGGGCCGGTGTAGCGGGGCGCGTCGGCCGGGACGACGCGGACGGGTTCGGGGCGGGTGCGACGGGTGGGGTCGGCCGGGTCGTTGCGGGCCCGCTTCGCGTACGCGGTGTACGGCGTGTCGGTCAGCCGCTGGGCGATGCGGATGCCGAGGCTGTCGGAGCCGCCGCCGTTGACCCGCAGGTCGATGACGAGCCCTTTGAGCCGTTCGGTACGGCCGGGGGTGAGCACGGTGTTCAACGCCCGGTCTAGTACGGCCTGTTCGGCGGTGTACGGCGCGCCGTCGCCGGCGTAGCCGCCGAAGCCGGAGATCCGCAGATAGCCGAGGCCGCCCCGCAGGTCGGCGTAGGTGATGCGGCCGGCGGCGAAGTCCTGACGGTGGAGGGCGTCCCTGAGGTCGCGGGCCAGGACGAACTTTTTGACCTCGGCGTCCAGTTCCGGGCCCGGGTTCTCCGTGCCGGGGCGGACCTGGCCGAAGACGCGGCCGCCGTCCATCACCGTGACATGGGCGTCGTACAGCGGACGCACCATCCGGCTGAGGATCCCGAAGAGTTCGTCCTTGGTGGTGTCCTTGTGCACCAGCGGCCGGTACCGGTCGCGGACGGCGTGCCAGTCGATGCCCTTCTGGGTGAAGAAGGGGTAGTTCTCCTCGAAGGTGTGCCAGAAGACGTCGAATGCGGTGCGCGGGTCGGTGGGGGCCGGTCGTGTGCAGTCGGCGGGCAGGGCGCTCAGGCGGCGCAGCTTCCGGTGTCCCACCGAACTGTCGGCGAAGAGCAGGGCGTGATCGCGGTCGTGCACGGTCCGTACGGTGAGCATGGAGCCGTCCGGGGCCGCGTACGTTCCGGGGCCGGTCTGCCGCGAGGTGTCGCCCTTCAGGCAGCTGACGGAGGCCGTCTGGTACTCCTGCAGCACTCCCCCGCCGAGCACGAGCACGGTGCCGTAACCGTCCATGCGCCACACCCCGTCGGTACCGGGCGGCCCCGTTCGGGCGGCGGTCGCGGCCGGCACGGCTCCGGCGGCGAGGACCAGGGTGGCGACGGTGGCCGTCAGGGTGCGCACGAGCATGTCCTTCCGACGTCGGTTGGCGGAAGACCACCGTCGCCGACGCGCCCCGGCGCGCACCATCCGGCCAGCCGGTGCATCGGCGGGGGGACAACCCCCGCCCCTCACACGGCCCCGGTCACACCGTTCGGCGGAAGGCACCGGTGTCCTGCGACGGATCAGGTCCCGGTCCGACCCTGCCGTAGGCGCACGACGGGTGGCCCGCGGCGCCCACCGTGGTGTCCGCGGCCGGGCGCTAAGCCTGCGACCGGGGTGACCGCTCGCGGTCCATGCCGGGGCACGGCGGCTTGTCGGGCAGGTGCGACTTCGCCCACTCGGCCAGTTCCCGGAGCGCCGGTTCCAGGGCGGCCCCTGCCTCGGTCAGCCGGTAGGACACCCGCAGCGGCGGCCCCTCGTCGACCTGGCGGAGCACGAGTCCGGCCGCGCCGAGTTCCGCGAGCCGGTCGGACAGCATGCGCTCACTGATGCCGGGGACGGCCCGGCGCAGGTCGGCGAAGTGTGCGGGCTGCTCCACGAGGACGGCCACGATCGGGCCGCTCCAGCGCTTTCCGAGCAGCTGGAAGACACGGGTGATGCCCTCGTCCACCCGCTTGCACGCCGCGCTGTCGTGGGTCACGTCCGCCGCCATGTGATCAGGGTACTACCCCGACGTAGGGGGATGAAAAAAAGTAAGTCCCTGTGTTAGAGATAGTCAGGTACAAAAGCTCAGCCCTCGGCGAGCGCCGTCGCGGGCCACCTCGCCCCTTGTCCCTCTTCATCCCGTTCTGGAGTCACCATGGCCACCCTGCTGCACATCGACTCGTCCGTGTCCCCCGCCGAGGCCTCCACCTCGCGCGCCGTGGCGGCGGCCTTCCGCGCGCACTGGCAGGAGCAGCACCCCGACGGCACGGTCGTCTACCGCGACCTGTCGGCGCAGCCCGTCCCGCACATCACCGCCGACGCGCACACCGCCGGCTTCGCCGACCCGGCCTCGCACACGCCCGGGCAGGCCGCGGCCTTCGACGAGCGCGTCCGGCTCATCGAGGAGCTGGAGCAGGCCGACGCGGTACTGATCGGCGCCCCGATGTACAACTTCTCGATTCCCTCGACGCTGAAGGCCTGGCTGGACAACGTCGTCCTCCTCGGCCGTACCGCGGGCGAGGCCCCGTCCGCCAAGGGCACCCCGGTGACCGTGGTCGCCAGCCGGGGCGGCTCGTACGCGCCGGGCACCCCGCGCGAGGGATACGAGTACGTCCAGAACTACCTCACGGCCGTCCTCGCCGACGCCCTCGGCCTGGACGTCGACTTCATCGTCCCGGAGCTGACCATGGCCCCGCAGAACCCGGCGATGACCGAGCTGGTCCCGCTGTACGAGGCCTCCCGCGACCGCGCCTTCGAGGAGGCCGCCGCGAAGGCCAAGCAGCTCGCGGAGCGCCTCGCGGCCTGACCGGCCCGCCCGACTCGCCCGGCGCCGCCCTGTGCGTGTCGCCGGGCGAGTCGCTTCAGCGGGCGAAGGCCGTACTGGCCGGCGCGACGTGCGTGCCGGTGCCGGCCACGACGCTCAGAGCGGCAGGTCGCGCAGGCGGTGGACGACGAGGATCACCATGATCGCGGCGGGCGTCCGGGGCTGGAGGTACCGCACGGTCCGGCTCGCACGCACCGGGCCGACCGCGGTGCACGAAGAGCTGCAGCCACAGGATGCGGCGTCCGGGCCAGGAGCGGGCCGGCTCCCCCGCCGCCACCACTTCGTCCGGTCACGGACGTACTCTGCAACGACCCGCTCAACGTGCCGCGCGCACGGACGTCTTGAGGAGAGGCACCCGTCGCGAGCCAGCTACTTCGAGCGCGTAGACCCGCATCGCTATGAGCCCACCGGGCATGCGGGCGGCGCGTGGGACACCGACGAGATGTACTTCAGCCCGCTCGGCGGACTCGTGGTCCACGCGATCGACCAGCACCGCGCCGAGCGCCCGCCGAGCGGCCTGCGGCGACCGCCGCGGCCACGGCGAGGGTGCCCGGGTCCAGGAGGCGGGTGCCCGCCTGTTGATGCCGCCGTCCGCGAGGACGTGCTGGTGGACGGGCAGCCCGACATCGACCTGCTGCGGCCGGTGTCCCGGCTGGGCGGGAACGAGTGGGCACGGTGGGCGAGATCCACGAGCTGGCTCGCCTGCCGTACCGGGACCGGAAGCGCGGCCGAGCCCCGCGGTTCCTCGGCGAGCACCGGCACCAGGGCACGGCCGGCGAGTCCGTGAGCCGGCCTGCGTGCCGTACCGGGACCCGGGCGCGGCTGCCCCCCGGCTCCTCGTCAGGTCCGCGAGCTGGTCCGTGTGCCGTACCGGGACCGCGCGCACGCGACCGAGCCGCCCCGCTCCTCAGGCGAGCACCAGCACGAGGGGCACGCCCCGGCACGGCACCAGGCGCAGGCCGTCGTACGCGCCGGGCCGCGCCGCGCTGACCAGTCCGCCGAAGTCGGGGCCCTTGGTGAGGGAGCCGGCCAGATGGGCGGGGTCGGCGGAGGCGGCGACCCGGCCCCGGGCGTTGACCAGATGGGCGGGGCGGGCCAGGCGCCGCAGCAGCGGCAGGACGGCCGCCTCGAAGTGCCGCAGGTACACGTCGGCGGCGGCCACCCCGGCGAACCGACCCTCCCTCAGCACCGGTTCGGACAGGGTGAGGCTGTACTCGTCGGAGCAGAGATAGTCGACGTACGGTCCGGCCACCGCCCGGCGTCCGGTGTCGCGGGGCAGCGCGAACCAGTCCCAGTGCGTGTAGTCGGAGTACGCCGACTGACCGGGATCGAGGTCGAGGAGGAGCGGTCGGACGCCACCGTCGGCGCCCGACTGCCACCACTCCAGCCAGGCGGGCACGTCGGACAGCAGGCCGGGTGCCGCGACGAAACCGACTCCGGAGACCAGTTCCCCGCGGGTCAGATGCGGGTGCAGTCCGGGGCGGAGGGCGGCGAGGTCGGCGCTGGTGGGCCGCCGGTCCTGCGCGGCCACCCGGCGCAGCAGGGCCTCGGTGTCGGCGCGGATGGCGGCGACCGTCTCGAAGACGGCCTCCAGCGCACCACCGACCTGCGCGGCCACCCAGGTCTCCGTCTCGGTGTCGAAGGTGGCGAGCCCGGGCCTGACGCCCATGGTGTCCTCCAGCGGCCGGGAACCGGACGCGGTGCGGTCAGAGGGTGAGGCGTACGGCGACGAGCCGCGCCGTCGACTCCCTGACGCACCGCTCGGCCAGCGTGCCGGCCGTTTCGTGGGCCCCATCTTGCACGGCGGAGATGACGGAGCGGTGACGGTCCGCAACTTCTTCACGACATGCGTCGTCGGCGAGGACGAGGCACAGCAGTGCGCCGATCTCGCTCTGCAGGGCGACCTGTTCGCGGGTGAGCCGGGCGGACTGGGCGGCTGCCGCGAGTTCGACGTGGAAGCGGCCGTACAGCCGGCTGCGTGCCGCCGCGTCCTCGGCTCGCGTCAACTCCTCGGCTGTCCGGCGCAGTTGGCGCAGGTCCTCGGGTTCGGTGCGCTGCGCGGCGAGGCGGGCAGCGGCACCGGACAGGGCGGCCCAGTGGTCGCCCAGGTCGCGCAGTTCCTCGGTGCTCCAGCCGCGCAGCCGGGCCCTCAGCCGGTCGGCGGCGGGGACTTCGGGGAGGGAGACGAAGCTGCCGCCGCCGCGGCCCCGGCGGGTGGTGACCAGGCCCTGTTGGCGCAGGGCCATGAGTGCCTCGCGCAGCGTGACCGTGGAGACACCGAGCCGTCCGGCGAGCTCGCTCTCGCCGGGGAGCTGCTCGCCGTCGGCGAGGAGGCCCAGTTCGATGGCGTCGCCTAGGCGGCGGACGACCGCGTCCACGCGGGCCCGGCTGTCCACCGGGCTGAAGACGGCTCTGCGCGCCCGGCCGTCCCTCTCCTGATGCCTCACGGTCACCACCTCGTGCATTGACTCAAGCTTTACCTTAAGGGGACCTTGAGCTTAGAACTATGACTTCATATGTTTGCGGTCAAGCGGTTCAACGTACAGCGCGCCAGAAAGGTTCCCGTATGCAGGGAATTGCGATCCGGCTGCAGGACCTGCGGAAGTCGTTCGGCGAGACGACCGCCGTGGCCGGGGTCGACCTGGAGATCCGGGACGGGGAGTTCTTCTCGATGCTGGGCCCCTCCGGCTCCGGGAAGACCACGGTCCTGCGGCTCGTCGCCGGGTTCGAGACACCGGACCGGGGCCGGATCGAACTCGCCGGCCAGGAGGTCACCGGCCTCGCCCCGTTCGAGCGGGACGTGCACACGGTCTTCCAGGACTACGCCCTCTTCCCGCACATGACGGTCGAGCAGAACGTCGCCTACGGACTGAAGGTCCGCAGGGTACCGAAGGCCGAACGGCTCGTCCGCGCCCGCAAGGCCCTCGCCGGGGTCCGCCTCGAGGGCTACGGCCAGCGGCGCCCGGCCCAGCTCTCCGGCGGGCAGCGCCAGCGCGTCGCCCTCGCCCGCGCCCTCGTCGGCCGGCCTCGGGTGCTGCTCCTGGACGAGCCCCTCGGCGCCCTCGACCTGAAGCTGCGCGAGCAGATGCAGGTCGAACTGAAGGCGATCCAGCGGGAGGTCGGCATCACCTTCGTCTTCGTCACCCACGACCAGGAGGAGGCCCTGACGATGAGCGACCGCATCGCCGTCTTCGACCAGGGCCGTATCGCCCAGGTCGGCACGCCCGCGGAGATATACGAGCGCCCGGCGACCCCCTTCGTCGCCTCCTTCGTCGGCACCTCGAACCTCCTCGACGGGGAGACGGCCCACCGGATCGTCGGCACCCCGGGCACGTACAACATCCGGCCGGAGAAGATCCGCGTCCTGACGGAGTCCGCCGAGGCCGACGAGCCGGAGCACGCCACCGCGGCCGGAACCGTCGCCGAGGTCGTCTACCTCGGCGAAGCCACCCGCTTCCTGGTCGACCTCGACGGCGGCGGCCGGCTCACCGCGCTCCAGCAGAACCTGGAGACGTCCTCCGAGGACGTCGCCGGCTACCGCGGCACCCGGGTCCGGCTGGCCTGGCACCGCCGGCACGCCGTCCGGCTGCCCTCCTGACCTCTGCCCCGCCTCTACGTCCCCATGGAGAACGCCGTGCGCCCCACCCGTACCCTGCGCACCGCGGCCTGCGCCGCCGCGCTGCTGCTCGCCGCCGCCTGTGACTCCTCCAGCTCGGGCGGCTCCGCCGCCACCGGGCTCAACCCGCCCGACCTCAAGGCGCCGACGAAGCTCGGCAAGACGGAGGGCCAGGTGAATCTGGTCGCCTGGGCCGGCTATGTCGAGGACGGCTCCAACGACCCGAAGGCGAACTGGGTCGGCGACTTCGAGAGGCAGACCGGCTGCCAGGTGCACTCCAAGGTCGCCGCCAGCTCCGACGAGATGGTCAAGCTGATGAAGACCGGCGAGTACGACGCCGTCTCCGCCTCCGGCGACGCCTCCCTGCGCCTGATCGCCGCCGGCGACGCCGCTCCCGTCAACACCAACCTGGTCCCCAACTACAAGGACGTCTTCGCCGGGTTGAAGAACGGCGCCTGGAACTCGGTCAGGGGCCGGATGTACGGCATCCCGCACGGCCGGGGCGCCAACCTGCTGATGTACAACACACAGAAGGTCAGGCCCGCGCCCACCTCCTGGTCGGCCGTCTTCGGCGACGCCGCACAGCACAAGGGACACGTCACCGCGTACGACTCGCCGATCTACATCGCCGACGCGGCCCTCTATCTCAAGGCCACCAGGCCGGAGTTGAAGATCAAGGACCCCTACGCGCTGGACCAGAAGCAGTTCGACGCGGCCGTGGCCCTGCTCAGGCAGCAGAACGAGAACGTCGGGGAGTACTGGAGCGACTACCTCAAGGAGGTCTCCGCGTTCAAGAGCGGCGACTCGGTGGTCGGCACCACCTGGCAGGTCATCGCCAACCTCGCCTCCTCCGAGGGCGCGAAGGTCAAGGCCCTGGTGCCGAAGGAGGGTTCGACCGGCTGGTCCGACACCTGGATGGTGTACAGCAAGGCCAAGCACCCCAACTGCGCCTACAAGTGGCTGAACTGGATCGTCTCCCCCAAGGTCAACGCCCAGGTCGCCGAGTACTTCGGCGAGGCCCCGGCCAACTCCAAGGCCTGCGCCGAGACCAGTGACAAGAACTTCTGCACGGTCTACCACGCGGCCGACGAACGCTACTGGAAGAGGATCGCGTTCTGGAACACGCCCATCGAGCAGTGCCTCGACGGCCGCAAGGACGTCCGTTGCGTGCCGTACGCGAAGTGGGTACAGGCCTGGACCGAGATCAAGGGCTGAGGCATGACCCTGCTGACCCGGACCGCGGGGTCGCTGCACCGCAGACCACGGCTGCGGCTTGCCTTGCTGCTCACCGCCCCGCTGCTGTGGCTCGCCGTCCTCTATCTCGGCTCGCTGGCGGTGCTGTTCGTCTCCGCGTTCTGGACGACGAACTCCTTCACCTCCCAGGTGGTGAAGGTCTGGTCGACGGACAACTTCCACGACCTGTTCACCACACCCGTCTTCCGTCAGGTCGTCCTGCGCAGTGTCGGGGTGGCGCTGGCGGTGACCGTACTGTGCGCGCTGATCGCCTTCCCGGTCGCCTTCTACACCGCGCGCGTGGCCCGGCCCAGCCGGCGCCCGCTGCTCGTGGTGGCCATCCTCACCCCGCTGTGGGCGAGTTACCTGGTCAAGGTGTACGCCTGGCGGCTCATCCTGTCCCAGGGCGGCCTCGCCGACTGGATGCTCGCGCCGTTCGGGGTGAGCGGCCCCGGCTTCGGCCTGCCGGCCACCGTCCTCACCCTGACCTACCTGTGGCTGCCGTACATGATCCTGCCGATCCACACGGCCCTCGAACACCTCCCGGCCAACCTGCTCGACGCCTCGGCCGACCTCGGGGCGAGGGCGGGACGGACCTTCCGCTCGGTGGTGCTGCCGATGGTGCTGCCGTCGGTCGCGGCCGGCTCGGTGTTCACCTTCTCGCTCAGCCTCGGCGACTACATCACCGTGCAGATCGTCGGCGGCAAGACCCAGCTCATCGGCAACCTCGTGTACTCCAACATCGAGCTCAACCTGCCCATGGCCGCCGCGCTCGGCACCGTTCCCGTCGTCGTGATCGTCCTGTACCTGCTGGCGATCCGCCGCACGGGCGCCCTCAACGGCCTGTAGGACCCTCAGGAGAAGAGCGTCATGCATCTCAGCCGCACCGCGCGCATCGCCCTGCGCGCCGGCGCCGGGCTCGGTTTCGCGGTGATCTACGTCCCGCTGCTGCTCGTCCTCGTCAACTCCCTCAACCCCGACCGCAGCGCCGGCTGGCCGCCGCCGGGGCTGACCTGGCACTGGTGGTCGGTGGCCGTGCACAACTCCGGCGCCCGGCAGGCGCTGTGGGTCTCGGTGAAGGCGGGGCTCGGGGCCACCGCGATCGCGCTGGTCCTCGGTACGCTCATCGCGTTCGCCGTGGCCCGGCACCGCTTCTTCGGCCGCGACACCGTGTCGTTCATCGTGGTCCTGCCGATCGCGCTGCCCGGCATCGTCACCGGTATCGCTCTCAACTCGGCCTTCAGCACGGTGCTGGAGCCGCTCGGCGTGGGTCTCGGGCTGTTCACCGTGATCGTCGGCCACGCCACGTTCTGCATCGTGGTGGTCTTCAACAACGTGGTCGCGCGGCTGCGCCGTACGGCCGTCTCGTACGAGGAGGCGGCCATGGACCTCGGCGCGACGACCTTCCGCGCCTTCACCGACGTCACCTTCCCGCTCGTCCGCTCCGCGCTGCTGGCGGGCGCACTGCTCGCCTTCGCCCTCTCCTTCGACGAGATCGTGGTCACCACGTTCACCGCGGGCCCCGGCATCGAGACCCTCCCGATCTGGATCTTCGACAACATGACGCGGCCGCAGCAGGCGCCGGTGGTGAACGTCGTGGCCGCCGTACTCGTGCTGCTGTCGGTGATCCCGATCTACGTCGCCCAGCGGCTGTCCGCGGACACGGCGACGTCGAGCCGGGTGTGAGAGCCTGTACGGCGGACGAGCAGGGGGTCGCATGAGGACGGGGAACGCCACAGACCCGGCGCGGGCGGTGCGCGCGGCGTACGAGGCCGCGTCGGCGGTCGTCGCGGGCCTGGGTGACGAGGAGTCGTGGCTGCCGACCGGCTGTACCGGCTGGGCGGTCCGTGACCTCGTCTTCCACTGCCTGACGGACGCGCAGCGCGCACTCGTGGCCCTGCACACACCGGCGCGCGAG
Source organism: Streptomyces sp. NPDC037288 (assembly GCF_055603265.1). Classification (NCBI taxonomy): domain Bacteria; kingdom Bacillati; phylum Actinomycetota; class Actinomycetes; order Kitasatosporales; family Streptomycetaceae; genus Streptomyces; species Streptomyces sp. NPDC037288. The sequence goes on from NZ_JBVJVY010000044.1 coordinate 42,764, forward strand.
CCGGTGGACCGGGACGCGGTGACCTACTGGCAGGACTGGCGGCCGGACACCGTCGGAGCGGCGAACGGCCGGCGCTGGGTGCGGGTGAACGCCAGCATGTTCCTCGACTTCCGTCAGCTCCAGGGCCTGTATCTGGAGACTCTGGCGGCGGTCGTACAGGCGGCGGAGGCGGCCGACCCCGCGCAGCGTGTCGGCACACAGGGGCATGTGCTGACGGCCGGGGACCTGCTGACCACCCTCGCGGTGGAGGCGGCCGTCCACCACCTGGACCTGACCGTCCGTCTCCCGCACGCGCCGGGCCCGGCCCCGGAGGGCCTGGCCGCGGTGCGCGCCACCCTGGACGGCCTGCTCGGGCGCCCGGGCCTGCCGGACTGGACCGACGAGCACTACGCGCGTGTGGGCACCGGGCGCGCCGCGCTCACCGAGGGCGAACGGGCCGCCCTGGGCGCGGTGGCGGACCGCTTCCCCCTGTTCGGCTGAGACCGCCGGTCCCGCGGTTCGGCCGAGACCGGCCGGCGCCCCCGCCACACACCCAACACGGGGACGCACACGACGTCACCTGCGCGGCGCGGGGCTCGCCGACCGGGTTGATGGAAGCCTGCGCCCCATGAACAACCCGCCCAGCATCGACCGGTACGTCGACCGGGTCACCGCCGGCCCCGGCGGAGCGATGACCGACGAGGTCGGCGTGATCACCGGCGACCTGACCGTCGCGACCATCCTGCTGTCCGACGGCCGCAGCGTGCGCGTCGCCATCCAGCACTCCGGCAGCGACACCTGGTACACCCTGGCCGGCAGCCCGGCCCCGGTGCCCGCCGGGCAACTCGCGGCGTACCACCGGGATCTGCTGGGCCGCATCCGCCGCGGGGGCGGCACGCGCGCCACCTGAGCGGCCAACACCCCGCGAAAACAGGCCCGTTGATTGAGTCATGAACATGCAAAAGGCCGGTCCCGCACCTTGACCGACGTCTGGTCCAGACCAATCATGGCGTAGCCCCGGCCGGGCCGCACAGCGCCGTTCGCTACCCGGGAGTACCCGATGACACGTCCGAGACCCGTACGCGCCCTGCTCGCGGGCCTGGCCACCCTGGCCGCCTCCGCGGGGCTCACCCTGGGAGCGCAGGGCACCGCGCACGCGGCGACCCCGCTGCCCACACATGTCTTCGCGCCCTACTTCGAGGCCTACAACGGCGACAGCCCCGCCGCGCTCGCCCAGGCCTCCGGTGCCAAGTACCTGACCATGGCCTTCCTGCAGACCGACAAGAGGGGCTCCTGCACCCCGTACTGGAACGGCGACACCTCCACCCCGGTCAGCTCCTCCGCCTTCGGTGCCGACTTCACCACCATCCGCTCGCGCGGCGGCGACGTGATCCCCTCCCTCGGCGGCTACGCGGCCGACAACGGCGGTACCGAGATCGCCGACAGCTGCACGGACACCGACTCCATCGCCGCCGCCTACGAGAAGATCATCACCACCTACGACGTCTCCCGGCTCGACCTGGACGTCGAGGACAACTCCCTCACGAACACCGCCGGGATCGACCGCCGCAACCTGGCCGTCAAGAAGGTCCAGGACTGGGCCGCCGCGAACGGCCGCCCGGTGCAGTTCTCCTACACACTGCCGACCACGACGACGGGACTCGCCGACAGCGGCCTCGCCGTGCTGCGCAGCGCGAAGAACGCGGGGGCCAGGATCGACGTGGTCAACCTCATGACGTTCGACTACTACGACGGCGCCACGCACCACATGGCCACCGACACCGAGACGGCCGCGAGCGGACTGCACGACCAGCTGGCCGAGCTGTACCCGAACCTGTCGGACACCCGGCTGTGGAACATGGTCGGCGTCACCGAGATGCCGGGCGTGGACGACTACGGCCCGGCGGAGACCTTCACCACCGCCGACGCCCCCACGCTGTACGACTGGGCGGTCGCCAAGGGCCTCAACACCCTCTCCTTCTGGGCCCTGCAGCGCGACAACGGCGGCTGCCCCGGCTCCGGCGCCTCCGACACCTGCTCCGGCATCTCCCAGGACACCTGGTACTTCACCCACACCTTCGCGCCCTTCACGGGCGGTACGACGACCCCGCCGGCGAACGACTTCTCCGTCGCCCTCTCCCCCGCCACCGCCTCGGTCGACCCGGGCGGAACCGCGACGGCGACGGTGCAGACGTCGGTGACCTCCGGCAGCGCCCAGACGGTGGGTCTGACGGTGAGCGGCGCCCCGAGCGGGACGACCGCCTCCCTCAGCCCGTCCTCGGTCACCGCGGGCGGCACCTCCACGCTCCCGTCCGGCGGACGCCCTGCCCCGCGGCTGCGCTGTCCTACCGCCCCGCGATCCCGTCGATCCGGGCCTGGAGCCGTTCCCCCTGGGCGGCCATCAGACCGGGGTCGCGCAAGGTGTTGGTGAGGACGGACATGCCCTGGTAGGCGGCGACCAGTTCGACGGCGAGGGCGTCGGCGTCGGCGCGGCCGAGCTGGGCGAACTGGGACTCCACCCAGTCGAGCAGGGCCCGCATGACCTTCGCGGCGGCCCTGTCCAGGCCGTCGTCGCGCTTGTCGAGCTCGGTGGCGAGGGTGCCGAACGGGCAGCCGAAGCGGGCCGCCGTGTCGCGCTGATCGACCCAGCCGGCGACGAGCGCCTTCAGCCGGGCGGCCGGGTCCGGCAGGGCGTCCAGGCGGGCGGTGAGGGCGTCGAGTTGCGCGCAGTGGGCGTCGACCGCGGCTTCGACCAGCTGGTCCTTGGTCTTGAAGTAGTAGTAGACGTTGCCGAGCGGCACCTCGGCCGTACGGGCGATGTCACCGAGGGTGGTCTTCTCCACGCCCTGTTCATGGAAGACCTGGACGGCCGCGTCCACCAGGCGCGCACGCTTGCCACCACGGCCGGAACGGTTCGACCGCGCGGGCTGGGCCATGGCGGCGGATTCTGAGTCAGTCACCTGACTAAGGATAGACAACGGGCGTCCGCACGCACTACGGTCTCGACTTAGTCAGTCAACTAACTCACTCGGTTGAGAGGGAATCTTCATGATCGTTGTCACGGGTGCCACAGGAAACGTGGGGCGGGCCCTGGTCGCCGCTCTGGCCGCGGCCGGAGAGACGGTGACGGCCGTCGCCCGGCACATCAGGGCGGACGACGTGCCGCCGGGCGTCCGGGCCGTCGCGGCCGACCTCGGCGATCCGCACAGCCTCACTCCCGCACTGCGGAACGCCGAGGCACTGTTCCTGCTGGTGGCCGGCGAGGATCCGGCCGGCATCCTGCGCCGGGCCGCCGCGGCCGGGGCGGCGAAGGTGGTGCTGCTGTCCTCGCAAGGCGTGGGCACCCGGCCCGGGACGTACACGCACGCGGCGCGCTTCGAGGCGGCCGTGGCCGATTCGGGGCTGCCGTCCACCGTGCTGCGCTCGGGCGGGCTGGCCTCGAACGCGCTGGCCTGGGCGGAGCCGGTGCGCCGGTCTCGTACCGCGGCCGCCCCCTTCGCCGAGGTGGCGCTGCCGTTCGTCGACCCGGACGACGTCGCCGCGGCGGCAGCGGCCGTGCTGCGCGGGGACGGGCACGACGGTGCCACCTACACGCTGACCGGCCCCGAGCCCACCACCCCGCGGCAGCGGGCGGCGGCCATCGCCGCCGCGCTCGGCGAGCCGGTGACGTTCATGGAGCAGAGCCGCGAGGAGGCCCTCGCGCAGATGATCCGGTTCATGCCGCCCGCCGTCGCCGAGGGCACACTCGCCGTCCTCGGCGCACCGACCCCGCAGGAACAGGCGGTCGACGGCACGGTGGAGCGCCTGCTCGGCCGGCCCGCGGCACCCTTCTCCGCGTGGGCGGCACGCAATGTGGCGGCGTTCCGCTGATCCGCAGCGGGTGGGCCGGCCGGGTGACGAGAGCGGTACCGGGCCGGCCCTTTGTGCGCCACACCGCACGCAATTAGCCGTTTTATACACTTATCGGCTCTATGGTGCGAGCTGTCGGGAGCGTCGGCCGAGGTGGCGCGCAAGGCGTCGCGCCTGGGCGCGGGTTGGGATGACGATGAGTGGAATCAGCCGCCGGAGCGTGGCTCGCCTCGGTCTCGGCGCCGGCATCGGCGTGGCCGCCGCCTCGTTGGCCAGATGCGCGGGCCGCTCGGGCGAGGACGGTACGGCGCCTCTGCAGGGGCCGCCCCGGCTGATCGGGGACGGCTCCACGGCGTACACCGGACGGCAGCCCCACCAGCCGGAGCCGCCCGAGCCCCTCGAACCGGGCCAGACCCCGCCGCAGTTCGTGGTGTTCTCCTGGGACGGCGCCGGCGAGCTGGGCACCGGACTGTTCCCGCGCTTCCTGGAGCTCGCCCGCACCCACGGCGCGCACATGACGTTCTTCCTCTCCGGCCTCTATCTCCTGCCGGAGGAGAAGAAACGGCACTACGACCCGCCGAACAACCCGCTCGGCGCCTCCGACATCGGCTACCTCACCGACGAACACCTCAAGGCGACGCTGAAGTACGTCCGTCAGGCCTGGCTCGACGGCCACGAGATCGGTACACACTTCAACGGGCACTTCTGCGTCGGCCCCGGGTCGGTGGCCAACTGGACTGCGGAGCAGTGGCGTTCGGAGGTCGAGCAGGCTCGGACCTTCGTCAAGTGCTGGCGGTCGCACACCGGTTGGCACGACGAGCCGCCGCTGCCCTTCGACTACGACAAGGAACTCGTCGGGGGCCGCACCCCGTGCCTGCTCGGCCAGACGAACCTGCTGCCGGTCGCGCGGGAACTGGGCTGGCGCTACGACGCCTCCTCACCCGGCGGCCTGCAGTGCTGGCCGAGGAAGCGGGGCGGCGTGTGGGACCTGCCACTGCAGAGCATCCCGTTTCCCGGGCACAGGTTCGAGGTGCTGTCCATGGACTACAACATGATGGCGAACCAGTCCAAGAACTCGACGCGGGCGCCCTCCTACAACTACCCCTACTGGCGCGCGCAAGCGGCACAGGCGTACGTGGCCGGGTTCCAGCGGGCGTACGAGACGAACCGGGCGCCGCTGTTCATCGGCAACCACTTCGAGCAGTGGAACGGCGGCATCTACATGGACGCGGCCGAGGAGGCGCTCAGGCAGATCGCCGGCTGGAGCGACGTACGCCTGGTCTCCTTCCGGCAGTTCGTCGACTGGCTCGACGCCCAGGACCCCAAGATCCTCGCGAAACTGCGCACCCTCGAGGTCGGCGAGAAACCGCACGGCGGCTGGACCGCCTTCCTGCGCCCCGAGACCTGACCGGCCCCGAAAGGAAGGCCAGTTTCCGTCGATTGGACTTTGCGTGGCGGAATTGGCCTTCCTAGCGTGGGGTCATGGCACCACAGGGAACGACAGGGGGCGGACGGGCCGGGGATGTCGTCGTCGGGGTGAGCGACTCGCTCGCCGGCCTGGCCGCGTTGCGCCGCGGCATTCTGGAGGCCCGCAGAACCGGCCGCACGCTGGTGGCCGTCCGGGCCTGGGAGCCACCGGAGGGCGATGCCCTCTACCGGCGCTGGCCCGAGCCGTCGTGGGCGCGGCTGTGGGCCGGCAACGCGCGACAGCTGCTGGACCGGGCCTTCGAGCTGGCGGCCGGCGGGCCGCCGGGCGACCTGCGGATCGTACGGCGCGTGGTCAGGGGCCCAGCAGGGCGGGTGCTGTGCTCGATCGCGTCGTGCCCGGACGACCTGCTGGTCATCGGGAAGGCACGGCCTCGGGGTCCGCTGGCCCTGCTGCACCGCAGGCCCGTCCACCGGCACGTCCCGGCCCGGGCCGAGTGCGAGGTCCTGGTCGTGGCAGGCCCGCGGCTGCTGCCCCGCGAGGCACGGATCCTGCGCCGCGGCGAACCGGTGGAGCGGCGGGGCCGGGCGGCGGGCCTGGCACCGTGATCCCGGCCGCGCCGCGCCGGGATCGCCCGGGTCAGCTCGCGCTGCGGCGGGCGTACACCTCGATCTCGATCTTCATGCGAGGGTCGGCGAGGCCGCACACCATCATGGTGGCGGCCGGCCGGACGTCGCCGAAGCACCGGCGCAGCACCGGCCAGCAGGGCTCGAAGTCCGTGCGGTCCGGGAGCAGGTAGCGCACCCGCACCACGTCGGCGAAGCCGCACTTGGCCTCCGTGAGCGCGGCCTCGATGTTGCGCAGGCACTGCTCGGCCTGTTCCACGACGTCGTCCGAGATCGTCATGGTGGTGTAGTCGAACCCGGTGGTCCCGGACACATGCACCCAGTCGCCGTCGACCACGGCACGGGCGTAGCCGATCTGCTCCTCGAAGGTCGAGCCGCTGAGGACCGCACGTCGCTCTGTCATGCCCGGAAAGCTAGGCGACCAGCGTCGATACGTCCAATGCGAGCTGTGCCATCGGCGGACCTTCGTCGTGGTGATGCTCACACCTGCCGGCCCTGCTGCGCGTGCGCGTCCGCGGCGGCGGTGGTCGCCTCGGCGAGTTCCATCCGCCGGGCGGCGCCGGCCCGTGACGGGACCGCTCTCTCATATCTCTCTTATGTCCGGTCGCCAGAGTCCACGGCCGTGAAGGCGAGGAAGCTCAAGAAGACGAAGACACAGACGAAGATCATCGCGGTGAGCGGTGCGCTCCTGATGGTCGGTGTGATCGGTACGGCCGCCGCGTTCGGCACCGCCACGCAGGAGGCCCGGCGCATCGAAGCGCACGGCAACCAGCTCTCCGTACCGGTCGACGGTGGCCAGGCCACGGTGGACATCAGGTCCCTGGCGGTGCGGGCCCGAGCGGACGACGGCCGCACCTGGCAGCTCTCCGCACCGGCCTCCGGTGATCTGGGTGCGCCCGGCAAGGTCACCGTCCGCGACGGGCAGGCCAGTTGGCGATACGGCACGAGGGGGATGACCGTCACCGCGTCCGCGCGGGACGGGCGCCTGGCCGTCACCGTGCACGCGGCCCGGCGGTCCAGCCTGACCTGGCCGGTCTCCGGCACGGACCGAACCACAGAGGAGTTGCAGTTCCCGCGCGGTGAGGGCTTGTCCGTCCCGGTCGCCGACCGGTGGTGGAACTCCCCCTCAGCGGGCCTGGCGGGCACCGAGGCCGACATGGCCGGCGGCCTGACCATGCCGTTCTGGGGCACCAGTCAGTCCGGACGGCACGGCGCGAGCTACATCGTCCAGTCCGACATCGGCACGACGCTCAGGTTCGTGTCCGCCGGCGGCCGGCTGCACACCGAGGCCGAGCACTCGTTCTCGGCGCCACAGGCCACGGGGACGTACACGGTGACGTTCGCGCTCACCGACGGGTCGCCGGTGGCGGCGGCGCGCGACTACCGCGCCTGGCTCCAGGGCCACGGTGGCATCACGACGCTCCGACAGAAGATCGCGCGCAATCCCGAAGTCGCCAAGCTGGTGGGCGCGTTCCACGCCTACGCGTGGGGTCAGGCACGTACCGCCGAGGGCGTGCGCCGGCTGCGGGAGCTGGGGATCGACCGGATGTGGCTGGGGTACGACGCCGACGGCGCCCCCATGGACCGGAAGGCCACGCGTCTTGCCCGGCAGGCCGGTTATCTCGTCGGGCCCTACGACTCCTGGGCCAACGCGCAGGACCCGGCGTCGGCCGACACCTCCGTGTCCGACTGGCCCGCCCCGGTGTGGCAGGCCGCCTGTGTGCGCCAGGCGGACGGCACGATCGTCACCGGCTTCGGCGACCGCGGCTGCTATGTGAGCTCCGAAGCGCTCCGTCGCGCCGAGCCCACCCGGCACTACCTGGCCGACCGCACCACCAAGATGACCGCGAGCGGCGCCACCAGCTACTTCCTGGACGTGGACGCCGCGGGTGAACTGTTCGCCGATCACTCCCCGGCGCATCCGATGACCAAGGCCGAGGACCGCAGGAACCGGCTCGCGCGCATGGCGTGGCTGTCCGGCGACCGCCGCCTGGTGCTCGGTTCGGAGAGTGCGGGCTCCTGGGCGAACGGAGTGCTGTCCTTCAGCCATGGATCGGGCACACCGGTCGACGACCGGCTGTGGAAGCTGGAGCGGGACCGCCCGACCTGGGGCCGTTACGCCCCCGCCGACGCGCCGGGGGTCTTCTTCCAGCCCGTCCGCCTGCCGGCCGACGTCGCCAAGGCGATGTACGACCCCCGGTACCGGGTGCCGCTCTACCAGACGGTCCTGCACGACTCGGTGATCAGTACCGAGCGCTGGGAGCTGTCGTGGTCGAAACTGCCGGACCAGAGCCGCACCCGCGCGCTTCTCGCGATGCTGTACAACGTGCCTCTCAACCTGGTCCTCGACCAGTCCGAACTCGACCGCCACGGCGAGCGGATCGCCCGGGTGCAACGGTACTTCGAGCCCCTGCACAAGGCGGCGGCCACACAGCCGATGACCGACTTCCGCCGGCTGACGGACGACGGGCTCGTACAGCGCACCACGTTCGGCAGGGGGGTGCTGACCGTGACGGCCAACTTCTCCACCACGTCCCGTGCCGGGCTGCCCGCCGGGTGCGTCGACGCGGTGCTCAAGGGCGGTGAGAAGCACCGGTTGTGCCCCGCGGGTCTGTGAGAGGCGGCCGGCTGCCGGCACGGAGGCATCGGCTCCTGGCACGGGCAGCGAATCCCGGCGCGGCAACCGGTTCCTGGCACGGGCGAGCGGGATCCCCTACGGATACCCCGAGGGACAGGATCGGGGACTTCCCCGGATGTGGGGAGAGCCGACGAGCCGTCAGGCTTGCTCCATGACGAATCCCCTTCCGCGCCCGCCCGATCGTCCCGGGGGCACCCGGCGGCGGGCACGAGCGCTCGCCGCCTGCGCGGTCGCCGCGCTGTGCACGCTGACCGCCGCTCTCCCCGCCTCCGCGGCCACCCGCGCCGCCCCCACCGGTCCGACCACCTCGTCGTCCTCCCGTCCGCTCGCCCTCCCCGCCCCGACCGGCCCGTACCGGGTCGGGGAGGTGGACTTGCACATGGTGGACCACTCCCGGGCCGACCCGTGGCAGTCCGGGCACAGGCGCGAGTTGATGGTCAGCGTCTACTACCCCGCTACACGCACGGAAGGCCGTCCGGCAGCCCCGTACATGCTGCCCGCGGCTGCCTCCCACTTCGACGAGGTCACGGCGAACGGCTACCTCCGGTTGCACGTCCCGGCCGGCCGGGCTGACTGGGCACGCACCGTCACCCACGTGACCCGCAGCGCTCCCGTGGCCTCGGCGCGCGATGGGCGGCTTCCGGTGGTGCTCTACTCCCCGGGACTGGGCGAACCGCGCACCTGGGGTACGACGTCGGCAGCCGACCTGGCCAGCCGCGGCTATGTGGTCGTCACCATCGACAACACCTACGAGTCGCCCGAGGTCCAGTTCCCGGACGGCTCCCTGGCCACCCTGTCGCTGCCCTCGGACGGTGTCGACGCCTTCCTGCGCAAGGCGCTGGCCGTCCGGGTCGCCGACACCGGCTTCGTCCTGGACCAGCTCCAGGAGCTCGACCACGGACGGAATCCCGACGCGGACGGGCAGCCGCTGCCGGACGGCCTGGCCGGGGCGCTGGATCTGGCCGAGGTCGGCATGTTCGGACATTCGATGGGCGGCACGGCCGCCGCGCTGGCGATGGACGCCGACCACCGGATCACCGCGGGCATCGACATGGACGGCAACCTGACCGACTACGACGGCTCACTGATGCCGGTCGCCCGGCACGGCCTCGACCGGCCCCTCCTGCTGATGGGCAAGGACGGCGACACCGACACCGGACCCGGCTGGCAGGCGTTCCGCTCCCACACCCCGGGGTGGAACCGTCAGCTGACCCTGCTCGGCTCGGAGCACGCCTCGTTCACCGACGCGGAGGCGCTCGTGCCACAGCTGAATCTGTCGCCCTGCGAGCGCACCGACGACATCGGCACCATCGACCCGGCCATCGCGATACGCACCGACGAGGCCTATGTTTCCGCCTACTTCGACCACTGGCTGCGCGGCCGCAGCGGACGGCTGCTGGAGCGACCGTCGCCGAAGTACCCGGAGATGGTCTTCGTGAAGTGATCGCGATGCCTTGCCGGTGAGGGCGAGCGGTACGGGAGCTAACAGGAGGATGCGAAGCGCGTCAGCTGGTCCTTGACCCACGGGTCGTACGCTGCGAGGCGATGCCGGGCGCCGGGGACGAACCACGCCAGCTGACCGGCGACCCACGGATCGATCCGCTGGCCGGGGCCGCCGCGGCAGGGCGTGCGATGGCCGGCGTGCACCGCCGCGGTAGCGGCGGCGCCGTGGCCGGCCGTCCCCGGGGTGGCCGCCGCGGCGGATCCGCCGGTGACGAGGAGAGCGGCTGCGACCACCGTGGTGACGGCGCCGGCCGCACCCGCTTCCCGTATCAGCTTCTTCATGGCCTTCTCCTTCCGGTGGGGCCCATGACGGTGCGTGTGCGGTCCATGACCGGCGGTCCCGTCCCGCCCGTAGCGGCGGACCACGGAACCGCCTCCCATGGCCGGTAGGGGCGTCTACCCGGTGGCTCGCGCCTCACTCGTATCCCGGTCCCGAGCCCGGAACACGGCCGGGGTCCCGCCGGTGCGCCGCGTGGTCGCGGGGCGCGCACCACGATCGAGCCGGAGACCGGGCCGGCGGTCTTGGGGCTCGGAGCGCCGACGGAGGTCACGTACGCGCCGGAGGGCCGGGGGCGGCCATGTCGTCGGGCTCGTTCCGGACGGACGACATGGTCGTCGTGCCCTGGTCTCTCCCGCGGGGGCGTGCAGTTGATGCCGCCGCTGCCGGCGTTCTCCAAGCATCCGCGGTCCGTGGACGACATCGTCGACGACGTCGCCACGTGTGGCGCACCAGCGAACCCGCCCGGCCGCCCGGCGCGAGGACTGTCCCGAGGGGTTCCGGCTGACCGCGGCGCACCTCGCGAACGCCGACGAGGTGCCGGCCGTACCCCCGCTGCGGCCCACGGCCCGCACGCACGCTGCGGGAGTTCCCGGCTGCCGCCGTACACGAATGGCCGCAGCGGACGCTGTGCCGACCACTACCGCGGGCTTATGGTGGGCCGTCACTCGCGTCCGCTCTGAGGGGAACCGATGAGACCCGGGACCAGGATCGCGCGATACGCCGCCGTCTGTGCGGCAGTCCTGCTGCTCTGTGCCGGCCTCACCACCACGGCATCCGCCGACGGTGCCACCGCCGGCCGGAACCCGCTCGCCGACCGGCTCGACGCCTACTGGACCCCGGCCCGCATGGCGGCCGCGCTGCCGGCCGACACCGTCAAGGGGAGCAAGCCCGGCGCGACGGCCGCCGAAGCGTCCCCCGCGGTGGACGGGCCCCGGCCGGGCGAGTACATCCCGCCGAGCCGGAGCTTCGACGGCATCCCCGAGGCCGGCACCTTCTTCTGGACGGACGCCGGCGGCACCGGCCGCACCTGCAGCGGCTCCGTCGTCCGCAGCCCCGGCCACGACCTGGTACTGAGCGCCGGGCACTGTCTGAAGGGCTATGCCGGCACCTCGCCCGAGCGCCGCCTGGCCTTCGTCCCGCAGTACCACGACGGCCGGAAACCCTTCGGGATCTTCCCGGTGCGCACCAACGGCGTCTACGTCCCCCAGGAGTACTACGACCTGGGCGAACACGCGGGAGCCGAGTACGACTTCGCCTTCGCGGTCACCGAGCCCGACCAGGACGGCACACGCCTCGAGGACGCGGTCGGCGGGGTGCGGCTGCTCACCGGGACGGGTTACTACCACGCCCCGGTACGGATGATCGGCTACCCGGCGGGGGCGGAGAAGCCGCTGGCGTGCTGGAGCTGGACCACCAGGTGGGACAGCGACGACCCGGCCGATCCCGGTACGTTCCCGCGCATCGCCTGCGACGCCTTCGTGGGCGGCACCAGCGGCGGTCCGATGCTCGTACCGTGGCCCGGCGGCTGGGCGGTCATCGGTGTGATCGGCGGCTATCACACCGGCGGCAACACCCCGCAGATCTCCTACAGCGCCTACTTCGGCACCGCCACCGAGGCCCTGTACGGTGCGGCGGTCACCGGAGCCCCGCCGGCCGGCCCCCGCCTCACCGCCGGCTCATAGGGCGACCCCGCGCGCCGGGGAGGTCGTGCCTGCGCTTGGGGTGAGTCGCCCCGCACAGGTCCGGGAAGTCGTGTCCGGAACATGTCCGGGAAGTCGTGCCCGCACGTCCACTGCCAAGACAACGTCACCGTGGCACGATAGGGGTGACCATCACCCTATCGAGGGGGTGTGGACCATGGCCGTGTCAGAGGCCGCACCCGGTCCGAGAACCCAGAAGCCCGGGCTGCGGCGTGAGATCGGCTTCGTCGGACTCATCTGGGCCTCGGAGGGCTCGATCATCGGGTCCGGGTGGCTCTTCGGCGCCCAGGGTGCGCTGGCGGCCGCCGGTCCGGCGGCGATGATCTCGTGGGCCATCGGCGGCCTGGCGATCCTGATCCTGGCGCTGGTGCACGCGGAACTCGGCGGTATGTATCCCGTGTCGGGCGGCACCGCCCGCTTCCCGCACTACGCCTTCGGCGGCGCGGCCGGCGCGTCGTTCGGCTGGTTCTCCTGGCTGCAGGCGGCCACCGTGGCCCCCATCGAGGTGCTGGCGATGATCACGTACGCCCAGCACTACTCCTGGGCGAGCGGCTGGGAGAAGGTCCAGGGCGGCGAGCACGTGCTGACTCCGCCGGGCATCGCCGTCGCGGTCGGTCTGATGGCGGTCATCACGGCCATCAACTTCCTCAGCATCCGGCTGCTGGCCCGTACCAACAGCGCCGCGACCTGGTGGAAGGTCGGTGTGCCCCTGCTGACGATCTTCGTGTTCGCCATCGCCCAGTTCCACACCGCCAACTTCACCGCGGCCGACGGTTTCAGCCCGTACGGGGCCAAGGGCATCCTGTCCGCCGTCTCCACCAGCGGCATCATCTTCGCGCTGCTGGGCTTCGAGCAGGCCGACCAGCTGGCCGGTGAGAGCGCCAACCCCAAGCGGGACATTCCGCGAGCGGTGATCGGGTCGATCATCCTGGGCATTCTGATCTACATCCTGCTGCAGGTCACGTTCCTCGCCGCGCTGCCCGCCTCGCAGATCGGCAGCCACTGGGCCGACTCCGCCTTCACCGCGCTGAGCGGGCCCTTCGCCCAGGTGGCCACGCTGATCAGTCTGGGCTGGCTGGCCACGGTCCTCTATCTCGACGCCGTGGTCTCCCCCGCCGGGACCGGTCTGATCTACATCACCGGATCCTCGCGGGTCTCCTACGGCCTCAGCCGCAACGGCTATGTGCCCTCCGTCTTCGAGGCCACCAACCGGCGCGGTGTTCCCTGGGTCGGTCTCATCACCGCGTTCGTGATCGGCTGCATCTGCTTCCTGCCGTTCCCCAGCTGGCGTTCCCTGGTCGGTCTGATCACCAGCGCCAGCGTGCTGATGTACGCGGGCGCCCCGCTGTCCTTCGGGGTGTTCCGGAACCGGCTGCCCGAGGCCCACCGTCCCTACCGGCTGCCCGGCGGCGGCTGGATGTCGCCGCTCGCCTTCATCGTCGCCAACCTGCTGATCCTGTGGTCGGGTTGGACCACCGACTGGAAGCTCGGCGTCGCCATCCTGCTCGGCTACGTGATCCTGGTCGCCAACCGGATGTTCAAGATGAACCCCATCACTCCCCAGCTCGACCTGCGAGCCGCGCAATGGCTGCCGGTCTACCTCGTGGGCATGGGGCTCATCGTGTACCTCAGCGACTTCGGGCCGCTCAAGCACCCCTGGTTCCCGCTGTGGTGGGACATCGGGGTCGTGGCCGTGTTCAGTCTCCTCATCTATTACTGGGCCATGGCGGTCGCCCTGCCCAGCGACCGCATCCAGCGGCTGATCGACCAGGTCGTCGTTCCGGAGGAGGAGGACATCCTCTGAGCTGGGACCTCGACGGCGCGCGTGGCGGACCTCCAACCGCCCGGGTGCACTCTGCCGAAATGCCGACTCGACTCTGAGAATCCGAGGCACCCGCCATGCGCCGTGCCGCCGGATCCGTCCGCCGGCAGCGGCGATCGTGGACGTGGTACCCGCACGCTCTTCCGGGAGCGAGGCCGTCGCCGGCACGAGGTCATGGTGCGTCGTGGCGGTGAGGACTCGGTGGAGGCGTTCGTCCATCTCCTCGAGCGAGATCCGCCCTTGGGCGAACGCCTCCTGCAGGCGCTGCGCGGCCATGTCGCGATCCTCGTCGCCGACCGGCAGCGCCGGGTCTTCCGGCTCCCGTCCGGCGCTGCTCATGCCCTCGCCCCCCGTTCTCCTTCTCCTGCCCGTCCGCACGCGGCAGGCGAACAACCAGTGCGGTGGCGGGCGGCCGCACGCGACGGCACCCGTCACCGGCGCACGGTCAGGCGTCCCAGGTTACCGGGAGGCTCTTCACCCCGTAGATGTCCGCGGTCTCCGGTCGCAGGCCGACCTCCTCGGCCGGGACGGCCAGGCGCAGCGTGGGGAAGCGGTTGACCAGCGCGGGGAGCGCGACCCGCAGCTCGACGCGGGCCAGCTGCTGGCCCAGGCACTGGTGAATGCCGTGGCCGAAGGCCAGGTGCCCGCCCTCCTGCCTCCGGAGGTCGAGCACGTGGGGGTCGGTGAAGCGCTCGGGGTCGCGGTTGGCGGTGTTGTACGACAGGACGACCGTCGTACCGGCCCTGATGGTCTGGCCGCCCAGTTCGACGTCCTCCAGCGCCGTCCTCCAGAACTGCTTGGCGACGCTCAGATACCGCAGCAGCTCCTCCACCGCGCGGTCGGTGAGCACGGGACCGGCGCGCAGCGCGGCCAGTTGCTCCGGGTGCTGCAGCAGTGCGAAGGTACCGAGGGACAGCATGTTCGCGGTGGTGTCGAACCCTGCCGCCAGCAGGATCAGACTGATCCCCTTCAGCTCCTCATCGGTCAGGTCGCTGTCGGTGAGTTCGCTGAGCACGTCGTCGGTGGGGTTGGCGCGCTTGGCGGCCACCAGCTCCGCGAGGTACTCCTGGGTCGCGGTGTAGGCCGCTATCAGCTCCTCTTCGCTTGTCTCCCCGCCCATGAACGCGTCGATCTGCTCCTGGAAGGAGCCCCGGTCCGCATAGGGCACCCCCAGCAGCTCGCAGATGATGATGGTGGGGATGGGCTTGGCGAACGCGGTCACCAGGTCCGCCGGCGGCCCGGACTTCTCCATGGCGTCCAGGCAGTCGGCGGTGATCTGCTCGACGCGCTCGGTGAGCAGTCGCATCCGCCGTACGGTGAACTTGCCCATCAGCGGTTTCCGATAGCGCATGTGCTGTGGCTCGTCGGTGAGGAGGAACTCGCCGGGCGGCGCCGGGGGGACCTCGAAGTCGCCCACGTTCAGCAGTTCCTTGCGCGAGCTGAACCGCGAGTCGGCCAGGACCGACCTCACCAGGTCGTAGCCGGTGATCAGCCACCCGGGTTTTCCCTCGGGGTGGGTGTAGCGGCTGATGGGGCCGTGCCGACGGGCGTCGATCAGCTCGGCCGGGGGGTCGAAGGGGCAGCCGGGCCGACGCTCCGCCGGCAGCGCCGTGACGGTGTGGACGGATTCACTCATCACCATTCCCCATCTCGCGATATTACGTGTTTGATGCAACCCGAAAGCTACGTTGCGTTCAGAATCTCCGTCAACCGACGAAACGCCATTACCCCAGGTCGGCAGGGGTGAAATCGAGGCAATGACGCTGAACTCGAATGCAACGCAGCGTTGCAGTGACTGACTTCGAAGGCAATACTGCGCGCATGCGCCCCCACGCGGGACCGGACCGCCGGGCAGCACGACCGAAGTCGACGACGACTCCTGGTACCACTCGATCGTGATCGGCTCGCGGCAGACGCTCGAGCCCTCCTGACGTGACGGGCCCGGCCGAACGGCAGGCTCCTGTCAATGCGCGGATATGCGCGACCGCGGTCTAAGAGGGCATTTGATCTAGGCGAATTGCCCTTTCTGTTCTAGTAAGTCCCTCGCCAGGTTGGTGTCGTCTCGTCCGTTATGCGCTTGGTGAGGTTG